>DATKSS010000064.1:0-32082 GCA_035531515.1 Candidatus Dormiibacterota bacterium | reverse complement strand
CCCGGGGCCTCACAGCCCGTAGGTCTTGGCGATGATCTCCTTCATGATCTCGTCCGTCCCCGCCCCGATGCGGGCCAGGCGGGCGTCGCGCCAGGCCCGCTCGACCGGGAACTCGCGCATGTAGCCGTGGCCGCCGAGGATCTGGATCGCCTCGTCAGCGACCTGGACCGCGATCTGGGTGGCCCGCAGCTTGGCCTGGGTGATCTCCCGGACCGGGTACTCGCCCTCGTCCCACCGTCTGGCGGTCTCGTAGACGAAGGCCCGGATCATGTTCACGTCGGTCGCCATATCCACCAGCTTGTGCTTGATCACCTGGTGCTCGGAGATCGGCTTGCCGAAGGCGACCCGGTTCTTGGCGTAGTCGGCCGCGTATTCGAAGACCTTCTGGGCGCCGGCGACCGCCCCGCAGGCCGCGATCAGGCGCTCGCCCTGGAGCTCCCACATCAGGTGCTTGAAGCCCTCGCCCTCCTCGCCGATCAGGTTACTGAGTGGCACCCGGCAGTCCTCGAAGAGGAGCTCGGCGGTGTCCGAGGAGTGCATGCCGAGCTTCTCCAGGGTGCGGGTGACGGTGAAGCCGGGGGTTCCCCGCTCGACCATCAGCAGGTTGTAGCCCTTGTGGCCGCGCTCGCGGTCGCCCTTGGTCACCAGCAGCACCCAGCTGGCCCGGGCGCCGTTGGTGATGAAGATCTTGCGGCCGTTGATCACCCATTGGTTGCCGTCCTTGCGGGCGACGGTCTGGATGTTGGCGAGGTCGCTGCCGGCGTCGGGCTCGGTCATCGCGATGGCGGCGATGGCGTCACCGCTGATCGCCGGCGCCAGCCATTTCCGCTTTTGCACGTCGGTGCCGAACTTGTTGAGGGGCGGCGTGGCCATCTCGGCCTGGACCGCCACCGCCATCCCGAGCCCGCCGCAGCCGGCTCTCGCCATCTCCTCCGAGAGGACGATGGCGCTGAAGTAGTCCCCGCCCTGGCCGCCGTAGGCGGGGTCGTAGCGGAGCCCCAGCAGGCCCATCTCCCCGAAGCGCTTCATGATCGAGTCGGGGAAGGTGGTCTCCTCCCACTCGGCGAGGTGGGGCTGGACCTCCTTTTCGAGGAACCGCTTGACGGTCAGCCGCAGCTCCTCATGAGCATCGGTGAAGTACATCAGGGTCCCGATTCTAGGTTCGCGCCGGGTCGGGCTGAGCCAGCGGCGTCGGTACGCGCGGCGATCCGACCCCAGCTGGGGTCGGCGGTGTCGGAGGTAAGTCGCGGGCGACGAGCCGGGCGACAACGAGGGCAGCCGCCACGCAGAGCGCCTCGATCAGCAGCAGCAAGAGGCCGGCGCCGAGCCGGCCGTCGCGGGCCAGCAGGCCCTCGGCGATATTACGGGTGGCGTCGCCGCCGAAGAGCACGTGCGGGAGGTAGGGAATCGCAGCGACCTGGCCGGTGAGCATCCCCAGGTAGCCGGGATCGCGGTCGGCCCTCAAGACGTACTCGTAGTAGGTGAGGAGAAGGACGTTCCAGCCTCCGAGCAGGGCGGCGACCGTCGTCGCGGCGACCCGCGGAAGCAGTTCGAACAACGTGGCGAGGCCGAGGACGAAGAAGGGCAGCAGATCGAGGAAGCGGCGCATGCCGAAGGAGGCTCCGCCCCACCAGTCGGGGGCCGACCCGTTGATGGCGATCTGAACGGCGAAGGCGTAGAGGCCGGCGGCGCGGAGGGCGGGGCGCGGGACAAAGAACAGGCCGACGGCGGCGAGAAGGGTTGCCGGCGACCAGCTGAAGAGTCCGTTGTGGCTGGAGAGCAGCACCTCGAGGTAGTGACCGGGCCAGGGCGCCAAAGCCTGCCCGAGCGGCCGGGAGGGAAGGATCGAGCCGAACTGGGCGAGGTCGATCGCCATCTGGGGCGCGAATCCCAGGAGGATGCCCGGGAGGGCGGCCAGGGCGCGAATGCGGCCGGTGCGCAGGTCGAGGAGCAGGACGGCGACGAAGAGGCCGTCCTGGAAGCGAACGGTCGCCATCAGCCCGCCCAAGAGCCCGATGAGAAACCAGCCGAGGAGCGAACGGTGGTCGCGGGTCAGCCACCAGGTGAGGAAGAAGGCGCTGCAGAGCGCGGCCGAGAAGGTGTGCGAGTAGCCGGGCTCATAGAGCAGGTAGAAGAGATAGGGGGTCGCCACCACGGCGGCCACGGTCGCCAGCACCGGTGACCACCCCGTGCGCGTGATCGCAGCCGAACGCACCAGTCCCCAGCTGAGGACCGGCGCGACCAGGCCGAGGGCGAGCGAGGTCGCGGCGAAGGCGGTCGTGAAGGGCGCCCCGAAGGACGGCTGCCCGCTTGGTCGGGTGGCGAGCGCGACGAGGTACGCGGGTGACGACAGGATTGCCGGCCCGATCGGGAAGAAGTCGGCCGCGAGCCCTGTGACCGAATGGACGGTCAGAAGTGGTCGGTAGAGTGGGATGTGAGCTGCGAGTGCCGCTCGGTACTCGCCGCTCAGGTCCAGCGTGTGCCCTACCAGTAGCGCGTGGAGGTAGACGAAGTAGCCGATCCCGTCTCCCTCGACGGTCGGCCGGAAGGTGAGGGCGAGGACACCGACCGCGCAGCCGAAGAGGAGCAGGGTGCGCCCGTCCAAACGAGGCAGCGAACTCCTCGACATCGGCGGCAAGCATCTCATCTCGCCGGCCCGGGCGGGCCCACCGCTTCCGGGGGTAGCATCTTCCGGCATGTCGATCCCGGCCGAGCTTCTCGAGATACTGGCCTGCCCCAAATGTCACGGCAAGGTCACTCTCGTCGACGATAGCTCGGCCCTGGAGTGTCCGAAAGACCGCCTTCGTTTTCCGATCGTCGACGGGATTCCCGTGATGCTGATTGATGAGGCTGTCGCCTACTAAAGATCGGCTGCCCCACGGTAGGCGTCGTTTCAACGGAAGGCGGCGGCGGACTCGCTATCAACGCAGTCAGCAGATGTTGATCGCCTACCTCCTGGTGATCCTGCTGCTGGCCGGAGGAGCCGCCGGTGGCTGGTTCGCGTATGGCCGCGCCCTGCGGCTGGAGGCACAAGTCGCAGCGCAGCTCTCGGCAGGAGCCGCTCATCTTCAGGCCGGGAAGGACGCGCTCAAGCTGGCCACCAACCAGCACAGCCCCGCGCTCATCAACCAGTCGGTGGCCGACTTCAAGGAGGCGGGGACCAGCTTCGAGAACGCGATCGGCGTGCTCAGCTCGGATCCGCTCCTGACAGTCGGAGGACGCACACCTGGGGTAGGGACGTACTTCCTCGAGCCGCGATTGCAGACCGCAGAGGCGGTGGCCAAGATGGGCGCGGCGCTCTCCGACGCCGGCCAGGAGGCGGCAGCGGTCGACTCCCAGCTGATCGGCCAAAATGCCGATCCGACCTCGAGCGCCGGTTCCCGGCTGCTCAAGTTCCTGACCGCCAGCCAGCCCTCCCTCGCCGTTGCGCTGGCGGCCTTGAAGGATGCGAGCCGTTACGCCGCCGAGGTCGATCCCAAACTGCTTCCCTCCTCGCAGCAGGCGACCTTCACTCATGCCCTGGCCTCCATCCACGACGAGCTGGCAGGCGTCGAGGAGTTCCAGCGGTTGGCCCCGGTCCTGGCGGAGGTCCTCGGCGGTAACGGCCCCCGAACCTACCTGGTCGAACAGGTGGATCCGGCCAACCTGCAGGGCTCGGGAGGCTACATCGGCAGCTACAGCATCCTGGGCGCGGAGGGGGGCACCTTGAAGCTCGAGAAGAGCGCCGACGTTTTAAGCATCGACACTCCCTATCCAACTCCGGGCCAGAAGGGATACGTGCCCGAGCCGTTGGAGCTGCGCACCTTCACCGGTGACCACGGCTGGCGACTTGGTGACTCCCTCGTCTCCTCCGACTTCCCAACCGCAGCCAAGGTGGGGGAGCAGCTCTATACGAACGAGACGGGCCAAAGCGTCGACGGCGTGATCGCCGTCGATCCGATCACGATAGCGAAGCTGCTGGACGTCACAGGCCCCATCCTGCTGCCCGAGTACAACGTGACCGTTAACTCCAGCAACTTCGCGGAGGTTGTCTATCAACGGTCGGAATTCCGCGGCACTCCCGGCCATCCCGGCTACCCCTATGACGGCAAGGCGTTCCTCGTCAGCGCGGCGACAAAAGTCTTTCAGTCGATCACGACAGTACCGGCGTCGAAGTGGTCGGCGCTGCTCAGCGCGCTGAACGCGGCGACCAGCCAGCGGCATCTACAGGTCTACTTCAACAACGCCGGCGCCGAAGCGGAGATGGGGCGGATCGGCTGGTCGGGCGCCTTCGCGCCGGCGCCCGCCGGCGGGGAGATGATGCGCGAGGTCGAGGCTAACTACGGCGACAGCAAGGTCAACTATTTCGTGGTCCGGACCTACGACCTGACCCTGACCGAAGAGGCCGACAGCCTTGCGCATCACCTGGTCGTCAACGTCACCAACCCGGCCCCGCCCGGTTATGCCGGCGGCCGCACCTACTACTTCTACGTCCGTCTCTACATCCCGGCCGACGCCACCTCGGCAAAGGCGAGCAACCTCCAAGCGGACAAGGTCGCCACCGACGAACAGCCGCCGCCGGGCACGAAGTTTCTCGACGGCTGGGTCCGGATCGACGTCAATTCGCAGACCGGCGTCGGAACTCACCAGTTCATCTTCGACTGGACCACGCCGCTGAACCAGGATCAGTCTGACAACAGCATCTACTGGCAGAAGCAGGCCGGGACGAACGCCGACAAACTCTCGGTGACCTACACGACAGCCGGAGGCAAGACCTACAAGGCCGACAGCGATCTGACCCAGGACCGGCTGATCAAGCTCACGCCAGACGGCGTGACGATCGAGGCCGGGCAGTCCGGAGCGGCCCAGCTCCCACTTCTCGGCTAGGCTGGCCGGCCGGCTTCAGTCGCCTTCCCTGGCCAGTACCCCCTGGCCCCGTTCGGTCGAGAGCTGCTCCGAATACCAGGCATAGGTTCGCGCGAGCCCGTCAGCGAGCTCCACCCTGGCCGCGAACCCGAGGTCGCGGTCCGCCTTGGCGACGTCGCTGAAGTTGCGTTGTACCTCCCCCGGGTTGGCGGGACCGTGCATCACCTTGATCTCGCCGCCGTGGATCCTCGCCAGCAACTCAACCAGCTCCAGGATCGAGGTCTCCGACCCGGTGCCGACCTGGAAGAGCCCGCCGACGACGGGCCGATCGAGGCAGGCTTCGATCGCCACGCAGATGTCGTCCACATGGATGAAGTCGCGGGTCTGGCGGCCGTCACCGTTGATCGTCAACTGACCGCCGGCGATCGCAATGCGGATGAACCGGTGCACCGCGCTCTGCTTGTGGAGCGAGTTCGACCCGTAGACGTTCGCGAATCGCAGAGCCGTCGTCGGCAGCCCGTAGCTCCGCGCAAAAGCACTGCAGTATGCCTCCCCGGCCAGCTTGCTGGCGCCGTACGGCGAGGAGGGCCGAGCCACCTGCTCCTCCGACACCGGGGTCGGTGCCTCTCCCACCGCCGCGTTGGAGGAGGCGAACACGAAGCTCTCCACCCCTTCGGCGGTGGCGGCCTGCAGGAGGCTCACCAGCCCGGCGACATTGACCGCCAGCCCGGAGACCGGATCGTTGATGGAATCGAGCACCGAGGTCGCTGCCGCCAGGTGCACCACCCGCGAGGCGCCGGGTAGTACCCGCTTTAGGAACGACGGGTCGGTGACGTCCCCTTCGACGACCTCGGCGTCAACCGAGGCCAGGTACTGGCGCTGCCCGACCGAGAAATTGTCGACGACCCTGACCGGCGTACCCCTGGCTGTCAGCCGACGTGCGAGGTTCGAACCGATGAACCCCGCGCCTCCGGTGACGAGGACGCGGCCGGCCGACAACTCATGCGGTCCCGGCGACAGCGGCCGTGGGACGCTCCGGATTCCACTTGATCTTCGGGATGATCGCGCTCTGGATCACGCGATCCCGGTACTTCCCGATACTGGTGAGCATCGACTCGACAAGCTCCTCCGAGAGCAGGTGCGGCTTGAGGCCGAGCTCCGTCAGCTTGGTGTGCACGGCGTTGTAGTAGTGCTCTTCCTTCTCCACCCGCGGATCGGGGATGGGCGCGATCTTGACCTCGATGCCAAGTTCGGATGCCGCCCGCTGAACGACCTCCGCCAACTGCATCACGGTGAACTGCTCGGTGAACTGGTTGAAGACGCGATACTCACCCGCGGCGGCCGGATTCGCGGCCGTCAATTCGACGCATTGCAGGGTGTCGCGGATGTTGAGATAACCACGCGTCTGGCCGCCCTTTCCATAAACCGTGAGCGCCTGGCCGATAACCGCCTGGACGCTGAACCGGTTGAGTGCCGTGCCGAATGACTCGTCGTAATCGAAGCGGGTGATCAGCCGGTCGTCCAGCCGCGTTTCCTCGGTCTCGATACCGTAGACGACGCCCTGGTTCAAGTCGGTGGCGCGGATGCCCCAGACCCTGCAGGCAAACATGATGTTGTGGCTGTCGTGCACCTTCGAAAGGTGGTAGAACGAGCCCGGTTGCTTTGGATATGGCAGCAGATCCTTGCGTCCCTTGTGTTCGATCTCGATGAAGCCCTCTTCGATGTCGATGTTCGGCGTTCCGTATTCGCCCATGGTGCCGAGCTTGATCAGGTGACAATCCGGCGCGTGGTCACGGAGGGCGAAAAGAAGGTTGAGGGTGCCGATGACGTTGTTCTGCTGCGTCTCGACGGCGGCGCGCCTGTTGCGCATCGACCAGGGGGCGCTCGGCTGCTCGCCGTAATGGATCACCGCGTCGGGATGGAAGTCGCGGACGATCGGCTCGAAGAAGTCGTAGTCGGTGATGTCACCCACATGGGCCTCGATTCGTTTCCCGTAAAGCTCGTACCAAGCGCCAACCCGCTCCTCTAGCGAGCGGATTGGAGTCAGGCTGTCGGAGGCCTGCTCAAGGTGGTACCGGCGGCGCAGAAAGTTATCGATCACGGCGACCTCGTGACCGCGAGCCGAGAACCGCATGGCGGTCGGCCAGCCCAGATAACCGTCGCCGCCGAGGATCAGGATTCGCATTCCAAAGCTCCAATTTGGTCCATCAAAATAAGCCTCCGACGGCCCCTGACCGCCGGGCGCGACAACTCTACAACAGCGGGCTAGGACCCGCCGGGCCAGCTCCGTCTAAGCTTCTCCCAATCCGTTGAAGATGTCATTCGAGCCCTCCCCGGAACAACTCGAATCCGCCTCAGCCGCCAAGGAATCATCGCCCGAGCCGACCCTTCTCCGCATCGGTGCTCTCGACGGGCTCCGCGGGGTGGAGATCGCGCTGGTCCTTACCGACCACACCTGGAACCTCCAGGGGACACCGTTCGACCGCCGGGCCGAGTTCTTCCCGTCGGCCGGCCCGAGCGGTGTCTACGCATCGTCCACGCTGATTAAGCGCTGAGGGCGGGGACGATCGAGGCTCGAACCGGCCTGGCCGCGTCCCTCCGCCACCGCCTGGAGGTGGTGGACGCTGTGGATCTGCTGGTTGATAGCTGCCGCCGCTGGTGGCCCGCGATGTTGATCCTGGCTGTGATCTGCGCCGGCTCCGCCTGGGTCGATTACCGTTTGCAGCCGCCCATGTACAGGGCCGAGGCGATCGCTTCGATCCATTACCCCACCAGCGGCAGGGGCTATTCGGCGGACGCGTACAACGCCCGCCAGCTGGCGGTTCGCTACAGTGCCGCAGCCACCAGCGACAGCGTTCTCCAGCAGGGCGCCCAACTCGCCGGCAGCCATATCGGAACGGCCGCGCTGCGGCGCGAGGTCGTGGCCGCGGAGGTGCCGAACAGTCCCCAATTCAGCGTCGATGTGACCGATCGCCGCCCGGAGACCGCTCAGCTGCTCGACGATGCCGTGGTCACGGCACTTCTTGGCGACCGCGTCGCCGGCGAACCGGCCGGAACGCAAGCGACCGTGGTCTTGGAGGGTCCACCCGCGATCGAGGTGCCGCCGGTTTGGCCTCGGACGGCGGCCGCCGGCGCGGTCGGCCTGCTGGTGGGCGTCAACGCGGCGGCGCTGCTCGAGATCCGGCGTCGCAAGCGGGCTCGCCACCAGACGTTGTAGCAAGCCTGAAGCTTGAGTAGCATACGGAACCGCCCGGTGGCGGACGTATGAGGATGAGTGGTCAGGAGACGTTGAAGCGCGGATTCGACATCGTCCTCTCAGCCATCGGCCTGATACTCCTATCACCGTTGCTGCTCGTCATCGCCGTGATGGTTAAGCTCGATTCGCCGGGGCCGGCCATCCATCGGGGAATCCGCGTCGGCCGCAACCAGAAGAACTTCCGGATCTACAAGTTCCGCTCGATGACGGTGGCGCCGATCAAGACGGGGCCGAAGGTCACAGCGGCCGACGATCCGAGGATCACCCGAACAGGGCGCTTGCTGCGGCGCACCAAACTGGACGAGCTGCCGCAGCTGCTGAACGTGCTGAGGGGCGAGATGTCGATCGTCGGTCCTCGGCCAGAAGATCCCGAATTCGTTGCCCTCTACAGTGAAGACCAGCTTCGATTGCTCGGCCTGCGGCCGGGCATCACGAGCCCTGCTTCACTCGCGTTTCACGACGAGGAGGCGCTCCTCAATTGGAGCGACGCCCAGCGGGAGTACACCGACAACCTGCTCCAGCACAAGCTCGCGCTCGAGGTGGAGTACCTGGACGACCATTCATTCGCTGGCGACCTGGTGATCGTGGTGCGGACGATCGACGTCATCCTCGGACGGGATTCCAACCTTATGCAGTGGCTCGCCCGCTCGCTGCGCCGCCACCTGCCATGGGTCGTGATCGACGCGCCGATCGTCGCGCTGAGCTTCTACGCAGCGCTGCTGCTGCGCTTCACCTACGCCTCCTCCGGCGCCCAGCGGGCCGCGCTCCACGGGGTGACGCTGGCGATCCTGCCGGTCATCGCGCTCTACCTCGTCAGCAACTATGTTTGGGGTCTGGACCGTCGGGTCTGGCGCTACGCGACAGCTCCGGAGGTGATTGCGATCCTCGTCTCGGTGGCGACGGCCACCATCCTCGGGCTGGTCATCGACGCAGCCATCGGCTTCTCGGGCGTACGGCCCCTGCCTCTGAGCCTGATAGGGGTCGGCGGGTTCTTCTCCTTTTGCGGCATGGTCGCCGTGCGCTACCGGTTCCGGCTCCTGCGGGGGCTCAGGCGGACGCAGAAGGGAGCGCTCGACGAGCGCCGGCCGGCCCTCATCTACGGTGCCGGCGAGGCTGGCCAGTTCCTCGCCTGGCGTCTGCTGACCGAACGCGACGGGCGCTCCTATCGAATGATCGGGTTCATCGACGACGATCGGAGCAAGCATGGCCTCAGCATCCACGGCATCCGGGTGCTCGGCGGCCGTCGCGACCTGCCTCGCCTGGTCCAAGCGCACTCGGTCGAGTTGATCATCCTCGCCATCTCCAACATCGCCGGCGAGGACCTCCGGGCGATCATCTCTGCGGCACAGGAGACCACCGCCCAGATCCGGATCGTGCCCAACCTCTATGACCTCGTCTCCGATCCCACGACCCACCCGCTGCTGCGCGAGGTCCGCGTCGAGGATCTCCTGGGCCGCCAGCCGGCGATGATCGACGTCGACGCCTGCGAGCGCGTGCTCGCCAACAAGACGGTGCTGGTGACCGGCGGCTGCGGCTCGGTCGGATCGGAGCTGTGCCGGCAGATAGTGGCCTTCGAGCCGGTCCACCTGGTCGTCTACGACAACAATGAGACGGGCCTTTTCGACCTCGAGCTCGAGCTGCGTTCGATCGCCCCCCGGCTGCGGATGACGCTGATGGTGGGCGACGTCGCGGACGAGTCGAAGATGCGCCGCGTCTTCGACGAGACCGAGCCCCAGGTGATCTTCCACGCCGCCGCCTACAAGCACGTTCCGCTGATGGAGCTGTACCCGGAAGAGGCGGTCCGGGTCAACGTCAAGGGCACCATGCTCGCGCTCGACAACGCGGCCAGGATCGGCGCCGAATTCTTCGTGCTGGTTTCGACGGACAAGGCCGTTCACCCCCGGTCGGTGATGGGTGCGACCAAGCGGATCGCTGAGCTGCTCCTCCTGGAGACGGCCCTGCGCACGCATGCGAAGCGTCCGACCGAGGGCGAGGACGAAGCGACGCTCTTCACCGCCGTCCGGTTCGGCAACGTGCTCGGCAGCCGCGGCAGCGTGGTCCCGACCTTCGCCCGTCAGATCTCGATGGGCGGCCCCGTGACCGTGACGCACCCGGACATGACCCGCTACTTCATGGACGTGTCGGAGGCGGCGAGCCTGATCATCCAGGCCGCCGGGCTGACCGATGGTGGCGACATCTTCATGCTCGACATGGGCGAGCGGATCAAGGTGGACGACCTGGCCCGGAAGATGATCCGGATGCGCGGGCTGCGGCCCGATCTCGACATCCCGATCGTCTACACCGGCATCCGGCCGGGCGAAAAACTGCACGAGGAGCTGCTGATGTCGGCCGAGGAGCGGCTGGCGACGGGCCATCCGCTGATCTGCAGCGTGAGAGGGAGCAAGCTTGCCCCACGGCTCAGCCTCCGGCGCCGCGCGCTGGCACTGCTCGAGCTAGCCAACGATGGCCGGCGCGAAGATCTGGTGAAGGCGCTGATGCGCCTGGCGCGCCAGGAGCCGGAGTCCAAGCGCGACTCGGTGCTCCACCAAACGGTGGTGGTGGAGCTGCCGCTGGACCGCCCGGAGACCGCCTCCCCGACCGGCTAGCGGCGCTCGCGGTCGACTATCGTGCTCACCGCGTCGACCACGTCGTCGACGTCCGCGTCCGTCATCCGCGGGTGGAGCGGCAGCGAGACCATCCGCAGGTACTCGCCGTGCGCGACCGGGAAATCGTCCGGCTTGTAGCCGTACTTGTCCCGGTAGTAGGGATGCAGGTGGACCGGGATGAAATGGACGCTAGCGCCGATCTTGAAGTCGCGCAGCTCGGCGATGAAGCGCGCCCGGTCGATCTTCAGCATCTCCAGCTTGAGGCGGAGCACGTACAGGTGGTGCGCGTGCTCCACCTCCGGCAGCTGGGTCGGCGGCTCGACCTCCTCGATGCCGGCGAAGGCCCGGTCGTAGCGCTCGAAGATCTGGCGCCGGCGCTCCTGTGAAACGGCCAGCCGCTTCAGCTGCTGCAGGCCAAGGGCGGCCTGGATGTCGGTCATGTTGTATTTGAACCCGGCCTCGACCACCTCGTAGAACCACGATCCCTGCTCGGTGTAGCGCTGGTAGGCGTCCCGGCTCATCCCGTGCAGCCCCCAGACCCGGGCCTTGTCGATCAGGTCCTGGGCTCCGGTCAGCATGCCCCCCTCAGCCGTGGTCAGGTTCTTGGTCGCGTAGAAGGAGAAAGCGGCGAGGTCGGGAACGTCATCACCTCCCTGCGTCGCCCCCACCATCCGGCCCTTGTAGGTCGCCGGCAGCGAATGGGCGGCGTCCTCGACCAGTGCCAGCCCGGCGGAGCGGGCAACCTCGAGGATCGAATCCATCTCGACCGGGTGGCCGTAGAGGTGGACCGGGAGAACCGCGCGGACCGATTTGGTGGCCTTCACCGCGGCCTCGACCCGGTCCGGGTCGATGTTGAGGGTCCGCCGGTCGACGTCGACCAGCACCGGCCTGGCGCCGGTGTGCTCGATCACGTGGACGCTGGAGCAGAAGGTCATCGGCGTGGTGACCACCGCGTCCCCCGCACCGATTCCGAGGACCACCAGCGCCAGGTGCATGGCCGAGGTCCCGGAGTTGACCGCCAGCGCCGCCGGCGCTCCGACGTAGTCGGCGAAGTCGCGCTCGAACCGGGCGACCCTGGGCCCGGTGGTGATCCAGTCGGAGCGAAGGGTGGCTACGACCTCGGCGATCTCCTCCTCACCGAGGGCGGGGGGCGAGAAGGCGAGGAACTCGCTACGCATGCGCCGCCTCTCTCCTGAGCAGCCCGATGTAGTGCGAGCGGAGGACGGGGACCGAGCTCAGCACCGGGTAGAGCGTATCGGTGCTCGAGCCGAGCCTGCGCGCCAGCGGAGGCAGCAGGGTGATCGTCGAAAGCTGGGCGTGGAAGCCTGGGAAGAGCTCTGAGATCTGGCGCCGGCTCCAGGGCCTGACGCTGGGGTTGGAGGGGTTGCGATAGCGGGCTTCGTACCAGAGGACGGAGCCGAACGGCCGCAGGACCCGGCCCAGCTCGGCCGCGACCGGGCGGGCGACCGCCAGGTCGAGGATCGATCCGAAGAGCAGCGAGGATATGACCAGGTCGAAGCTGCCATCCGGGAACTCCAGGTGGCGCAGGTCGGCGCGCTCGAACCGGACCGCGGGCAGGTTCTGCCGGGCGGAGTCGATCCGGTCCTCCAGGAGGTCTACGCCGACGATCCGGCCGGGGTCGGCGCCCAGCCCCATCAGCTGCGCGATGGTGTCGCCCGAGCCGCAGCCGGCGTCGAGGATCGCGGCCCGGCCGAGGTCGAGGCCCGCCGCGGCGAGCGTCGCCTCGATCGCGGCCTCGCGGTGGCGCTTGATGGCGGCGTTGCCCGGGTTGCCGGGGTCGCGTTTCGCCTGCTCCGCCGGCGTCGTGTCGTAGCGGCGGTAGGTGGTCCGGATGCGGTCCTGCTCGGGGTCGTCCGTCACCACGGCCCTCCCGCCACCGCCCTGGCCAGCGCCCGCTCGTACTTCTCGGTCTGCCGACCGCGCGACAGGTTTTCCTCGATGAACCGCTTGCCGTTGGCCCCGAGGCGACGACGCCGTCCCGGTGACGAGTGGAGCCGGCGCACCGCCGCCGCCAGCCTGGCCGCGTCTCCGGGCGGGACGACGACACCCGCGTCGGCTTCCTGGACGAAGTCGGCCGGTTCGCCCTCGGCGGCGAGGATGACCGGCTTGCCCGCAGCCATGATCTCGAAGAGCTTCGACGGCAGACCCGCCTTCTTCATCGTTCCCAGCTTGCGGAGGCTGACGAGGCACGCCCCGGAGCGGTCGTAGAGGGACGGCATGGCTTCGTGGGGCAGGGGATCGCCGAAGGTCACGTTGATTAGACCGCGCTCGTGCGCCTGCGCCACCAACCGGGCCTTGTCGGCGCCGTCGCCGATGAGGAGGAAGCGGATCTCCTTCTCGCCCTTGAGGGCCTCCGCGGCGTCGAGCACCACCTCCAGGCCCTGGCTCAGCCCGTGGGTCCCGGCGTAGGTGACGAGGAAGTCCCCGTTGATGCCGCTCGCCAGCGACGCGGGCAGCGGCCGCCAGTGTTCGCGGTCCTCGAAGACCGCCGTGTTGGCGCCGTAGTGGATGAGCTCGATGCGCGCGGGATCGATGCCCTTTTCGACCAGCAGCTCGCCGATCCCCCGGGTGAAGGGGATTATCAATGCCGCGTGCCGGCAGACGAAGTCGGCGAGCATCGCGGTCAGCCGGATCGCCAGCGGGTTGGTCAGCGCCCCGATGTCCACCGCCATGTCAGGGATAAGGTCCCCGGCGTTGATGACGTAGGGAACGCGCCAGGCGCGCGAAAGCAGGTAGGCGGTCAGGCAGAGAAAGATCGGGTGCATGTCGACGCTGACCACGTCCGGCTTCCAGCCCAGGCGGGTGGCCGCGGGCAGGGCGCCGGCGGCGAAGGTCACATGGTCGAGGACCCGGCGCAGGAAGCCGCTGTTGGGCGCCGCCCAGACCCAGGAGCGGAGCACCGGCACCCCGCCGATCTCCTCGCGCATCAGGAGGCGGCCGCGATAGGCGGGCGGGACGACCCCCGAGGGGTAGTGCGGGAAGCCGGTGAGGATCCGGACCTCGTGGCCAAGCCGCTGGAGGTTCTGGGCGGTTTCCAGGATCCGCACCTGGGGCGCCCCGACCTCGGGGGGAAAGAAGTGCGTCAGGAAGAGGACGCGCACGTTTCCGCGGCCTCGGCGACCAGCCGCTCGGCGATGTCGACGATCCTCCTGGATGCGCCCGGCGCGAAGGGGCTCGGCCACCCCCTCCGGTTTCCCAGGGCGGCGACCGCCCCGGCCGCGATCTCGCGCCGGTCGACGGCCACCAGCCGGTTGGCGCCCGAGGCGAGCGTCTCCACCCACTCGGTGGTCGAGCGGACGGTGACGCAGGGCACCCCGAGGATGCAGGCCTCCTGCTGGACGCCGCCGGAATCGGTCAGCACCGCGCCCGCCTCGCTCGTCAGGTGCAGGAAGTCGAGGTAGCCAAGGGGCGCGATCAGCTTGATCCCGGCCAGGTCGCCGGCGCCGATGCCGACCTGGGCGAACCGCTTGGTGGTTCTCGGGTGGGCCGGGAAGACGAGCGGCAGGCCGGTGGCGGAAGCCGCCTGGCGGAGGCCGGCGACGATCTCGATAAGGGCCTTCGGGTCATCGACGTTCTCCTCCCGGTGGATGGTCGCCAGCAGGTAGGCGCCGGGCCGGAGCCCGAGCTCCGGCAGCAGCGCCGCGCGGCCGCGGGCGATCTCCCGGTTCTCGGTCACCGCGTCGACGATGGTGGAGCCGACGACGTGGACCTCGCCCCGGACGCGCTCGCCGGTGAGCACGTCGGCGGCGGTCGGGTCGTGCACGAAGAGGTGTTCCGAGATGTGGTCGATCATCACCCGGTTGTGCTCCTCCGGCATCCGCCAGTCGTGGCTGCGCATCCCGGCCTCGACGTGGCCGATCGGAACGTGGAGCTTGCGCGCCGCCAGGGCGCCGGCCAGGTGCGTGTTGCAGTCGCCGCCGACCAGGAGAAGCGCCGGCCGCTCCTCGATCAGGATCCGCTCGATCCCCTTCAGCATCTCGGCCGTCTGCTCGCCGTGGAGCGGGTGGTGTCGGACGATGTCGAGCCGGTGATCGGGCGCCTTGAGGCTCAGCTCCTCGAAGAAGATCGAGTCCATCTCGGGCGAGTAGTGCTGGCCGGAGTGGATCAGCAGGTAGGCGCTGCCCCGGCGGTCGAGCTCTCGGAGCAGGGGGGAGAACTTGATGATCCCGGGACGGGTGCCGGTCAGGACCGCCAGCGGGCCGTCCAGTTCCTGGGGGCGAAACGACTTCGCCTCGAGGGCCGGCTTGACGGTCACGCGCGGGCTCCCACCACCACGCTCCGGACCGCTTCGCCCACCCGCCGCACGTCGGCCTCGTCGAGCGCCGGGTGGACCGGGATGGAGAGCACCTGGCCGGCCAGCCTCTCGCTCACCGGCAGGCTCACCTCCGCGTAGTCGCGCGCGAAGACCGGCTGGCGGTGGATCGGGGTCGGGTAATGGACGGCGGTCTCGATGCCGAGATCGCCCAGCTCCTGCTGGAGCTCGTCACGGCTCACCCCGGCCACCTCGGGGTCAACGGTGATCGTGTAGAGGTGGAAGCAGTGGGTCGTGCCCGGCCGCTCGACCGGTAGCGCGACGCCGGGAAGGCCGGCGAGGAGGTCGTCGAGCAGGGCCGCGTTGGCCCTCCGGCTCGCCACCGCCGCTGGGAGCCGCTCGAGCTGTTTCAGCCCGATCGCCGCCTGGACGTCGGTCATCCGGTAGTTGAGCCCGATCAGCGTGTGCTGGTACTTCTGCGCCTGGCCGTGGCTTCGCAGAAGCCGCAGGCGCTGCGCGAGGGCGTCGTCGGGGGTGGTGATCATGCCGCCCTCGCCGGTGGTCATGTTCTTGCTCGCGTAAAAGGAGAAGCAGCTCATGTCCGGCAGGGCGCCGGCGTCGACCGCCCCGTGGAGCGCGCCGTGCGCCTGGGCGGCGTCCCAGACCACCTTGAGGTTGTGCTCGGACGCGAGGCCGGCGATCCCGTCGACGTCGCAGACGCCTCCGTAGAGGTGCACGGGCGACACCGCGACGGTGCGGTCGGTGAGCTTTTTGCGGGCGTCGTCGACGTCGAGGGTCGCGGTCCCCGGCTCCACGTCGCAGAAGACCGGGCGCCCGCCGGCCAGCACCACCGTGCTGGCGGTGGCGACGAAGGAGAAGGCGGGCACCAGCACCTCGTCGCCGGGCTGGAGGAGCGCGAGCCAGGCGAGGTGGAGGGCGGCGGTGCCCGAGCTCACCACCACCGCGTGCTTCGCGCCGGTCATCTCGGCGAAGCGCTGCTCGAACTCGGTGCAGACGCGGCCCTGGCGCAGGCTGCCAGACCGCAGCACCGCCACCGCCGCCTCGATCTCGTCCTCGGCCAGGTCAACTTTGGCGATCGGGATCGGCCGCCGTCCGTTATCCGGTGCCAATGAGACGCTCCTTGTCGAAACCCTCGATCAAACTCAGCACCTGGATCGAGTCCTGGACGCTGTTGAGGGGCTCCACTCCACCCTCGAGCGCGCGGACGAAGTGGCCCAGCTCGAGCTCGAAGAGGTTGACCGTCGGGAACTCGTAGAAGTTGTTGCCGAGGTTGAACACTCCCCGCGGCTCGCGCAGGTAGATGATGGTCGGAAGGTAGGAGAGGATGCTCGTGAAGAGGGTGCCGTTGTCGCCCTGGACTTCGGTGTAGTTCATGTAGGACGGGGTCGCCAGATCGCTCTGGCAGACCACCTCGGCCCCTCCCGCGCGGAGCCTGGCCAGGACGTAATCCTCGGCGCTGGCAACGTGGGTGCGGCCGTCGATATGGCGCTCCGGCAGCAGGGTCCGACGGGCGAGAAGCTGGGCGTCGTCGATCGGCCCCAGGAGCCACTGCACGAGGTCGAGGGTGTGGACCATCATCTCCAGGGTCGCGCCGCCGCCGGCGTCGGCGTCGTGCTTCCAGGCCCTGGTGTTGCCCCGTCCGCCCAGCCGGAAGAGCGCGAGGTGGGGCGCGCCGATCACCCCGTCGCTGATCGCCCGCTGGGCCAGCTGGTAGGCGGGGTGGAACCGGTAGAGGTAGCCGACCTGGACCTGGAGCCCCGTCGTCTTCCGCAGCTGCTCGATCTGGAGCGCCTGCTCCATGGTCTGGCAGAGCGGCTTCTCACAGAAGACGTGGCGGCCGGCCCGCAGCCCGGCGAGGACCATCTCGGCATGCATCGGGGTCGGCACGCAGACGTCCACGGCGTCGAGCTTCCGGTTCCAGAGATCGTCCACGCTCGGCACCCAGTCGACCGAGTGCGAGGTCGCCAGCCGGCGGGCCGCCTCCGGGTCAAGGTCGGCCACGACCAGGCGGACGCCTTCAAGGGTGCGGTAGGCCTCGAGGTGGCGCTCGGCGATGCGCCCGCAGCCGATGAGCCCGACGGTCACCATCGGAGTGCCCGGTTCTCCTCTCGCAGGTTGTCGGGCAGTGGCTCAATCCGGCCCGGGGTCCCGACCACCAGGGACCACGGCGGTACGTCCCGGGTCACCACGGCGCCGGCGGCGATGAAGCTGCCTTCGCCGATCGAGACGCCCGGCAGCAGCACCGCGCGGGCCCCGATGGTGACGTTGTCGGCGATGGTCGGGCCGGCCGGGGCGTAGGACTGGCGCTGCCGGAGCGGATAGCGGTCGTTGGTCAGCACGGCGCCTGGGCCGATGAAGACCTGGTTGCCGATCCGGGTGTGGGTGGGGATGTAGACGTGGCTCTCGAGCTTCACCCGCGAGCCGATCTCGACCTGCCCATCGATGGTGGTGCCGGTGCCCACCAGAACCTGATCCCCGATCGCGCAGGGGCTTCGGATCAGGACGTGGTGGCCGGTTCGAAGGTGATCACCGGCGCGGACCCCGGCATAGATCACAGTGAAGGCCCGGATCGTGCAGCCATTGCCCAAAACCGCCGGCTCATCGTTCTCGTCGGTGACCAGCCCGACCAGGGCAAGGGGGTCGATCGAGGAGTCCTTGCCGATCTCTAGGCGGCAGCGAGGGGCTCCGGGGTCGGCGGCTTCAACAGCCCTCAGCGGACACTCCGGGCCGGCGGCCAGGGCGCGGTTGGGAGCGGCTTCATGCCGGGCGCGATGATATCAGGGCCGCCCCTCGCCCCCGATCCCAGCGCGGAGCCGCCAGCGGAGCCGGCGGCCGAGCGGCGCGGCCCGCCGGTAGACCTCCAGCGCAGCCGCCGCCGACGGAGAGTTGGTCCGCCGGGCGAGCGGCCGGCGGACCAGGACGCCGCCGAAGCTGGCCTTGAAACGGGCGATCGCCGGAAGCCCGGCGCCGACCATGTCGTAGCTGTCGAGGCCCTGGCCAACCGCCCACTTGAGCAGCTCCCACTGGATCAGGTTGTTGGCGCCCAGGTGGTTGTGCTCGGGGTAGCCGGCGCCGTCCTGGTAGTAGACCCGCCCGCCCCAGATGAGGAAGAGCGCCGCCGCGATCGTCCGGCCCTGGTGGCGGGCGACCAGCGGACGGAGCACCCCGGAGGCGGCGAACCGGTCCCAGAGGTCCCGGTAGAAGGCCGCTGGGATGGGCGGCGGCCGCCGCTGCCGGCCGTAGACGGCGCCCGCCATCCGCACGTACTCGTCGATGTACACCGGGTCCTCCGCGACCTCGACGGTGACACCTTCGCGTTCGGCCTTCCTAATCGCCGTCCGGCTGCGCCCCTCGAAGCCGCGCCAGAGGTCGTCCACCGACCGATGCCTGAGGTCGACGACAAGGGTCAGTGAGTCGGAGACCCGGTAGCCGAGGGCGGCGAGCGCGTCGTCGGACCCGGGCTGCCCATAGATGATCTCGGCCAGGCCCACGCCCCGGCGCCGCTGGAAGCGGTCGAAGGCGGCCAGCACCTCCGCCTCGCCGTCCTGGTCCAGGTGCAGCGGCCCCATCTGGGGCGTGGCGACGTTCGTAAGCGGCGATCCCGCAAGAAGGAAGGGGCCAACCCTCCTCAGCAGGAGCGGCAGTCCCCCGACGAGTTCCCCGCCCCTGACCACCCCGAGCCGGACGACCTCGACCCCGTAGGTTTTGGCGAGGTGATCGAGCCAGGCGGTGGTGTGGTAGAGCTCGCCGGCTGGCGCAGCCCTTACCAGCGCATCCCAGGCTCCCGGGTCGGTTACCTCGATCTCCGCGCCTGGTTCAGCTGCGATGGGCGGCAACGTTTCCCGGCTCGAATCGGATCTCGTTGACCCCTGGCTGGAGGGGAAAGTCCAGGTAGGGCGGGTCGGCCGCCGAGCACCCCTCCAATGGCAGGTGGACGCGGAGCCGGAACCCCGGCAAGCGCTCGGGCCAGCCGTCGGGCAGGTCTACGTCGACCGACACGCCATGCTCGTCCGACCGGAGAACCCGGAGCCTGAGCTCTCGACGCCGGCTGAACCACTCCGCGACGTCGCCCAGGTTCGTGACCCAGGCTCCGCGGCTACGGGCCGACTCCAGCAGGAAGACGTAGGGCGCCCCCCAGGAGCGCGGCGGGCCGTGGCTGTTGTCGTGCCAGCTGGCGTTGAGGCAGCCGCCGAAGCGCGCGGCCAGGTCGAGGTAGCGCCGGATCTTGTCCCTTGCCTCGTCTGGCGTCGAGTTCTCGGCCGCCGGCGAGAGCAGTCCGCCGTCCTCGAGGTGCAGCGGCAGCTCCAGCAGCTTCTGAGCGCCGGCGGGCCGATAGGGGTGGAGCGTCCCCGCCCGAAAGCCGGTCTGGCGGCCGTATCCGACGGTGCTGTCGTACCGGAAGCCGGCCCGGTCGAGGATTTGCAGGGAGTCGTCGCGACGGTACAGGTAGTGCATCCGGACCCCGTCCGGAGACTGCCCGACCAGCGCCGCCATCCGCTCCCGTTCGGCCACGGCCTCCTCCACGCTGTGCCAGGCGTCGATCCCGTGCAGGCCCACCTCCGCCCCATCGCCAACCAGGGCTCGGACGACTGGAGCCAGCGACGACAGGTCGTAGTCGACCGCCCGCCGCCGGTGCTGGCCGTTGGTCCCGTTGAGAGCAATGCCGGGGCGGTCCTTGAAGGGGACGAAGAAGTAGGTCGAGCGGGCGCCGACGGGCTTCTCGAGAGCTCGATAGGCGTCGATTCCCCGCCAGGGATCGGGCAGCACGCCGGCGACGATCAGCGACGAGCGAAGGGCGAGCCCGAGCGACCGCAGCAGATCGCCGAACCCAGTCCGCCCGCCGACCCAGGAACGGATCATCCAGAGCGTGCTCTGCTTCATGAAGCTGAGCCAGTGGGCGCCGAACCCGTGCTCGGCCAGGCTCGCGTGGTCGATGTCGTGGCTCAGCGAGACCACGAGATCGTGGCCCCATGGGGTCGCCGGCACTTCGACGAGTGTCGCGTGCTCTCGCAGCCTCGAGCGCAGCAGATGGACATGGACATCGAGACTCGGCACCTCGGCATCGGCCTCCGGCTGGCCATCGGTCAGCAAGGCATGGACCTCGGCGAAGAGGTCGAACCCAAACCGCTCGACGTGGAGTCCGTCGCGCGCGACACTCATCCCGACGGCGGCGCCCCGGTCGTCGGAGAGGAGGACTGTCCCGAGGCCGGAGACACCGGCCAGGCCCGTGCGGACCGGAAGCTTCCAATCCTCGGCAGCGTCCCGGTAAGCGACAGTACCGGCCGCGGCCGCCTCCCCCACCTCCAGGCCGAGCCCCTCGTCGAGCGGGATCCGCCGCCTCGAGAAGACGATCCAGCAGGCTGACGACCCGGTCCCGCCCACCGTCCCGTCGCTGACGACGACCTCGTAATCGACGCCTTCTCGAACGGGCTCGGCGGGCACCTTCAGGTGCTGGAAGACCTCGGCCGCGATGAGGGCCCGGTCGGGAGCCACCGAGTACCCGATCGTCAAGAGCGCGCGGGCTCGATGGCGAACTTCAAATAGCAGTCGACACCGAAGCCGTGCGAGGGAAGCTGGCTCCGAAGGCGCTCCTCCAGCCCCGCGTACCGGCGGAGCATGCCGACCGGCGCGGCCCCGGTCGGCTGCAGCCCGTAGGAGAAGCGGCCGACCTGGCGGGCTCCCGGCTGCAGCGCGACGCGGTACCAGCGGGGCCGCCGATAGTACTCCCGGATGGCCCGTGGTTGATTCAGAAGGCCTCGGCCCACGCTTGCCAGGCGCTTGCTCACCCCCACCGGCGAGACCGAGCTCTTCACGTGCATTACCAGCCGACCCCCCGGACGGGTCACGCGCAGCATCTCGGTGAGCGCGGTCCGGGCATCGTCGTCAGCGAGGTAATGAAGCACGTTGAGGCACAGCGTCAGGTCGAAAGAATCGTCTTGGAAGGGCAGCGCGATCGCGCTCGCCTGGGCGAGCGGAATGTCAGTGCCGATCCGCCTTCGTGCCAGGCGGAGCATGTTGGCGGAGAAGTCGACGCCCCACCGTTCCGCCGGCAGCCGCCCGAGGATGCGACCGTCGCCACAGCCGATGTCCAGCATCCGCAGGCCATGGGTGTCGCCGATGAATTCGAGCGTTTCGCGTAACCGGCGGGAGGCGACCCAGGAAGGAACCCTGTCGATTCCCTCGCCGACCACCAGTTCGGCCGAGTCGGCGATCGTCTCCGCCCGCTGATCCCACACCTCGCGCCATTCCGGCGGATCGCCCCGACCGGAGGGATGACGGACACTATTTCCATCCATCGCTGTTGCGGCCCAGACTCTCACAACCGCCGCCATCAGGGCCGGATCGTCGAATCGCCGACGTATACTCGGGGCGCATGCGCGGGACCCAGATTCACCTCACATGTGGGCTGCGCAGCAAGCGGTTTGGTCGCTGAAGACCGGCTGACCCGCCCGGAACAGTGGGAGCAGCATTGGTCCTCGATCCCACTCCCGTATCGGATCGACCTGCGTAGCTACCGCTGGGAATCCTACGACCGCTTGCTGCGTCGCTTAGTGACCCCGGGTCCGGGGCGCTTTCTGGAGGTTGGCTGCGGCGCCTGCCAGTGGCTCGACTACTTTCAGCGCCAATTCCGCTACGAAGTTTACGGCCTCGACTACTCGGCGAGCGCCTGCCGAATTGGTAGAGCAAACCTCGACCTGCTCGGGACCCGTGCCTCAGTCGTCTGCGGTGACGCGATGGAGCCGCCGTTCAGCCCCGGTTCCTTCGACGTCGTCTTTTCCGATGGAGTCATAGAGCACTTTCGAGATTACGCTGCGGTTCTTCGGGCGATGGCTGAGCTCGTCCGACCGGGCGGAATCTTGATCGCGACGCTACCCAACTTTGCGGGCTGGTTCGGTGCCGTTCGAAAGCGCCTGGACCCCGAACTCTTTGACATGCACGAGCCTATTTCGGCGGCGGCCCTCGGCAGCGCGATCGCCGGGCTCCACTTCGAGAACGTCGAAGTCGGACACCTGGGCTCCTTCCGGTTCCCCTACTCGGCGATATTCGAAGGAACCAGCTTCCGCCGCTACGGTCTTGCCCCGATCCGGCTCGCCGGCCGGGTGCTCGATCGTTTGCTCCGGACGGCCTACCGGCTCGCCGGCCGGGGAATCGAGTCGGATTGGCTTTCGTCGGAACTCTACGCCGTCGGGCGCCGCCCAGCGTTGTGAGCTGATGACGAGCTCTCGCCGCGCTCGGTCTATGGAGATCGAACGTTATCTCGACATGCTCCAGGTCCTTGACAGGGAATCGATTCCATACCTGAGTGACCTCCGGGCGCTGCCCGAGCCGGCCGGCCACCCGCCCCACGACCTCAAAAGTGCGTTGATAGGCGCGCTTCCGGCGTCCCTTCGAATGAACCTTCGGGTGGCGTTTACCATGGCATTGCGGCCGCTGTCCAACTCTCGCGCCGCCACCATGACGAGGTCGACCGCAGATCCGGGGTTGCACCTCGGCTGCGGCCCAGTCCACTTGGACGGCTGGATCAACGTCGACTTATACGGAAAGGCTGCAGACGTGGCTCTTGACCTTCGCCATCCGACTCCGTTCGAAGATTCGAGCATGGCGGCGGTCTTCCATGAACATCTGCTGGAGCACCTCGCGCTTCCAGACGGGACCCGACTGCTTCGCGAGTGCTATCGCCTGCTCCGTCCCGGTGGTGTGATCCGGGTGGCCGTACCCGACTTCGGCGCCTACGCGGAGTCGTATGCCGGCAACGGTGAGTTCCTGGGGCGCGCTCGCCCGGGCCGGCCCACGAAGCTTATGGCCCTCTCGGAGGTCGTCTATGCGCATGGACATCGCTCACTTTGGGATGCCGAGACGCTGTGCGCACTGCTGAGCGAGATCGGGTTCCGGGACGCGGAACGGCGCGAGTTCGGGGAGTCACGGATAGAACCCTGCCCTGATAGCCCCGAACGCAAGATCGAGTCGCTTTACGTGGAAGCCCTGAAGCCAGGGTGACGACTTCGTGGACACCCTGTGGCGCGATTGGGTATCATTCCTGCGCTCGGCGAGGGAAAGCTCGCTGCCGGCGCGGGCCTTTTGACCCCCGAATTCCTAGAGGAGACTGATGACCCCGCTGGAACGAACAGGTTCGCCACTCTCTAGCCCTCGGGTTTTGATACTTGGCGGCGACGGTTACTGCGGGTGGGCTACGGCTCTCCACCTCTCGGCTCGAGGGATGGAGGTCGCCGTTCTCGACAGCCTCGTTCGCCGACGCTGGGACACCGAGCTCGGGACTTCGAGCCTGACGCCGATCGAGGGTCTGGAGGGTCGCGTAGCGGCCTGGGAAGAACTGACCGGCCGGCACATCGAGGCTTACATCTGCGACCTGCTCGATCACGACCACTTGGAGCGCGTTCTGCGCGAGTTCGAGCCCGACGCGGTCGTGCACTACGCGGAGCAGCGGTCAGCTCCCTATTCGATGATCGATCGCCGTCACGCGATGCTGACCCAGGTCAACAATGTCGCTGGTACCCTCAATCTCCTCTTCGCGGTGAAATCGGTCGTTCCTGATTGCCATATCGTGAAGCTGGGAACGATGGGCGAGTACGGGACGCCCAACATCGACATCGAGGAAGGGTTCATCGAGATCGAGCACAACGGGCGCAAGGATCTGCTCCCGTTTCCGAAGCAGCCAGGTTCTTTCTACCACCTCTCAAAGGTGCACGACAGCGGCAACATCATGTTCGCCTGCCGGATCTGGGGGCTTCGCTCCACGGACTTAAACCAGGGCGTCGTCTACGGCAGTTACACCGAGGAATGCGCCCTCGACGAACGGCTCGTGAACCGTTTCGACTACGACCATGTCTGGGGAACCGTGCTGAACAGGTTCTGCGTCGAGTCGGCCATCGGTTATCCCCTCTCGGTGTATGGGGCGGGAGGACAGACCCGTGGCTTCCTCGATATTCGCGACACGGTTCGTTGCATCGAGCTGACGATCCTCAATCCGCCGGCGCAGGGCGAATACCGGGTGTTCAACCAGTTCACCGAGCAGTTCTCGGTTGTCGAGCTTGCGGAGATGGTGCAGGCCGCTGGTTCGGAGCTGGGCCTGGATGTGACGATCGAACATCTACCAAACCCGAGGGTAGAGAAGGAGGCTCATTACTACAACGCCAAGCACACGCGTCTCCTCGACCTCGGGCTTGAACCGCACCTCCTCGCCGGATCTCTGCCCGACCTGATGCGCCAGGCGGTCAGGTACCGCGAACGTGTCGATCACACGGTGCTCGAGCCACGAGTCGACTTCCGCCGATCGAGCAATGAGCTCGAGGGCTATTCGGCTCACAGAGAGGTCGATCGAGAGTTGGTGCGGCCCCTTTTGGGAGACTCGCCGAGCGCAGAGCACTGATAAGGGCGTGAGGATCTGCATCCTCACCGTCGGCCGGGTCGCCTTTAGCACACCTCACTATCACAAGGAGGCGGCCGCTCTCAAAGCAGCGGGCCACGACGTCTCCGTCATCGCGCCCTGCGGCGAAATGGAGGACGTCAACGACCCGACGCTCAACTACCTTCGCATCGAGGTAATCCCGCTGGTACGGGGCAATTTCGATTCGCGGTTTCGCAAGCTGCTTGCCCTGCCTCGTCTCTATCGCCTCGCGCGCCGAGTGGCATGCGATGCCTACCAGGTCATGGAGGTACCAAGCCTCGCCGTCGGTGTAGCCCTGAAGCTCGCCACCGGCCGGCGCTTGGTCTACGACTGTCGGGAGGACTATCCACGCGCGCTCGCCGTCAACACCGGATTGCCGGTGTTGTCGGCCCTGCTGGTCCCGCTCTTCACCGCATTCGAGAACCTGCTCGTACTCGCCACCGACCGATGTTTCGTGGTCAGCGAGGCTCTTCTCGATCGTTTTATCCGCTTGGGCAGACCGACATCGTTGCTGCTGAACCTGCCCCGTTTGGACTTCGCCAGCGGCGCCACGCATCGCGGCAAATATGGCCGACCCTTTGAATTCATCTACACGGGCTTTCCGGAAGAGCGCGTCGCGATGGAGGAGATGATCGAAGGTCTAGGCCTGGCTCGTGGCCTGGGGGCGAATGCACGCCTGACCTTCCTGGGCACGTCGCCGGACCACCCTCGCGCGACCACCTGCACGGCCATCGCACGCAGGCTGGGGATCGAGGGCGACGTGCGTTTCCTGCCCGAGGTTGGTTACCTCGATGTTCCGAAGTTGCTCTCCGCGGCTGACGCCGGCCTGATCGTTTACCGCGCGAATGACTACACAAGACGCTTTGCTCACTCGGTGAAGATGTTCGAATACATGGCCGTTGGGCTGCCGGTCGTCTGTTCTGACTTTCCGAACCTCGTCAGACCGATCCAAGAAGCCGGCTGCGGACTGCTCGTCGATCCCGGCAACCCCGAAAGCATCGCGCTTGCCATGGTCATGCTGGTGACTCATCCGGACGAGGCCCGGAGGATGGGGCGGAATGCGCGTCACGCCTTCGTCACCAAGTTCAACTGGGAGGCCACTGAGGGTGCTTACGTCTCTGCGATGGAGAAGCTGGCCAAACGTCCCTGACGAACCTGAACGCTGGGACGGTGTCCGGCTAATAGCCTGGCCCGATGCCGTCGCGGCGGGACCGGATCGCAAGTTCGGGATAGGTCGAGGCGAGAAAGCCGACCAGCAAATCCGCTTGGGTCTCGATTGTCAGCCGCTCGGCCTTCCGGGCGGAAGCCTTCCTGAACCGGAGCCACAGTGACGAGTCCCCGAGAAGACTGGCGATGGCCAAGGCGAGGGCCCGAGCGTCGCCCACCGGAACAAGGAGACCGTCGGCGCCCACCAATCCCGGTAGTCCACCGACATTGCTGGCGACCACGGGCAGCCCGGCCGCGAACGCCTCGATGAGTGTCTTGGGCGTGCCCTCGGATAGGGACGGGTGAACGTAGATGTCTGCGGCCTCGTACTCCTGCCAGAGCCTCGGCCCAAACGGGATCTCACCGGCGAAGTGGATCCGATCGGAAACGCCGAGCGAGGCAGCCAGGCGCAGGAGCTCGGTTCGGTAAGGGGCAACGGCTGGTCCGATGAGCCGCAGTCTGGCCTTGGTTTCGGAAGGCAGCAGGGCCAACGCCCTTATGACGTGCTCGACTCCCTTGATGGGCGCGATTCTGCCCACAACTACGATGGTTGGCCGAGCGTTCGGTCCGGTTCTCGGGATGGCGCCCCGCTTTAGGTCCTCTCTGCGGACAAGGGTCGAAACGAACTGGTGCATTTGCGGCTGGTCCGCTCCGTACTTCTGCCTCAACTCGTCCCCGGTGACAACCGAAGGCAGCTGGCGGGTGAGACCACCGATGCTCCACCGAAGCCAGGCGCCGTAGACCACCGCGAAAATTCGCCGCCAGCCCGTCCTCCCCGCGTGGAGCGTCTGCCGCTCTCCCCGGTCGCGCAGATAGAGGAAGGCGCGTTTTCGATACAACACCGTCAGCGCGTAGACGACCTGGCTGTGGAGCTCTCCGTCCACGATCCAGACCAGATCCCAATCCTTGGCCTCGCGTCTGAAGAGGCGGGCGCAGCCGACGATGTAGGCCGGCAGCCGGGTCAGGTACTTCTCCCACCCGTTGCGAAAACCGGGCAGCGCTCGGACCCGGAGGCACCCTTCGGTCGGCACCGGCTCCCGGGCGGTCCCGGCCCCAGAGGGAAGCACGGGCAGGCAGAGCTGGATGGACGCGAAGGCGCCGCAGAAGGCGGGCAGCATGTGCTGGAAAGTTGCCTCGGTGGTGTAGCCGCCCTCGGCGCCCTCATAGGCCGTGGTCGCGACGAAGACCGCGACCACCGGGCCCTTCCCGGTCCGATTCGCCTCGCTCAGGCCCGCGAATTCGTGCGCTCGGGGCGCCAGCGCCGCGAGGGCGGCCGCCATCCCGAGCAGCAGGTAGGAGAAGACGAAGGAATCGACGGGAATGAAAGCCGCCGCCGTGAAATAGCCGACGAGGCCGAAGGCCACGGGCATCTCGACGCGGGGCGAAGGACCCCCTGGCGCGATCCTCAGCGCGCGCCAGACGCCGGTGAGCGCCAGCCAGAGGATGAAGGCCAGCGGCACGCCGCCCAGCAGCCCCCGCTCGGCCAGGATGCCGAGGTAGAAGCTGTGGGCATCGTTCGGACCGAAGATGTCCGGCGGGATCCCGGCGCGCTGGGCGAGCGGGAACCAGACGCCGGGCTGGACGAAGTTGCCGACGCCGAGGCCGGCCAGGGGATGCTCACGGAACGCTTCCAGGGCGATCCGCCACATGTAGACGTGCTCGTTGTCCACGCCCGCCCCCGCCCCGGACTGGAATAGCTGCAGCAAGCGGCCTCGGTAGTCGGCGAGGCCGACGGCGGAGGCGATGCCGGGCACATCGGCCACCAGGACTCCGGCTAGCACGAGGGCGGCGCCGATGCCCGCCATCAGCCGTATGCGTCGGCGGCCGAGCAGGACCAGTCCCAGGACGACGATCGCCAGCAGGCCCACCAGCGCCCCTCGCGACTTGCTGAGGGCGATCGCGACCACCAGGACCGCCAGCCCCACTGCGCCGACGACCCTCCAGGCGCGGCTCCATCCATCCGCGACCAGCCCGCCGGCCACGCCGGCTGCGGCGACCAGGATCGCCGCGAAGGTGTTGATCCCGATCCCGGCTTCCGCCAGGCGCTGGACGCCGCCCAGGTCGATGAAGGCGCCGTGCAGGTAGCCCCACACGGCAACCAGGGCCGCCAGCGCGGCCCCCGCGGCGAGCGCTACCGCGGCTCGCAAAAGTCCCTGCCTGGTGGCGCCGGTCCACCTGACGAGGAAGTAGAGCGCGAAGCTCTGGCCGGCGACCAGGAGTAGGTTTTCGCGCCCGGCCAGGCTGGCGAAGAGGATCGAGAGGAAGCCGGTGGCAAAGAGGGCGACGATCGCTAGGTCGAGCCCGGAGAGGTGGAAATTGACCTTCTGCCGTCCGACGACCGCGCCGGCGAGCCAGGCGCCGAGGCAGACGATCACCAAGAGCTTGGGTGCACTGAGGTAGCTGGTCTCGATCTGCGCGATCGATGGGAAGGCGAAGAGGTAGAGCCAGACCGGCGCGCCCTCGACCAGGATCAGCCAGGGCAGCAGCAACAGGGCGATCGCGATAAGGCCGACGTCGGCGCTCCAGGCCGCCACGGCGAGGCCGAGCAGGATCGCCGCCACGGCCAGCCCCGCCACGACGAGATACGCCGAGGGACCCGCCTTCCGGATCCCCATCGCAGTCATCGCGGATCCTCCGGGACGGCCGCCGCAACCACCGCCGGAACCGGCCCGGTCATGTCCCGACTTCGCGCGAAAAGGAGCCACGGAGTCAGCGCAAACGCGTAGAGCACCAGCCTGAGTCCGAACATAGCGAGCCAGTCGCCACCGAATCCGGGCAGGGGAAGCAGGCGTTCGAGGGCGAAGACTACGGCTCCGGCGTAGACCGCGGGCAGGTGGACGCGGGCGAGGAACCAGGCAACCCGCGGCCAGTCGTGCTCGTAGTGGGCGAAGGCATAGCCGGTGAAGCCTACCGAGGTCGCCAGGTAGGCGCCGAACATGACCATGGCGACTCCGGTGAGCCCGTAGCCGGCCGAGATGGCGAACCAGCACCCGGCGGCAGCGGCCACGGTGACCGCGATCTGTATGGGGAAGGTCCGGTAGAGCTTCGAGATGGCCACGAAGAAGTACTCGATCGAGCTCCTGACGACGAGATAGGACGATGCCAGCACCAGCACCTGCGCCGCGCCGAGCGCCGCGGTGTAGCGAGGCAGGATGAGCTGGAAGGCGGGCGGCATCAGGAGAGCGGCCATTCCTCCGCAGGCCGCTCCAATGGCGCCGAGGGTCACGCTGGCCCGGACCACGAACCCGCGGATGTCGCTCATTTCACCCCGCGCTTCGAACCTGACCACGATGTGCGGGAAGACCACCCGCCCGACCGCCGTGCCGGCCAGTTCGACGTAGCCCATGGCCAGCAGGGAGGTCCCGTAGAGGCCGAGGGCCTTCGCGCCCAGCATGCTCAGGATCAACAGCCGGTCCACGCTTCGGGTCAGGAGATAGAGGAAGCCGTTGGCGGTGAACTGAAGCCCGAGGCGAGCCTGGGCGATCACCTCGCGCCAGTCGACCAGGAAGCGCGGCCGTAAGCCGCCGAACGCCAGGGCGAGGGCGATGCCGAGCACCGACCAGCTGACCTGGGCGACGAGCAGGCCGGTCAGGCCGTAGAAGATGACCAGCGCGACGGTGAGGCCGAGGTTGGCGACGCTGGTCAGCACGTCGATCAGGCCGGAGAGGCCGAATCGCCGGTGGCCGGCGAGGGCCATCAGCAGCACGCCGTAGCTCTGGGAGGCGACGACGAAGGCGGCAAGAGGTAGCATCCAGGCCGGCTTGAAGGGCCAGCCGGTGAGCACCGAGGAGACGAGGAAGAGGCCCGCGAAGGCCAGCGTGATCATGGTCACGAAGCTGAAGGTGACGTCGACGGAACGGTCGGCTGCCTTCCGGTGGCCCTGGGCGAGGGCCCTGGCCACCTCCCGCTGCATGGAGAAGGGCACCCCCAGGCTGGGATAGGCGGCGTACTGCTGGATCAGTCGCATGCTCTGCCAGATCCCGAAGAGCTCGGGGCTCAGCAGCCTCGCGGTCAAGAGCCCGAGGACGCCGGAGATGGCGGTGCTGAGCAGGGTCGCCGAGGTCAGCAGGGAGACGTCCCGCATGAATCCCCGATTGCTAGCCGGCAAGCTTTCGAGCCACCATCGAATAGCCGAGGGTCTGCCGAGGGTCGTGGTGCACACCTTCGAGCAGCAGCGCCAGCGCCTGGATGAAGGTGCAGAACGCGGTCGCTACCGGCTTGGCTGGCCCGCGACCGAGGATGCTCCAGAAGTAGAGGCTGGTCATCTGGCCGCTGGTCGCCCAGAACCCGCCACGCGGATCAAGGCATACCACCTCAAACCCGTGGCGCTCGGCAAGCCAGGTGAGGCCGGCGGCGGTGAACCGGAAATAGTCGTGCGGGAGGTCGTGGGTTCGCCAGAAGAAGGGTGCGGTGAGCACCAGGTGTCCTCCTGGCTTCAGGACCCGCGCCGCCGATTCGAAGAACCGGGCCGGCTCCGGCAGGTCGTCCAGGACCTGGACGGACACGACCGTGTCAATCGATGAGTCGCCGAAGGGCATGGCTGCGACGTCCGCGCGCACTGACACACCGGGCTTGGGAGCCATGTCGCAACCCACGTAAAGGCGCGCGCGGGAAGCCAGCAGACTCCGGTGGCGACCGTCGCCGCACCCCGCATCCAGAACGACACCGCTGACGTAGGGGAGCGCTCTCTCGAGCCCGCCCCTAATGGACCGACGTTCGATCCAGCCGGCATCCCACCAGCTGACGGTCAACTCACCCGGCGCGGGCAAGGGCCGCCTTGGTCCGCGCGATCCACGGCCAGACGCCACCGGCCTTGAGGGCCAGCACGTCCATCGATTCGTCCGGGTTGACCGAGATCCTCGGAATCATGAAGGCATTATCGGTAGGCCGGAACCGGCCCCCGATCGTGGTGACGGCCCCTCGGTAGCCGGCCTGCCGGGCCAGCACGGGGATGACCTCGCCGATGTCGCCGGCCTGTCCGTGCGGGTAGGCGAGAAGCGACGGCGGGGTTCCGAGCCGATCGATCAGCTCGTTTCGGCTCGCCTCGAGCTCGTTCCTGGCCGCCGCCTCGTCCAGGCGACTCAGGATGGGGTGTGTAAGGGTATGGCTTCCAAAGCCGATCCCATTGCGGCTCATCTCCTCGACCTGGGACCAGTCGAGGATCGCCGAGCGTTCCAGGCCCCCGGCCTCGGGAGCGCGTAGTTGCGCGAACACGTCGTCGAGGAGTGCCATCGCTTCCGCATGAGGCAGCCCCCGCGCCAGCGCGGCCACGCGCGTGCGCGTGCGCCCGACCTCCGCTGGATCGGAAAGAGGGAGTGGCTTACCGGCAACCTGCAACTCCGCAACCTGCGGTTGGACAAGTGCCTCATCGAGGCGGTCCCACCAAAGGCGGCGACCCGTGCCCACGTACGAGGTGACCAGGAAGATGGTGGCGGAAAGCCCGCGGGCCTTGAGCTCGGGGAGTGCCTGGTCGTAGTTGTCCCGGTAGCCGTCGTCCATGGTCAGCGCGAGACCGGGGCGAACCGGGAATCCCCCCCGGAGGCCGGGACTGACGACCTCTCCCAGGTTCCGGATTTCGTAGCGCTCCTGCAGGAAATCGAGGTGTCGCGCGAACGCTTTCCGCTCGACGTGGTGATAGTTGAGAATGACCACCGACCGCCGGCCGGTCGCGATCCGGGCGAGATCGGCAAGCCCAATGGTCGTCAGGACCGTCGAGAGGCGTTCGACCGGGGTTGATCTGCCAGCGGCGCGTGCCATGCGGTTCCCGGCATTGTCGCTCTCAACTCATTTGCAAACCCCTCTCTTGGACCGGCCAAGGCTGGCCCCACGGGGTGAACCCGACGAAGGCTCCCTCTCCTATGACATGGATTCCTCGTCCAGCCAGACGTGGCCACGGCCGACGCGAAAGATCCTGGCGTGGAACCTTCGACCGTTTCGAGCGGGGTGCGCTGCGTGGCGAGCTTCCAGGTGGAGTCGTGCGTTAAGGCTGACATTGCGGCCGATCGACTGACTTCTGGATACCGGGCGGGTGCCGGACTCCACCCACGACGTGAGGAAACCCTCCCCCGGCGCTACGACGTCTACCTTCGAGTCATCGCACCTGACGACCACGAGGTGGGGGCCATTGTGCAGCGCACGGGCGAATCCCCTTCTGGCGCTTCGAGGACTTCTACCAGCTCGCCGCCTGCGCCAGCGTGCATCCCAAGGAGCAGGGCTCAGGCCCCGAGGGCCAGAAGACGGTGACCAGCCGCACATGGCCGAGACCGGCAACGACTACATTCGCTCGGCCGCCGCCGGATGGCCCTCGTCGACACCCGGCACAATCCGGTTCGCGCTCATTACCTGCGAAAGGTCGCCCAGGGCAAGACCGCCATGAATGCCGCCGGTCACTGCATGTCGAAGGCCTTGGCCATCGTCTGCCCCGTCCGGCGCTCAGGCCGCGCTTTAGACCCCACCCTCGGTGGACCCA
>DATKSS010000063.1:0-12608 GCA_035531515.1 Candidatus Dormiibacterota bacterium | reverse complement strand
GGAATCAATAAGGACGCGAAGCATCAACACGAGGAAGCCCAACACCGCGGCGAGAGGATATCAGCCCCAGGACCAGGCGCCAGGAACAACGCTGGCGCGGAGGCTTCGCTGATCCCGGTCGACTTTAGCCGCCCTACAGCCCCACAAGCCGAGCCGGACGTTGTAGCCAGGCAATCGGACTCGCCGTGCACCCGATTAGGTCTGGTTGCCGAGGGCATGAATGGGAACTCACGGACTTTTCTCGCATCACACCTTCGGCGCCGCAGCTCGCCTCAGCCCATGCTTCCTGAAGGCCGTTTCTCGGCCGGGTCTCTAGCGGCTGCTCAGTTGGGCCGGGCCCGGCCCCACCAGTTCGGCCTGTGTCTGGGCCAGGTGTTCCTCCACCACCCAGCGCAGGTGATCGGCGACCCAGGCGGCGGCAGCTTCGGCGTCCCGCCTGCGGACGTGGCTCAGCAGCATCGCATGGCTGTGGGCGTGGTGGTGGCGCAGGCGCTGGCTCAGCCAATGGCGGCCCACCGACTGCCGCAAGCGCCTGATGAGGTCCGCCAGGACCCGGTTCTCGAGGTCCGCGTAGAACTCGTCCCAGAACAGGAAGACCGCGTCCACGAAGTGCTCGCCCGCCTGTTCCGAGTCGGCCTCTCGCGCCAGCTGCTCGAGCCGCTCGAGCCGGTCGGCGTCGAGCAAGCGGACGACCTCCTTGATCGCTTGAGTCTCGAGCAGGGCCCGGGTCGCGTAGATGTCCCTGATCTGCTTCTCGGTGAGCATGGTGACCGTCGCCATCCGGTGCGTCCGGAGCTGGACAAGGCCGTCCGCCTCCAGCTGCAGGAGCGCCGCCCGGACGGGGTTGCGGGAGACGCCTAGCGAGTCCGCCAGCTCCTCCTGCCGGAGCAGGCCGCCGGGCGGGACGACGCCGCTCAGGATCGCCTTCTTGAGGGTCGAGTAGACGAGCTCCCGGACGCTCGTGTAGCGGACGCTGGACTCGCGGAGGAGCTCGGCCACGGCGGAGGGCGGCGTGGCGTCCCTAGTCACGGGTTGTCCTCCGGGAGGTGCGCCGCTCGAGGGCGTCGAGCAGCAGGTAGCTGATCACCGAAAGGAACACGAGCGTCAGGATGAGGGCGTAGAGGCGGGCCAGGTCGAAGGTCAGGGTCGCCTGCTGCAGGAGCTGGCCGATCCCGATCACCCCGATTAGGATCTCGGCGCTGACGACCCCCTTGATGCCCTGCACGACGGCGATCCGCACGCCGACGATCAGGACCGGGGCTCCGGCCGGCAGGATCACGAAGCGAAGCCGCTGGGCGGGGCTTGCCCCGAAGGAGCGCGCCATCTCCAGCAGCTGGCCCGGGAGGTCACGGGCGGCGACCGCCCAGGTCACCACCAGCGGGACCAGCGCAAAGGAAACAACGGTCGCCACCCGGGTCGCGTCGCTGAGGCCCCAGAGCAGGATGAAGACCGGGACCAGGGCGATGGTCGGGATCGAGAGAGCCGCGTTGAAGAAGGGCGCCAGCGCCTCGTCCATCACCCGGGAGAGGCCGACCAGAAGCGAGAGCAGCGCCCCGGCCGCGAAGACGATGAGCAAACCCAGAGCCAGGGTGCGCACGGTGCTTCCCAGCAGTAGCAGCTGGCCGGACCTGATCAGCTGCCAGAAGTCGACCGCGACGGCGGAGGCAGGAGGCAGCCAGGCAGGATGGAGAAGCCGGGCGGCCAGCTCCCAGCCCGCGACGACCGCCGCCGCACTGAGAGGTTGCGGGTACGACTGGAGGAGCCTGGTCACAGCCCGGCCAGCCGGCGGGCGAGCCGGCCCTCCAGCAGTTGCACTACGGCGATCAGGACGACGCCCTCGAGGACGATCGTGAGCGTGGCCGCGTAGAGGTCGGCCGCCGCGAAGCGGGAGCGGTAGCCGGAGATCAGGCCGCCGATCCCGGCCGGGATCAGGGTCAGCTCGACCACGATCATCCCGGAGATCCCGCGCGCCAGACCGAGGCGCAGGCCTCCGAAGAGCGGCCCCAGCGCCGCCGGCAGGATGATCTTCGTCCAGACCTGGAGGGGGCGGGCGCAGAAGGAGCGCGCCATCTCGGTCAGGTCGACGTCGATGAGGCGCACGGCCGCCCGCGCGTTGAGCGCGATGACCGGCAGCGCGAAGAGCATCACCACGGCGACTCGGGCGGTGAGGGTGAGCCCGAGGGCCACGATGATGGCCGGGACGACGGCAATCATCGGGATCACCAGCGCGACGTCCAGCCAGTAGCTGAAGGCGCGGTCCAGGAGCCGGCGCCGGCCGAGTAGGAGGCCGGCTGGGACGCCGACCAGGATCGAGACCGGAAGTCCGATCCCGAGCGCGGCGTTGCTGGTGAGGAGGGCGGTGCCTAGCGTCCCGTTCAGGGCCATGGCGGCGAGGTGGCCGAGGGTCAGCGTCAGGGGCGGCAAGAAGAAGCCTCCCCCCGCCCGGCCGAGCCACTCCCAGGCCAGGGCAAGCCCCGCCAGGATGGCGGCGCGGACGGCGAGGACCGCCGCCCGACGCCGCCGCTCGGTCACTTTCCGATCGCCTTCAGCACCTCGTCGAGAGGCCCGCGGTCGTAGGCCGCCGAGGCGGCCGGGACCTGCTTCAGGAGGCCGCTGTCGGTGAGCGCCTTCAGGATCGTCTGCACGTCCGCGGCGAGCAGCCCGCCGTCCCGCGGAAAGACCTTGGAGTCGGTGTAGAGCTTGGCAAACACGGCCGCCTGCTCAGCGGTGGTGTTAGGGACGACCTTGGCGATCTCGCTGGCGAAGCCCTGGACGTCGGTGTAGACCTTGCGGTTGGCCTGCAGGCTGGCGGTGATGAACTGCTTCACAAGGGTCGGATCGCTGGCGATGAGATCGGTGCGCGTGAAAATGACGGCGTCTATGAGGTCGGGGCGCTCCTTGGCGACGTCGTAGATGTCGTGGAACTTGCCGGGGGCCAGCTTGTCGAGGGTCGGGAGGTCGGGGAGCTGGATCATGGAGGCGTCCAGCTGGCCGGCGACCATGGCCCGGATGCGGTTGGCGGAGCCGGGGACGACCAGGATCTTGGGCTTGGCGTTCGGGTACTTCTGCATCACCAGCGCCGTGTAGAGGGCGGTCGAGGAGACCTGCGCGTGGATGCCGACCCTGAGCCCGTCGAGGCCTGCGGGAGAGGTAACGCTGACCGGCGCCTCCAGCACGTAGTCGGGACGCTGCGCCTGCAGGATCGCCTTGACGGGGATGCCCTGGGCGATGGCGGCGAAGACGGTGCTGGTGGCGGCGCTGCCGAAGTTGTCGTCGCCGCGGACGACGGCCTGGACCGGGTCCTCGGACTGCTGCAGGTAGGTGATGCTGGTGTCGTGGCCCTGGGCCTTGAGCGCGTCCATCGCCATGATGGTCGGGACCTTCTGGACCTGCGGCACCGCGGCCGAGAAGGCCAGCTTCACGGGGTGGGTCTCGTTTGGCTGTGAGCCCGCTACGGCGCTGGAGCCGCCGCAGGCGGCGAGGAGCGCCACGGCCAGCCCTCCCAAAAGCTTCCGATCAAACAACCTTCTCATCGCTAACTCCTTTTGATCTCGGGGTTCAGACCCGGCGCTCGCGCATGACGTCGTCGCGAATCAGGCCCCAGACCTTGTCGACTCTCGCGTTGAAGTCCGGGGTGTGCTTCAACTCGAGCGGGCGAGGCCTCGGCAGGTCGACCTCGACCACGGCCCGGATGCGCCCGGGGATGGCTGAGAGGACGACGACCCTGTCGCCTAGATAGACGGCCTCGTCGAGCTGGTGGGTCACGAAGAGAACCGTTTTCCGGCGCTTCTGCCAGATCGTCAGCAGCTCGATCTGCATTACCTCCCGGGTCTGCGCGTCGAGGGCCGCGAAGGGCTCGTCCATGAGCAGGATCTCGGGGTCAACGGCCAGCGCGCGAGCCAGGTTGACGCGCTGGCGCATCCCGCCCGAGAGCTCGCCGGGGAACTTCGCCGCGGCGTCGCGCAGACCCGTCAGCTCGAGGTACGTCAACGCCGTCTCGCGAGCCTGTTGGCGGACGGTGCCCTGGACCTCGAGCGAGAAGGCGACGTTGTCGAGGACCGTTCGCCAGGGCAGCAGGCAGTCGGCCTGGAAGACGAAGGCCCTCTCCTTGCCCGGCCCCCGAACCGCGCGGCCGTCCAGTGCCACCTCGCCGGAAAGGCAGGGGATGAGCCCGTCGATGGCTCGGAGCAGGGTGGTCTTGCCGCTACCGCTGGCCCCCACGATCGTGATGAACTGGCCGCGCTCCACCTCTAAGTTGATGCCGCTCAGCACCGTCGTCGCCGCCGCGCCGGCGCCGAAGCCGACGCTGACGTCGCGGAGCCTCAAGAGGGTGGAGGCGGTCGCGCTCACGTCGCGGCGAGGTGCTCCGCGAGCCAGGGCAGCGTCTCGGCCATGATCCGGTCGAAGTGGCTCAGGTAGGCGGCGTAGTGCTCGCGGCCGGGCAGTAGGACCAGGCGCTTGGGCTGGGAGGCCGCCTCATACATCCGGCGCGAGTGGTCCGGCGCGACCACCGAGTCGCGCTCCACCGCGAACCAGAGGATTGCCCGGGGCGCGATTCGCGCGACCAGGTCCAGCGGGCGGTAGTCGATGATCGCCTGCGCGCACTGGAGTGGCGTCTGGGTCGCGACCTTGTCCGCGGGCACGGCGCCCTTCACCGTGGTGGCCCGGCGTTCGGGTGTCGAGACCATGATCTCTTCAGTCGGGTCGACCCAGGTCACCTCGCCGGTCGCCGCTAGCCGGCGCCGGTCCTCGGCCAGGCGGTCGAGCAACTCCTGCCACTCGTACTCGCGGCGCATCTGGCGGAGCCAGTCGCCGCCGTGGCCGACCGCGCTGATGGCGATCGCAGAGCGCACCCGAGGGTCGACGCCGGCGACGTAGGAGGCGTGGCCGGCCCCGAAGCTCACGCCTATCACGCCCAGGCGGTCTGGGTCCACCTCCTCCAGCGACTCCAGGTAGCTGAGGGCGCTCCGGATGTCCGCGACCTGCTCCAGCGGGTAGATCGCGCCGCGCTCGCCCTCGCTGTCGCCCCAGCCGCGGTAGTCGATCAGAAGGACCGTGTAACCGGCGGAAGTCAGGCGCTCCACGTACGGCTGATAGAAAGCCGCGAACTTGGTCCCCGTGTAGCCGGGGCAGAAGACCAGGGCCGGCCTGCGGCCCTCTGCCTCGCCGGGGGTCAGCCAGCCGCTGAGGCGGTGGCCGCCGGAGTGGAACCATACCTCCCTGCGCTCGCTCACACGGCCGCCTTTGCGGCCGCCAGCTCGCGCACGGCCGGCAGGATGTCCCGGGCCAGCCAGGCCACCTGCTCTTTGTAGTCGTCGGGCCGCAGCCGGAAGTCGAAGACCAGTTGGTCGACGTCGCGGTCGACGAACTTCTTGATCTCGCCGATGCACTCGTCCGGCGTCCCGGCGATGAGGATGCCGTCCAGGTCGTCGGCGGTCTCGAAGGGACCGTCCCAGAACTTGCGCTCGTGGGCCTCCTCGAGCAGGCCCTCCACGTCGACCGCCGCCACAGCCTCTTCGCGGCTCCTGGCGATCGAGATGCAGGGAATGATCGCCGCGGCCACGTGGCGGCCCTGCTCCTCCGCGCCCTTGCGGACCCTCGCCAGGTACTTGTCGAAGCTCTTGAGAGGACAGCGGCCGGGGAACCAGCCGTCGCAGTACTCGAGGGCGCGGCGGACCGAGGCCGGGGTGGAGCCGCCGTACCAGATCGGCGTGTCAGCTGGCGGGTGGGGGTCGATGGTCACGTTCTCGAACTGGTACATTTCGCCCTGATAGGAGGCGTTGGGCGTGGACCAGGTCAGGCGCAGGATCTCGGCCAGCTCCTTCACAGCCGTGAAGCGCTGATCGTAGGGGATGCCGGTCGCGGTGAAGGGCTTCTTGGGGGCGCCGGCACCGATCCCGGCGATCACGCGGCCCGGGCCGGCGATGGCGCTCAGGCCGCCGTAGAGCTGGCTCGTGACGAGCGGGTGGCGGAAGGGGATCGTGGTGGCGGTGCCGACCTTCAGGTGTGTGGTGATCGCCGCGATCGCCGTCAGCGTGGTGAAGGGCTCCATGAAGATCGTGCTGGGCTTCTCAAAGCCGTGGGGCTGGAACTCGAGGTGGTCGCGGGTCCAGACCGAGTTAAAGCCCCACTCCTCCAGCTGAGGCGCTTGGTCTACCACCGCCTCCTTGCTGGCGGTGTGGCCGAAGTGGAGGAGTAGGACTCCGAATTCAGTTGTCATGCGTTCTCCCGCTGGATGGTGGTGGTGAGGTAGGCGGCGACCGCGCTGGAAGGAAGCACGTCCGCGTACTTCTGCTCCATGTCGAAGAGGTTCACGGCGTGGCTGAGGCGGCCGCGGTCGAAGACGCCGTCCTCGACGACCACGGTGTGAAAGCCGTAAGAGAAGGAGTCGATCACGGTCGCGCGCACGCAACCGGAAGTGGTGCAGCCGGTGACAACCAGCGTGTCGACTCCGAGGTCTACGAGGTTCGAGACCAGCGGGGTGCCGAAGAAGGCGCTCGGCTTCGTCTTCCGAACGATCACGTCCTCTTCGCCCGGCCGCAGCTCCTCGACTATCCGGTGCGCGTCGGACGGCTGGCTCAGCGTCCTCGGGTGCTTCTCGCGCCAGCGTCCGGCGTTAAGCGCGAACTGCTCGGTCAGACCCCCGGTATAAAAGACGGGCGCGCCTGCGTCGCGAGCGGCGGCTAGGACCGGCGCGATCGCTTCGAGGGCCTTCCAACCGTCCTCACCGCAGGAGTTGGGATAGTCCTTGATCGACTCCAGGATCGGCTTCGGCTCCCGGCCGACGAAGCCGTAGGTGACGTCGATCACGATCACCGCGGGCCGGCGGCCAGGCTTGCCGCGCTCTCCATAGCCCGCCGCGGCATAGACCTTGAGGTCGGCTTCCGGCACAACGTCGCGCCAGGTCTCAGGCATCCAACGGAATCATATCGTGGATTGGATCCATAGTCCATTCTGTGCATTCCCTCGTCGCGAATCGCACCGGAGCGTGTGGGTGCCGAGAACCCGATTCCATCGTCATGTGGCGATCTCGTACCCGTGAATGAGCCCGCCGAGTCGGTCGCGTCGGTAAACAGCCCCGATGTCGGCCACGCCTCGAGACTTGATCGGTACGGGTTGGGGGGCAAAAGTCAATCTGCAGGGCCTGGTCCGGACTTTACTTTTGCCCTCCTACAGCTCCTCAATCAGCGTTTGACCCCAACCTCGAATTGGCTACCCACTGTTTGGATATTGGATATATGCTCCTTGATGACCAACGATCCGTTTCCATTTGGGGCGGGACATTAAGAGGTGAGTGTCATGGCCCGAGTTCTTGAGGTTCGCCGTTATCTAGCGGTTGCCGCCGTCAGCCTTTTGGTTGTGGCTTGTGGTGACGGCGGCAGGGGGACCGCCACGGGGACCACCACTGGGACGCCCAACCTCAAGGGCGCTACCCTGACCTTCTCGGTCGGATCCGACCCGACCATCAGCGACACCACCGCCTACCTGGTCGTCAAGCAGCTGCGCGCTTGGGGTGCCACTGTCACTCTGGACAACCTCACGGGCGATCCCCAGGCAGTCCGCACCATATGGTAGGTGGTAAGGACGTTTCCAACATTAGCCAGCTCTCCGGCCACAGCTTCGCGTTATCGAACACGCATGGCCTCGAGGCCTTGATGCTGGGTGCTCTGGAGGCAAAGTACAAAATCGACCCAGCCAAGGTGAATATCGTGACCTCAGGTGGTGCAAGTGTCCGTAGTGCCGCGCTCCTTGCCGGCAAGATCGACGCCACCTTCGTCCACTTCGATGGCTGGATCACGCTGAAGGCCAACGGCTTCAACCAGCTATCGGCCGTCGCGACCGACCTCCCGCAACTCGCCGATAGCTACATGGTAACCACGCCGGCCTTTCTGAAGGCCCATCCCGACCTGGATGTCATCGCCGCCTGGACGACTCACTAAGTGGACGGCCTTCGCCATGAGCTCCTCACCGGGATCCGGGCTGTGCAAAAGATGGGGCTGTTCGAACTCAACACGGGCCACATCGCGGTCCGGATCCGCGGTCGAGGCGCTTACTTGGTGCCGCGTCACCTTCATGGCGAGCATGGCATCGGCGGTCTGGGCGCGCTGGGTCTCGAGGACTTGGTCGAAGTCGACCTGGCCACAGGAACCTGGACCGATGGCCAAGAGCCGCCAGACGAGGTCTACCTCCACACCGAGATCTTTCGGGCCCGCGCCGACGTGGGAGCGATCGTGCACTGCCACCGCGAGGCCCCGGTCGCGTTGAGCGTTGCCGACGTTCCCGTGGTGGCTGTCCACCACTATGGCGCCTTATTTGCGCCGGCGGTGACGATCTACTCCGAGCACCACCAGATCAATTCGTCGGAGCGCGGCCGCGTCATGCGCGCCCACGGGGCGACCGCTGTCGGGGTCGACATCCGCGAGGCCGTGGCCGTCATGTTCCCGCTCGACCAGTGCGCGCGCCGCCAGCTGCAGGCGTCGCAGGCCGGCACGCCGCGACCGATCGATGTGCCAGTCGGGGCAAGGCCCAGGCTCTTCGCCAACACGATTCGAAACACCTGGTTCTGGTTCGCGGCGAACGAGCCTTGAGCGTGCCAGCAATTCGGCCATCGCTGCAGATGATGCCCAGCTTGTCCGCAACTCGAAGGAGGAACCGGTGACCGACCATGACAAGAAACGTTCGAGCGTGAAGCCCGAGGAAGGGCTGAGCATTTCCGAGATCCTGAAAATCGAGGTACCTGACGACCGCGTCGAGCGGCTGAAGAAGCTGACGCGGCCCGACGCCGCTGTCTCGGATGAAGTTCACAGTTACCTGGTCCGACTTCAGGCCCAGTGGACCAATATCCAATACACACGCTTCCTGGCTGGAGCCAAGTACACCGAGCAGGACGTCGACGAAATCCTGACCAACTCGATCGACACCCACGTGCACGGGGGCTCGGACCCGTTCGAGCGCCTGTTGCTCGAGGACGATATCGCCTACGACTTCACCGACAGTGGGTGCCGTGCTCTTGTCTTCAAGACCTGGTACACGCCCAGCGCCTCGCGCAATGCGCTGGTCCGCAAACTGAACAACCGGTATGCGGAAGAGCGCGGACTGCGGCCGGCGCAGGTGTTCGGCGGTGTCACCCTCAACTATCCTCAGGGCGGTTTCAATCCCGACGCCGTGCGCAAGTGCCTCGGCTTCCCGGGGATGAAGTACGTCTGGATGCCGATGGTGGACAGCTATCACCATCGTCGGGTGGTGTACGACGACTGGTCTGGCTACGGCCTGTCCTTCCTAGATGAAAATCGCAAACTGTTACCTGAGGTCAGGGAGATCCTTAAGATCGTTGCCGCCAACGACCTCGTCCTTGCCAGCGGCCACTATCCATTCGAGGACACCCACCTGCTCTTCCAGGAAGCCCGCATGGCGGGCGTGAATCGACTTGAGGTGATCCACCCCGCCCACATCCATTCCAAGCACTCGATCGAACAGATGCGCTTGGAGGCTGAGCTTGGCGCCAAGCTAATGGTCTCGGGCCTTGGAGCCCAGGCCTTCCCGCTACATGAGTCAGGCCCGCTGTACGCTGCGCGCCAGATCAAGGAGGTCGGCGCGGAGAACTGCATCTACGGCTCGGACTACGACCAGCTCCAGAACCCGCCGCCGATCACCGCGAATCGCTGGATGATAAAGCTGCTGCTCTCATATGGCTGCACCGCGCAGGAGCTGTACCAGGTTTTCCAGGTAACTCCTGCCGAACACCTGGGACTCGAACCACCGCCTCCGTTGGGCACTCCGGCCCATCCCGGCTGGCCGCCGCACTCCCAGTTCCGGCACCACGCTGGGCATCCCCAGGGCGACCCGCAAGCGCGCGATCGTGCTCACAACCGCTGGGCTCCAACCCGTGACGAACGGGTCTTACCCGAACAGAACGACCACGACCATTAGCAGCGGTGCCCTCGAACCACCAGCCTGCCCGAACCGGCATCATCGAGACCGTCGATCGACCCAGCGCTCTCCCATGGGCAGGACGCCGGCTCCAATGGCTCGCCGCGCTCCTCGAGGAGCGCGCATGCAACGACGATATGCTCCACAACCCTAACGTGGTCGACTGTCGGGTCCCCCGATCTGGTGGTTTCCCGGTGGAGATCATCTTTTGCTCGTGCAGGGCTTGAACGGAGTCCTGCGCTAGGCGGTGCCAAGGCGTGAGCGATCCGATGGGCGACGCGTCAGCTGCGACAACTGGGCTCGCGATCGACCGGCGTTGTCTGACCACGTGTGGAGGCTGTTGAGAGACATAGATGGCGATGAGGACTAAGGCGCCGGCCGCCGGGCAGTCCACGCTTGCGGAGATAGTGAATCAGGCGCGCACGCAGTACAAGACCATCGGCGACATGGCCTACTCTGTCATTCGCCAAGCCATTCTAAGCGGCGTCCTCGCACCGGGCCAGCACCTACGCCAGGATTTGCTCGCCGAGAGCCTTGGCATCTCGAGGATCCCAGTGCGTTCGGCCCTGTTCCAGCTCGAGTCAGATGGACTAGTCGAACTGCGGCCCCACCGCGGTGCGGTGGTTCGAGCGCTTACCGTACGGCAGATCGACGAGATCTACGACATCCGGATCCAGCTCGAGAGCCATGCCCTGCGTCTCGCCATCGTCGGCATGACCCCCGAGCGGCTCCGGCGCCTAACAAGCCTGGCCCGCCACGTGGACGATGAGAACCCTGGCGACAGATTCGTCGACACTCGCATCGCTTTCTACCGTGAGCTGTATGACGCCGCCCAGAACCCGCTGCTGGTGAGCATGATCGAGCGACTCCGGAGCGACGTCGGCCGTTATTGGCTCCGCCGGCGGATCGTGGGACGCGAGCCGGGCCACAGACGCCTTCTTGAATATGTCACCGCAGGGGACGCGAACGCGGCGGTGGCATGGCTCCAGCAGCACCTGCATGAGGTCGCCGGGGAGCTCAGGGTACTGGTCGAACACGGCGGCCACGGCGATGCCGAATAAGCGACTGGCCGGACCTGCTCGACCGGCGGGAGAGCGCATGCGGGGTCCTCGCCATCATTCACGTATCCAATATCTGGTTTATGGAGGCGGGGGATGAGAACGGAGGAGGTTCGATTTTTTAGCGAGGGTTGCCGGATGGCCGGGTTGTGGTGCACGCCGGAAACTCATGGCGGCCAACTCCGAGCCATCGTACAGGGCCCGGGTTGGCTCGGCCTGAAGGACGCCAAGCTCTATGTCCGGTACCACGAGGCACTCGCCGAAGCGGGCTTCGGCGTGCTCGTTTTTGACTACCGCGGCTGCGGCGACTCAGAGGGCGACCGCTCCGTGCTCTCGCCCCGCAACCAGTTCGAGGACCTTGTCAACGCTGTGACGTATCTCACCACCCGCGAGGACGTGCAAGCAAACCGTATCGGCGTGTTCGGCACCGGCGGCACCGGAGGCGGTAACGCCGTCTTACTGGCCGCGGCCGATCCTCGCGTCGGCGCCGCGGTATGCCAGGTTCCCGTCGCCGATGGGCGCGATTGGCTGCACCGGATGCGGAGCGAGGACGCCTGGCTCGCCTACCTGCGGATGCTCGACGAGGATCGCCGGCTGCGGGTGACGCAGGGTCGCGGTCGCTTGGTGCACCCCCGCGAGGAGATCATGGTGCCGACGGAGGAGCGGAAGACGACGACTGTCAAGGCCGATGTCGACACTCGGATCCCGACTGCGATCTCACTCGCGGCGGCGGACGAGATCATGGCCTACCGCCCGCTCGAGGCGGCCCGTACGCTGACCACGCCTTTGATGGTGATCGGCGTCGAGGACGATGCGACCACCCCAACGGACCACGCGGTCGCGCTCTACGAGGCGGCGCAGGGGCCGAAGGAACTTGTGATGCAGCGACACACCACGCACTACGCCGCATACGACCGCTACTGGACACAAGTGACACCACGGATTGTCGATTGGTTCGACCGCCACTTAGTGGCCGCCAATGTTCTCGTTCGCACCTCTGACGGAGCGGCTGAGAGCTCGACCTGGCTAAACGGCGGAGACCTAAGGATCGAATGAAGCCGCATCAACTACTAGATCCATATTGAACCGCGTCCCGTTCGCTCCAAGCTCGCCCCCGTCTTCCAATCGTTGCTCCCCGCGGGCGACCTCACGATCATCGCGAACACCGCGGACGACGAGTTCGGGGGACTGTGGATGAGTGTGGGACGCACTTATTCGTCGGAGGCTGGCTACCCGGCTGAAGTTCCGCACCGGATAGGATCGCTCCACCTCGATGCTGCTGGGATTGGTCTACTCATGTCTGCGGCTCCCGCTGGACATCGCTGACGTCCGGTTTCGGCCAAACGATCCCGAGGCTGAGCTGCTCCTGCTGCGGCATGAACTGCGCGTCTTGCGCCGGCAGGTCAAGCGCCCGAAGCTTATGCCCGCCGACCGCCTGATCATCGCCGCCTTCCATCGCCTGGTTCCGCGCTCGGCGTTGGGCGGGCTGGTCGAACCGGAGACGGTACTGGGGTGGCATCGGGAGCTGGTGCGCCGGAAGTGGGCAGCCTTTGGCCGGCGGCGAGACGTTGGTCGACCGCGGCTAGAAACTGACCTTCGGGGGCTGATCTTGAGGATGGC
>DATKSS010000062.1:0-21566 GCA_035531515.1 Candidatus Dormiibacterota bacterium | reverse complement strand
GCCGCAGTGTGGGCATGTCCCAACTGTTGCCGGCTTGCCATTCTTCATCGTGATCGGCTGAGGGTCTTTCATTTCGACCTTTCTCTTGTCCTTCAAGCAGTAGCCTTCCAACTGGTCACCGTCCTTATACGAGATTCTGTGCGGGGTCGGACTAGCCCATTCTAGGGGCGCGTCTTTACCCAGCACAACCCCAGTTCAGCTCGAATTCAGATCACGGGGCTGGAGGTGGGCCCGAATGCGGCCCAAAACGGAGCCTCAAAAGCCTGTTTTGAGGCTGCCCCAAACAGCACGAAGCGGACCTCTTCGGGTTCCCAACCCTGCTGTTGCGAGGTGCGCAAACATTCGGCCATGACGCGGGCGCACTCATTCATCCGAAAACCCGCGATGCCCGTCCCGACCGCGGGGATCGCGATGGTTTTCACGCCGTTGTCGCGCGCCAGTCGAAACACGTGGTGCATCGAGGAGGTCAGTGACGTCCTCGTCGTTCGTCCTCCCAGACCCATGCTCGCTGCGTGAATCACATGTCGCGCGGACAATTCGCCCGCGCCGGTGATCGCAGCCTCGCCGACTCTGATGGGACCGAGCGCGTCGCATTCCGCCTGGATCGACGGTCCTCCTTTGCGGCGTATCGCGCCGGCGACTCCGGCGCCCAGCACCAGGTCGTTGTTGGCGGCGTTGACGATCGCATCGACGTCCTGGTCGACCAGGTCGCCATCGATGATCAGGATTCGTTCCGCATGCACGCGGCGACCTCCCCGAGACGTCCTTGAAGCAGTTTCGGCGTTGCCGTACCGATACCACGCGTCCCGATCGATTCGATGGCGAGCGATGCGCAGGCGACCCCGCACGCAAGTGCATCCGCCAGCCCGGCGCGCTCCGCTCCAGTGCTGACCCAACGCGCCAGCATTCCGCCCGCCAGCGCGTCGCCCGCCCCGGTGGTGTCGATGACCGGCCGACCTTTGACCGCGGGCACGTGAAAGCTGCCGTCAGCGGTGTAGGCCGTGACGCCGGCAGCCCCGGCTTTCAGCACGAGACCGTCGAGCCACCACTGCCGCCGGAACTCCTCCGGCTCTTTGCCACCCAGGGCGCCGAACTCCTCCAGGTTGCAGAAGAACCAGCCGGTCCGGCGCAGCACGTCCTTCGATTCCGGGCGGCGGTGGACGTAAGAGAGCATCGCGTCCGCCGCCACCAGTCGCGCTCCCGAGAGCATCTTGATCGCCTGCGCCTGCCGGTCCGGCCGCATCGATCCGACGAAGGCCCAGCCCGTGAAGCCATCCGGGATGGCCGGCTCCCAAGCATCGTAGATGTGGTCGGTGCTGCCCAGGTCCACGTTGTGCCCGTGCTCCTGGTGCGCCTTCCAGCGGTAGGTGGGTGCCTCGAGGATCTCCACGCCCGTGGTGTCGATGGCGCGGCCCTCGAAGGCGCGCGCGACCCGCTTCGAGCCATCGACACCGACCGGTGCGACGACCTTGACCGGAGCGATCAGGCTGGCCGCCAGCGCGAAGTAGACCGCCGAGCCCCCGAGCTCCTCCTTGACCTGCCCGAACGGACCGTCTCGCGTGTCGAGGGCGATCGAGCCCACGACGAGCAGCTCGAGAGGATCAGGCACGTCGCCCGGTGCCGCTGCTGGCGGTGACCACGTGCCGCGCATACCTCAGCTTTTCCAGGAAATCCTGGGGATCGCCGAACGCATCCACCTCCATCCAGCTGCGGCCGAGCTCGTGCGCCGCGTGCGAATCCGAGCCGGTGGCCGTGACCTTGCCCAGGTCTTCGGCGAGGCGCGCGGCCGCCTGGTTCACAGCCGCTTCGCACCACGGGTTGTAGGTCTCGATGATGTCGATGCGGTCCGCCAGCTCGGCCATTCGCTCAGCCGAGAAGTTGGCGCGCCGCCGGTCCAGCGGATGCGGGATGTACGTCAGCCCGCCCATGCCGTGGATGAGGTCCATGACCTCTTCGGGTGGTAGATACGGAGCCACTCGCGATGTGATGAACAGCCCGACGACCTCGCCCTCGAGCGTCTTGACCTCCTCTCCGACGATCGCAAGCTCCGGGGCCATCTGGGCCAGTGTGATCGCTCCTTCGACGGTGTTGTGGTCGGTGAGGGCGATGCGGTCGAGGCCGCATTCCTTGCAGCGGGCGACCAGCTCTTCCAGCGAGCTGCGTCCGTCGTGGGAGAAGTTGGAGTGAAGGTGCAGGTCGACCTTCACTGGGTTGGAGCTATACGGTCGCGTCTCTGAGCATCCGCTCGCGAGCGCGGGCGAACAGCGGAATCACTTCCGCGGGGCCGCGGCTGCGGCACGCCTGGTCCATCAAAGCGGCCTGCGCGTCGTAGATGATCTCCATCACCGGTCCGGGCCGGCGCTCGCGTCCCAGCCGCCCAGGCAGCTCGGGGTGCGCGTGGCGAAGGACCACCATCAATCGCGATATCAACCAACCAGGGACGATGCGGATCTCCTGCACGACGCATTCCTCGACCCAGTAGAGGAGCTCATCGGATTCCTGGAGCAGGTGACGCGGCGTCATCGCGCGCTTTCTCCGGCGATGCCAGCGTATGTCGCGCTCCTGCTCTTCGATGGTCTGCTGAAGCATGGCCTGAAACCCACTATATCAGCGGCTTGCCGCGACTCTACCTCTTGTCGGGTAGCACAATGTGCGCCATCCTCCCGCGGCCGGGACGAGATGAACCTGGCGGTCGAATGTCCACTCTCGCCACTGCTGGCGAATGCGGTAGCGCATCACGAGCTGCGCGACGTTGCTGTACGTGCGCTGGTGCGCCTGGTCGGTCCAACCCTCGAGGACGGCGACGCTGACCGGCTGCATGTCGAGGAGCTCCGTACCGTCGTCGAGCCGAGGCATGTCACGCATGAAGGACTCGCGTCCTCCCCACGCGCGCTGCGCGTCCTCGGCGAGCATGTCCCACATCTCGTCGAACCTGCCCTCCGAATGCAGCTTCATGAACCGCATCTCGAACGTCGCCGGGGCCATCGAGCTCGGCGGGGGCGGGCGCAACGGCTCGACGGGAGGGGGAAACGTGGCGGCGCCTGCCATCCCCGTACCCACCGACGCGCCCACGAAATCGTCCGCGGGCCACGTCCTGAACCGGCCCGCCACCCGGGCGAGGAGCGCTTCAACCGCGGGCCAGCGACGGAGCGGCCGAAACAACTTCTTGACCATTGGCGCTAGATGTAGTGTGATATCCCCAGACTGTATACAGAATGTGGATAACTAGCAACCCCCTGAGGTCTCACGCCCACCGCTCCGTTCAGCGTCACGCAGGGCGCGCGGGGTTGCCCTTGGCGCGTCAATCGCCGGGATGCGGCCACGCCAGGAGATGGGCAGGCATCTGGATCATCGCTGTGCGGAGCCGGTTCGACCGGTGATCCGGATGGGAGCCGCGGCCTGGCGCGTGGCTCCTCGGCCTCAGCCCTGGCTCAACCGCCGCACGATCGCCGCCACCTCTGCGAGCGGCACTCCCACCGGGCAGGCCGCGGCCGCAGCCCCCAGGTCGGGATCGTCACCTTCGACATCTGAGGACGCCGCACCCAGCCGCGCGTAAAGGCGCATGTAGGAAGCCGCGACGTCAGGCAGCCGCGATCTGCCCATTCGTCCGGCGGCGAACGCGCACAGGCCGCAGTTGATGCAACCGACCATGCCCGGGTGGCGCTCACGCTCCGCGGGCTCGAGCGCCCTGATGCCGTCGGCCGCATACGTGTCGAGAAGGTCCGTCAGCTCGGACCGCTGACGCGTGATGCGCCGTCGCGTCTGGTGCAGGCCGTACGCCCACGCGAGCTTGACCAGCGAGTCTGCGCGTCCCATCAGGCCTTCAAGCCTCTCATCGCGCCCTGTGCCATCTCTTCCTGCACCCATCCCGCATGCCCGAGGACCGGCGCGCGCCCGAGCCACGAGCCCTGCACGAACTCCCGGACGGCTTCGAACCTCTGCGATGCGCTCCAACCGAGCTCGTGGCCGATCACCTCACCGGCGCGCATCACGCACGCGGCTCCGGCGCAGGGACCTCCGGCCAGGCCTACTCGCCGAAACGCATCGGCGAGGGACCGGACCTGTTCGTGGCGTGTCGCGAACGTCAACTCGGCCTCGGTGATCGGCTCGCAGCGGCACAGCAAGCGACCCGTGCCGCCTTCCTCCAGCACTTTGCCCGCGTTGGAGCCGTGGCGCGTCTGCAGCTTCACCGCCGCGAGCGCGGGGACTCCACAGCGCCGCGCGAGGTCGGCGGGCGGCTCGACGTCCGACTCGTTTCCAGGCAGGGGCCGGGTCGCGGTGGTGCACGGCGCCTGGTGTCCCAGCTTGCGGCACACGGCATCCGATGTCTGCTCCGCCATCAGCCGGTACATCGAAAGCTTGCCGCCTGCGATGGTGACGAAACCTTCGACGCCTTCGCCGGCGTGATCGATCACCTCGTACCGCCGCGAGAGCTCGTCCTCGTACCGCCTCCATTTATAGAGCGTCGGGCGCACGCCGGTGGTCGTGCGCACAGGTCGGTACCGGCGGATCGTCGGAAACACCCTCTCGATCCCTTGCAGCAGGTAGTCGACCTCATCCTGCAGCACGTCGATGGAGTCCAGGTCGCCGTAGAAATCGTCGTCCGTGGTCCCGAGCAGCGTGAATCCGCTGTGCGAGACCATGAGCAGGTCGCGGCCGTCGATCGACTCCGCGCTGATCGAGAAGTTCGAGATGCGGTGGGGGTAGATGATGTGGATCCCCTTGGCCGGTCGCAGCTGGACCGGCACCCCAGCCATGCCGCTCACCTCCGGCGACCACGGCCCTGTGGCGTTGACGACCACCCGCGCGCGTGCCTCCGAGATCACGCCGTCAGGCCCGCGGTAGCGGACCCCGATCACCTTGCCTCCATCTCGCACCAAATCGACGACTCGCGTGTGGTTGAGCGCGCGGGCGCCGTGGGCGACCGCGTCCTGGACGTTGGCGTACACCAGCCGGTGCGGGTCGACGCCCCATTCCTCCATGGTCACCGCGCCGATCAGGTCCGGAGTGAGGCCCGGTTCGGCCTGCAGCGCCTCGGCGCGGCTCAGGCGGCGGTGAGGGTGTGCCTTCTTGAGCGGCTGGAAGCGGTCATAGACCTCCATCGCGGTCTCCATCCGCTCGATGTTGTTGCGATCGTGCGGGAGGACCGGGATCAGGAACACCACGCGGTAGACCAGGTTGCGCGCGATCGAGACGATGTATCCGGCGTCCTTGGTCGAGGTCCGGGTGGTGTCCCAGTCGAACTCCAGATAGCGAGGTCCGCCGTGGATCATCCAGCTCGAGGCGCCGCTGGTCCCGCCACCCCAATCGCCCTTCTCGAGCAGCAGCACCGACAGCCCACGCAAACAGAGGTCGCGCGCGATCCCCGCCCCGGTTACGCCGCCGCCGATGACGCAGACGTCGTGCGCGCTGGACGGGCTCACGTCCGGATACTAGAGCTGTCCGGCGGTCGAACCACTAACCAGCCGCTTCGTGCTGCTTCTGGAACTCCTCGATGATGCCCTTGGCCAGGTGCGCCGGCATCTCCTCGTAGTGCGAGAACTTCTTCTGGAAGCTGCCCCGGCCCTGGGTGATCGACCGGAGGTCCAGGGCGAACCGCAGCATCTCCGACTCGGGTACGGTCGCTTTGACGTACTGGTAGCCGTCGTCCGGCTCGGTGCCGAGGATCTTCCCGCGCCGTCCGTTGATGTCGGACATGATGTCGCCCAGGTTCTTCTCCGGCACCCGGATGGTGGCCTCGACCAGCGGCTCGAGCAGCACCGGCCCGGCGTCGAGGGCGGCGTGGCGGATGGCCAGCGAACCCGCGATCTGAAACGCCATGTCGTTGGAGTCGACCGTGTGGTACTTGCCGTCCACCAGCGTCACCCGGACATCCACCATCGGATACCCGGCCACCACGCCCTTGGCCATGTTGTCGACGATGCCCCTCTGGACCGACGGCCTGAAGTTCTGGGGGATGGCGCCGCCGAAGATCTTGTCCTCCCACACGAACCCCTCGCCACGCGCGGTGGGCGCCACCTCGATGACACAGACCCCGTATTGGCCGTGGCCGCCGGACTGCTTGACGTGGCGTCCCTCGGCGCGCGCATGGCCGTGCACCGTCTCGCGGTACGCCACGCGCGGGGTGGAGGTGGTCGCGTCGACGCCGTACTTACGCTTGAGCTTCTCGAGCGTCACGTCCAGGTGCACGTCGCCCAGGCCGGCGATCACGAGCTGCTTGGTCTCCTCGACGCGCTCGACATGGAGGGTCGGGTCTTCCTCGCTCAGCCGCGCCAGACCACTGGAGATCTTCTCCTCGTCGCCGTGAGTCTTCGGCGTGATGGCCAGGCTGAAAGCCGGGCCTGGCAGATCGAGCGGCGGCAGCGGGCCGCCGTCCTTCAGGCCGAGCGTGTCGCCGGTGAGGGCATGGGCCAGCTTGGTCGCCGCGCCGATGTCGCCTGCGCGGATCTCCGTGGCGGCCACGTGCTCCTTGCCCCGCGGGTAGAAGATCTGCGCGAGCCGCTCCTCGCCGCCTCGCGTCAGGTTCGGCAGGTGGGCGTCGACCTTGATCGAGCCGGCGACGACCTTGAAGTAGCTGACGCGCCCGAACTGGTCGCCGCCGGTGCTGAAGATGAACGCCTTGGCGGGCTTGTCGGGCTCCACCGCCGGCGGCGGCATGAGCTCGGTGATCGTCGACATCAGGGTCCGGACTCCGAGCAGCTTGGTCGCCGAGCAGCAGATCACCGGGGCGACCTTGCCCTCGAGGATCCCTTCGCGCAGGCCGCGCTGGATCTCCTCCTCGCTCAGGGTGCCGGCGTCGAGGTACTTCTCGAGCAGCGAGTCGTCGCTCTCGGCGGCGGCCTCGATGAGCTGCCCCCGGTACTCCTCCACGCGCTTTTGCATGTCGTCCGGGATCGGCGCCTCGCCGCCCTTGCCGTCGGGGGTCGAGATGAAGGCCTTGAGGTGGAGCAGGTCGACGATGCCTCGGAACTCGTGCTCCGAGCCGATCGGCAGGTGGAGGGGAAACGGCCGCGGCGAGAGGTGGTCGCGCATCGCGGCCACGGCGCCGTAAAAGTCGGAGTTCTCCTTGTCCAGCTTGTTGACCACCACGATGCGCGGCTTGCTGGTCCGGTTGCAGTGCTCCCAGGCGACCTCGGTGCCGACCGCCATCTGCGGGCTGGGCCCCACGACCACGACCGCGGCCTCCGCAGCGCGCAGCCCGCTCAGCACCTGGCCGGCGAAGTCGAAGAAGCCGGGCGCGTCGAGGATGTTGATCTTGAAGCCGTTGTGCTCGGCGAAAGCCACCCCGAGGTTGATCGAGATCTTCCGCTTCTGCTCCTCGGGCTCGAAGTCGGTCGTGGCGGTCGCCTGGTCGGGCGAGCCGAGCCTGGGGATGGCGCCGGCGGCGAAGAGCATGGCCTCGGCGAGCATGGTTTTGCCATCGTGCGAATGGCCCATGAGGACCACGTTTCTGATCTTGTCGGGAGCGTAGTCGGTCGGCATCCGTACCCCCCACCACATGCGGCCGCGACAGTGACGGGTACCAGTCTAAAGGCCCGGCGAAGACGGATCGCCCGCTCCAGGTTTTCGCCCGCATCCCTTGTGGGTATGATCTGGAGCGTATGGCCAAGAGAACGGCTTCGATCGAAGAGGTGCTCGCCGCGGTCGAGTCCGCCCGGGACAAGGTGATGGCCGACGAGGTGAAGTCGCTCACCAAGCTGGGCATCCCCAAGGCGATGGCCTACCAGATGATCGCCAGCAGGTTTCACCAGAAGGTCGGGAACCAGGAAGAGGCCGAGCCGGACCCGTTTGAGGGCAACGCCACCTCCTGGGAAGAGATCGGCTAGAAAAGCGCGGGTAAGGACAGATGTCCTCCCCCGCGGGACCCCCTCCTCTCCCGCAGCACGTTAGGAGGCGCTTGGAAATGCACGCCTGGGTGTCGGCCGGAATGAATCCGGCCTGAGGCTCCACTTGGCATTGTTTGATCTAGCGGGCGGGGTGTGAATCGCGCCCGCCGTCTTGCCCGGTTGCTGCGCATCCTTTCCGTGGTGATCGCAGAGCCCGGCCTCAACCCACTCGAGCTCTCCGAGCGCGCCGGCGTCTCCGAGCGAACCCTTCGGCGTGACCTCGTGCAGCTCCGCGAACTCGGCTACGAAGTGGCGTACACCGGCGGTTACGAGGTGCAGGAGAAGCTGAACCTCGAGGGCCGGACCGGTCACCGCTCCATGGGCAAGGTGTATGAGCAGCACCTCGAGCTGATCGGCAAGCAGCTGCCCAAGCGGATGGCCGCCCAGGTCACCGAGGAGGTCGACTCGCTCGCTCCGGCGGTCCTCGCGTCCCTGTTCGCGACCGCGATCGAACGTCACGCCGGGGCGCCCAGTTGAAACCGCTCGTGCTGATCCCCAGCGGCGAGGGCGACGCCGACTTCTTCTACGCGTGCGGCTTCGATGTCGAGACGGGTCTCTACATCAGGTTCGGCGACGGGGACGACGTGCTGGTCGCCAGCCCGCTGGAGTTCGACCGGGCGCGGACCCAGAGCCGGGCCGGCAAGGTGCTCGTCGATCGGGAGGCCTACGTGAACGAGGGATGGGCCGGGCTGGCGGCCAGGATGCTGCGCGAGCGGGGGATGGCGGAGGCGCGCGTGTCGCCCAACCTCCGCGCGGTGCACCTCGAAGACCTGCGCGCCGCGGGTCTCGAAGTGGAGATCGACCGCGACCTGTTCCGCGACGAGCGCCGGCGCAAGACCGCCGATCAGGCGGACGCGATCCACGATGCGCAGCGCGCCGCGGAGGCGGCGGTGGTCGAGGTGGCGCGTCACCTGGCGCGGGCCGAGATCAAGGACGGCGAGCTCTGGCTGGACGGGAGCCGGCTGACCTCGGAACGGCTCAACGCGGGCGCCCAGCGCGCGCTGGCCGAGCTGGGTTTCGTCTGCCCCGACATGATCATCGCGGGGTCTCCCGAATGCGCGCTGCCCCACTACCGCGGTGAGGGCCCGATCAGGGCCAATGCGCCCGTGATCATCGACATCTTCCCATCGAGCCGGAGCACGCACTACCACGGCGATTTGACCCGAACCATCGTCGTGGGCCAGGTCTCCGAGGACGTGCGGCGCATGCACGCCGCCGCCGTGCAGGCGCTCGATGCCGGGATCGAGTCGATCCGGGCGGGCGTCTCTGGCCGCGACGTGCACAGGGCCGTGTGCCACGTGCTCGTCGACCGGGGCTTCGGAACGACGACGAAGGGCTTCGAAGGTCCCGACGGCGTGGCGAAGATGAACCACAGCACGGGGCACGGGGTCGGTCTGGACGTCCACGAGCAGCCGGGCCTCAGGGAGGCCGCCGAAGAGCCCTTGAGCGAAGGCGATGTGGTGACCGTGGAGCCCGGCCTCTACCTCCTGGGCCTGGGGGGGGTTCGCGTCGAGGACACGGGCATGGTCACCAGGCAAGGCTTCCAGAACTTCACGACGCTCACTCGCAGCCTCGACCCCCGAGACTATTTGTAAAGCAGGGCTTTACCATACTCGTCGATGGCTGACATCGAGACCCTCGGGCAGCGCATCCGGCGCATCCGCCACGAACGCGGCATGAGCCTGGCCAAGGTCAGCGGCGGCGATTTCAGCCGCGCCTTTTTGAACCAGGTCGAGTTCGGTCGCGCCCAACCCTCGACCCGGGTCTTGCGCGTGATCGCGGTCCGGCTCGGCGCCGACGTCGACTACCTGCTCGAGGGCCGAGAGCCCGCCCTCGAGCGCGAGCTCGCGCTCGAGAAGGCCAGGGTCCTGCTGGCCCGCGGCGACGCGCGCAAGGCGCTGCTGTGCCTGCAGCCGGTGCTCGCCTCGACCGAATGGCCCCTCGGCACGGACGCGCGACTCTGCCAGGCCCAGGCCCTGTACGCGCTCGGTCGCTCCGAAGAGGCGGCGGCCGTGGCTGCGCGCGAGAAGGCGCTGATCACGGCGCGCTCGGATCGCCACCGGCTCGAACGCCTTCGGGCCATCCAGCGCGGCGAGCCCTTTGTGTTCGCGGGCGATGCGGCGAAGGAGCACCTGCGGCTCGCCGACCGGGCCCAGCGCGCGGCCAACAACCGCGACGCACTGGAGCACTACCGGGCGGCCCGGGTGCTGCTCGAGACCGGGCCTACTCCCCGCTCGGGAAGGTGAACGCCGGGGGCGTCGGCACCTGGGGCGGCGTGATCTCCAGAGTGATTACCTCGTGGCTCTTGAGCACGATCGAGTTCGGGTCGCCCGTGAAGAGCTGCGGGCCCTTGCCGTCCTGGAGGTCGATATAGGTCGCCAGCGCCTGGCCTGGCGTCAGAGCGATCGTGGTGACATGGGTCGAGTCGAGGCTGGGGACCGCGTCACCGTTGAGTTTGGCCCAGTTCGCCCAGATCGCGATGAACTGGCCCAGCGTGAAGGTCTGGCTGGCCGGCGATTCGATGTGGATGACGTTCTTGTCGTTGGCGTGGACGTGCAGCCAGTAGAAGCAGGTCGCGTTGCCGGAGGAGTCGGTCATGATGCCGATGTTGTCCGGCAGGTCGACCACGTTGCCCTGGTACATGACCTGCAGGGCGGCGTGGTAGTGGACCTGGGTGTGCTCCAGGCTGTCGCACGGGATCCCCGCCACCGTGGTCGGTCCCGGGGTGGGCTTGTTGTTGGCGACGACGTAGATGATCAGGCCGATCACGAGCGCCAGCAGGATGCCGCCGACTGCGATCGGCAGCAGCGGGATGTCGCGTCCGCGGGTGGGTTTGACCTGCGTCCGCCGGCCCTGTTTGGACCCGCTCGGGCGCGTGGCGTTCTTCGGTCGGGTCTTGGCGGCCATGACCACGGTAGAATACCGGCCTGACCTTTCTGGCTTCGGCCGGAGGCTCCCGCCTCCGATCGACCGAGGCCTGAACCCATAGGAAGGAGGCTCCCCTTTGAGGGAATACGAAGTTCTGTACATCCTCCGCGCAGACCTGGAAGACGACAAGGTCCAGGACGCGGTGAAGCGGGTCAACACCGTGATCGAGCGATCTGGTGGAACGATCGACCGCACCAACCTGTGGGGCAAGCGCAAGCTCGCCTATGAGGTCAAGCATCAGAAGGAGGGCTCGTACGTCCTCCAGGATTTCCAGATCGCGCCCGAGCGTGTCCCTGAGCTCGAGTCGGCGCTGAAGATCACCGAGGAGGTTCTGAGGCACCTGATCGTGCGCAAGCCCGAAAAGGTTGCAGTGCCGCCCGTTCCGCCGCCGCCGGCGGAGGTGGTGCTGGAGCCGATCGCGGTCGAATCGGATGCGGTGGCGGAGCCGGCGGGTCGTGCGAATCGGGAGGAGGGGTCGTAGATGTCGAACCTGAACAAGGCGCTGCTCATCGGCCGTCTGACCAAGGACCCGGAGATGCGCTACACGCCTAGTGGGACCGCGGTGACCAACTTCAGCATCGCCACCAACCGTTGGTCGACGGGCCCCGATGGCGAGCGCAAGGAGTTCACCGACTACCACAACATCGTGGCGTACCCGATCGGCAAGCGAAACCTGGCCGAGACGGTGGCCCAGTACACGCGCAAGGGCGCGCTCGTCTTCGTCGAAGGCCGCATCCAGACCCGCTCGTGGGAGGGCCAGGACGGCCAGAAGCGCCGCGTCACCGAGATCATCGCCAACGACGTGCAGTTCCTCGAGCCGCGTGGCTCCGGTGGAGGCGGCGCCGGGGTCCCGGCTGCCCGCGGCGCCGGGGCGTCCATGCATGACGACATCCCCGCTCCGGACGACGCGCCGCGCGACGTCGACCCGGACGAGATCCCCTTTTAGGAGTTAGCGAATGGGAATGAACCGACCACCCCGCGAGCAGGGCTCGGGCGGCGGGCCGAGAGGCCCGAAGCGCCAGCACCGCAAGGTCTGCACCTTCTGTGTCGAGAAGATCAAGTACATCGACTACAAGGAGATCTCGCGCCTCCGCCGCTTCGTCAGCGACCGCGGCAAGATCCTGCCGCGCCGCGTGACGGGCACCTGCGCCCGGCATCAGCGGCCGCTGACCACGGCTCTCGAGCGCGCCCGCGCGATCGCTCTGCTCCCGTACACGACGGAGCAACACTAGAAGTCACGAAAAGGGACGACCTCCCGTCGCCCCTTAAAATCAATATTGCCGCCGCCATCCATCACTGGAGCGCGCCCATGATCTTCCAGACACAGCTGCGAATACCCGGACCGACGCCGCTCCCCGAGCGGATAGTCCGGAGCATGAACCGGCCGATGATCGACCACCGGGGGCCGGAGTTCGCGAAGATCCTCGCCGACATCACGGCGGGCGCCAAGCGCGTGTTCAAGACCTCCAACGACCTCTTGCTGCTCACCTCCTCCGGTACGGGCGGGCTCGAGTCGGCGGTCGCCAACCTGGTGTCTCCAGGAGATGAGGTCGTGGTCGCGCTCTGCGGCAACTTCGGCGAGCGATTCGCGGCCCTGGCGGCGGCGTACGGCGCCGACGTGGTGCGCCTGGAGTTCGAGTGGGGGCAGCCGGTCGACCCGGACGACCTCGCGCGCGTGCTCGAAAGCCACCCGAAATCGAAGGTTGTCCTGCTCACTCACAACGAGACGTCGACCGGGCTGACCAACCCCCTGCGTGAGCTCGCGCGAGTTGCACGCGACGCGGATCGAATCGTGGTGGTCGACGGGGTGAGCTCGATCAGCTCGATCGCCATCGAGACCGATGCATGGGGGATCGACGTCGCGGTCAGCGGTTCCCAGAAGGGTTGGATGGCACCTCCGGGTTTTTCGCTCGTCAGCGTCAGCGAGCGTGCGTGGGCCCAGCAGGCGAAGGCCCGGTCGCCGCGCTTCTACTTCGACTGGAAAGAAGCCAAGTCGTGGGGCGAGAAGGGCATGACGCCTTTCACCCCTGCGATCTCCATCGCATTCGCGCTGCAAGAAGGTCTCCACATGCTGGAGGAGGAGGGGCTCGACCACGTGTACGAGAGGCACGCGCAGCTGGCCCGCGCGACGCAGGACGGCCTCAAGGCCCTCGGCTTCCAGCTCTTTGCGCAGGACGGATATCGCTCCAACACCGTGACCTCCGCGCTGCCGCCCCCGGGCCTCGACGTGGCCGCGTTGCGCAAGCTCCTGGACACCAGGTTCGGCGTCGTCATCGCCGGGGGCCAGGGCAAGATGACCGGCAAGATGGTGCGTGTCGGACACCTCGGCGCGGTCGCGGCTGGCGACGTGGTCCAGGTCATCTGGGCGATCGAGCAGGCCCTCGAAGAGCTCGACGTCGCGCCGGCCGACGGTCGCGGCGTGGCAGCGGTCACCAACTCGATGCAGGGCGTCGCCGCCGCGACACGCTAACGGTGCCCCGGATCCTGGTCGCGGACCCGCTGGCCGAGGACGGCCTGGAGCGGCTGCGCCGGGCCGGGGAGGTGACGGTCGTCAGCAAGCTCGCCGAGGCTGAGCTCGTTGAGCGCATCCCGGATTTCGAGGCGCTCGTGGTGCGCAGCGAAACGAAGGTCACGGCGTCCGTGCTCGAAGCGGGACGCAAGCTTCGCGTGGTCGGCCGGGCGGGAGTGGGGGTCGACAACATCGACGTCCCCGCCGCGACCCGCAAAGGCATCCTGGTCGTCAATGCGCCGCGCGGCAACATCGTCGCCGCCGCCGAGCACACCATCGCGCTGGTGCTCGCCGTCGCGCGCTGGGTCCCGCAGGCCGACGCGTCGGTCAAGCGCGGCGAGTGGACGCGCGCAAAGTTCATCGGGACCGAGATCCGCGGCAAGACGCTCGGGGTGGTCGGGCTGGGCAACGTCGGCTCGGAGGTCGCCAAACGCGCGCACGGCCTGGAGATGGACGTCATCGCTTACGACCCGGTGGTCTCGGTTGAGCGCGCCGAGCTCTTCAACGTGCAGCTGGTCACGCTCAACGAGTTGCTCGAGCGGTCCGACTTCGTGACCGTCCACGTCCCGCTGGTGGACGCGAATCGCAACCTCATCGGCGCCTCGGAGCTGGCGCTGATGAAAGCGACGGCGCGCCTGGTCAACACCGCTCGCGGAGGCGTCGTAGACGAAGCGGCCCTGTACGAGGCGTTGAAGTCGGGGCGCCTCGCGGGCGCGGCGGCGGACGTGTTCGTGAGCGAGCCGCCGGGCGAGAATCCCCTGCTCACCCTGCCGAACTTCGTGGCCACTCCGCACATCGCCGCATCGACCCTCGAGGCGCAGGTGTCGGTGGCTTTCGACGTGGCCGAGGAGGTGGCGGCCGTCCTCGCAGGAGACCTGCCCCGGTTCGCCGTCAACGCCCCGGCGCTGCCCCCGGAGGAGCTGGCCTACCTGCGGCCGTTCGCCGACCTGACCGAGCGCCTGGCGGCGCTCCACGTGCAGCTCTTCGGCGGGCGCGTCAGCGCCATCGAGCTCGATTGCGAGGGCGAACTGGCCGAGCACGACATGAGCCTGCTCGTCGCTTCGGCGATCAAGGGCGTGCTCCAGCCGTTCACCGAAGACCGAATCAACGCGGTCAACGCGCGCCTCATCGCAGCCAGCCGCGGGGTCAAGCTCGTCGAGCGCCGGAGTCGCGCGCACGGCAGCTACGCGAGCCTGGTCACGGTGCGGATGCAGGGCCACGAAATCGCCGGCACCGTCCTGATGGGCGAGCTGCGCGCCGTGCACATCGACTCGTTTCGGGTCGACCTGGTGCCCGAGGGCCGCTTTCTCGTCAGCCGCCACGAGGACCGCCCCGGCGTGGTCGGCCAGTTCGGCACCATCCTGGGCGAGCACGACGTGAACATCGCGAGCATGCAGGTCGGGCGCGACGCGCCGCGCGGCAACGCGATGATGATCCTCGCGGTCGACGACCGCGTGCCGGAGGATGTGCTGGCGCGACTGCGTCAGGTCGCGGGGATGTCGGACCTGCGCTATGTCGAGCTCGGCGCCGTCGGGCAGGGTCGGTCCGATAGCTGACGTTCGCGCGCTGCCCGGTCTCCGCTACCAATTGGCGCGAGCAGGCGACCCGAGCACGCTCGTCGCGCCACCTTACGACGTCATCCCCGAAACGGAGCTGGCGCGGTATCGCGCGCTCTCGCCTTACAACGTCATCCGGCTGATCCGGCCGGGTACCGACTACGAGGGCGCGGCGGCCACCTTCGAGCAATGGACGCAGGACGGCATTCTCCAGGCCGACCCGCCTTCGATGTACGTCCACGAGGTCGAGTTCGACGGCAGGCGGCGCCGCGACCTGATCGCCGCGCTTCGCCTGCAGCCGTACGAGGACCGGGTGGTCCTGCCTCACGAGCGCACGCACCGCGGGCCTAAGGAGGACCGCCTGGCGCTTCTGCGCGCGACCGGCGTCAGCCTCGAGCCGCTCTGGTTCATATATGAAGGACGAGGCACCGACCTTGCCGGGTTGGTCGCGCGGGTGGCGGCGAGGCCGCCTGCAGTCTCGTTCACCGGGCCCGAGGGCACCCGGCACCGCCTCTGGGTGATCTCCGACCCCGCCATCCACGCCGCCGTCCACGCCGCTTTCGAGACCCTGCCGGTCCTGATCGCCGACGGCCACCACCGCTACGAGACCACCCTGGCCTACTCACAGGAGGTGGGCGGCCCCGCGGACGCAGCCTCGCGCTTCACCCTCGCCCTGCTCACCGACCTGGACGACCCGGGGTTGGAGGTCCTGCCCACCCATCGCGTGCTCAGGTCGGGCGTGGCCGTCACCGGAGGGGAGCCGAAGGGCTCGCTCGAGGAGACGCTGGCGGCCCTGCCGGGAAGCGTTGCGGCCGGCGCCTACCGGGATCACCGGTTCCAGGTCATTCCGTTGGAAGGGATAGTGCCCGTGGTGGAGTTGCACGAGCAGGTGATCGACAACATCCTGGGCAAGCGAAGCGCGGAGGAGCTGCTGGTGTACACCCGCGACGCCGCGGAGGCGGTGCGGTGGGTGGACGACGGGGTCGGAGCGGCCGCGTTCTTTCTCGGCCCGCCCGACCTGAGGCAGGTTTTGAAGCTCGCGCAGGAAGGGAAGACTCTTCCCCAGAAGAGCACCTATTTCCATCCCAAGCCGCCCTCGGGGATGGTGTTCCACCGGCTCGATCGAGACCGGACTCTATAGTTAGGAATCCAAGCAAAATGCCAACTTACGGTTACCGCTGTGGCGCCTGCGGCCACGAGTTCGAGATTCAGCAACGGATTTCCGCCGAGCCCCTCAAGGTGTGCCCGAAATGTCAGGGCCCGCTTTCCAAGATGCTCTACCCGACCGGGGTGATCTTCAAGGGCAGCGGCTTCTACAAGACCGACTACAAGAGCGCCAGCTCGAGCTCGTCGTCTAACGGCTCGGAGTCGAGCTCCTCCGACAGCAAGTCGGACACCAAATCGGAGACGAAGTCCGAACCTAAGTCGGACACCAAATCGGAAGGCAAGACCGAAGGCAAATCGGATTCCAAGACGGAGAAGGCTTCATAAATGTCTGACATCCAAGCGGTCACCGACGCCGAGTTCGAGAATTCGGTCCTGAAGTCGAACATCCCGGTCCTCGTCGACTTCTGGGCGACCTGGTGCGGGCCGTGCCGCATGATCGCCCCCATCGTCGAGCAGATCAAAGGCGAGCTCGGTGACAAGGTCAAGGTCGTGAAGATGGACATCGACGAGAACCCGTCGACGCCGATGCGCCTGGGGATCATGTCGATCCCGACCGTGATCATTTTCAAGGACGGCAAGCCGGCGGAGCGGACGGTGGGTTATCGCCCGAACATGAAGGGCGACCTGAAGGCGAAGCTCGAAGCGCTAATCTAGCCCCGCCCTTCTAGGCTGGGGATGATCGGGGGCTGGTGCCCTCCGCGGTCTTCAAAACCGTTTGCGGGGCGCTGTTGAGGCGTCCTGGGTGGGTTCGATTCCCATCCATCCCCGCCAAATTCGTCCATCACACAATCTTGGCGCCGGCAGCCAAGCCGCTGTCGGCCATCGGACGGTGACTGGGTTGCACCTGGCCCACGCGCCAGTGACCAAGGGCCCACAGGAGTGCGACCGAGGCGATGAACGTAGCGATACCGCCTAATCCCAACCCGGTTCGTGCGCCGAATTGCTCGGCCACCCAACCGACTATCGGGCCTCCGATCGGAGTGCTTCCGAGGAAGACCATGACGTAGAGCGCCATGACCCGCCCTCTAAAAGCCGGGTCAGAATTGAGCTGCAGGAGTGAGTTGGCGGTGGCCTGGAACGTGATCATGGCCGCCCCCAGGGGCAAGAGCACCAAGAGTTCGATCGGCAAGGTTGGTGCCAAGGCTGCCCCGATCAACAACGCACCGAAGGCAATGCCCGCAAAAGCCAGCAAGCGGTGGCTGGGCTTCGCACGACTGGCTGACACGAGCGCTCCGACGAATGCGCCCGCACCCATGAAGGACATCAGCAACCCGAACGTACTAGCGCCCGAGTGGAATACAAAACTAGCCATCAGTGGCATGAGCACCGAGAAGTTGAACGCAAGCGTTCCCACGACGAGCATCAATAGAAGCGGAAACCGGAGTTCGGGTCTGTTCCAGGCGTAGCTGATTCCAGCTCTGATCTGGCCCCGGGCGCGGGGTGTGGGCTGTCCCCGATGGAGCTCCCATGGGTGCATCAGAACGAGTGCGAAAACGACAGGGAAGTACGACAGTCCGTTGTAGAGGAAGCACCATCCGGTACCGACAGCTGCGATCAGCACCCCCGCAATGGCGGGACCGATCACGCGGGCCAAGGTGAAAACCGCGCTGTTCAGCCCGACGGCATTGATCACCTGGTCCTTGCCGACCATCTCGGTTACGAAGCTCTGGCGCCCGGGGTTGTCAAAGACATTGACCATTCCCAAACTGAAGGCGAGTAGATAGACCATCCAGAGCTGGACGACCCCGCCTAGAGTCAGCCCGGCCAGCACCAGGGCAACCAGGCCCGCCGCGCTCTGAGTCACCATCAAGAGCTTCCGCTTGTCGACCCGATCCGCGAGGAGGCCGCCCCAGGTGCCGAACAGCAGTATCGGCGTGAACTGAAGTGCGGCGGTGATGCCAAGCGCGATACCGCTACCAGTGAGGTGGAGCACTAACCACATCTGGGCGATCGATTGCATCCAGGTGCCCGTCACGGAGACGATCTGGGCGGTGAAGAAGATTCGGAAATTCCTGTTGCGCAATGATGCGAAGGTCCGGTTGAAGCCACCCGCGACTGTGGTCACGGCCGCGGCTTTTCCTCGATCAACCGCAGGAGGATTGTCGCGGCTTCATCGAGTATTCGAAGCTCGGCGCTGGTCAGTGCCCCGAGGCGCTTGGCAAGGTAGGCGTTGCGGCGAGTACGGCTTTGCTCCAGGACTCGCTTGCCACCATTGGTGACATGAACCCGGACCAACCTGCCGTCGTCTGGGTCCGGTTCTTTCGCGATGAGGTTCTGGTTCAGAAGATTGCCGGCCATCACCGTCATGCTGGGTCGCGAGACCCCCTCTGCCTCCGCCCATTCACTAAGGGTGAGCGGACCGCGCGAGTTCAGTGAGCCCAGAGCGGCAACGACTGAAACAGAATGCTCTCCATCCGTCTCTCGTCTGAGGCGCCGAACCGTGCGCATGAGAGCGACTCGTAAGTTGCTGGCGATCTCCGCAGCACCAGCATTCTTCGTGACTGGGTTAAGCATACTAATTAGTCTACATAAGTAGTGTGAGTCGGCTCGGGAATCGAACCTTGAACCTCGGGATCTAAGAGTCCCGCGCCACGTTGATGACAGCCAGGATGACAGCCAAGACGCCGGATGACAGCGAACGTGTGCGAGCACCGGTGGATTGGCGACGCCCACGATTGAACTTGAGCGGATGTAAGTGGATGTCACTGGACGTGAGGCTCGCGGTCTTCAAAACCGTTTGGGGGCGTCCGTGGACGTTCGCCCAAGTTCGCCTATGTCCACCATCGTCCGCGCGCGCACCGGATGACAGCCAATGACAGCCAATGACAGCCAAGACATCAGGCCTGCCGGCTCGTCAGATTTGAGGTCCTTTGACCGAACAGCCTTTCCCACCCGCGGTTTTCTGAACCTTTTGCGGGTTGACAACATCGCGTGTCCTCTTATACGTAGAACCCGAGCTCGAGGGTCGAAGATCGCGATGACAATGGTCCGTCGTCGGCGAGTCAGATCCGGGGCCGCTAGTGCATGCCAGCCAACCCATCTGAGACAGTCGCATCTGCCGGCGAAGTCAGACTTTCGCGAACTCCTGGGTCTCCACCTCGGACAGCATTACGGCGTGGCCCCCTGTTGCAAGGTTCTGGACGTCGCGGGTTCCAGCTTGACCGGCAGGTGATTGCAGGTCTTGGGCCGTCGCTTCTGCGCTTGCCCACAACAGATCCGCAGGGCGAACTGCTACTCGTCCTGTAGAGCCGCCCCGAACGCTTTGAGGGTTGAGCTCCCCACCTGCCAATTTCAAGTGTTCGACTTAGCTCGAACCGGTGGGGTTCAGTAAATACGTCCGATTCGTGACCGTGTTGAGCGAGCGATGACCTCGGCCGGACAGAATTTGCGGCGGCTCGTTAGCGGGTCATTAGTCTGATTCGCTTCGCTTGACGCGACTGCGTTCGGCTTGCCATCTCAGCGGGCTTGTCTCATATCTGCCATTGACGCCCCTGCGTAGCGTGGTCCACGAGTGCTGCTGGGCCGGTGTATCGAGAGCGACGATGTCACCAATCTCGATCCAGTCCGGATCGAGGGACTCCGCGTACGCGAGCGCCTCGTCACGTGAGGCGAGAGTCTTCGATTCCACGACGCCGGCGGAACCTACGACCTCGACCTCCCAGCCGTGCCGGTTCGCGACGCGCACAAATCGAGGCACTCCCAGAAGATAGCAGGGCCCGAATTGGCTTCTGCTGACGTGGTAAGCCCCAAAGCATCCGCCTACTCGCGCGTAAGGTTCGCAGTAGTCCCGAACGACGAGGAGCGCTCATGCCACACCTAGCCATAGTCGATGCCGCAGCTGCCGTCGCCGTCCAGCCAGGCGCGGTCGTGTCCAAGGTGATCCATCGTGACGAGCGGCTCAATGTGACCGTCTTCGGCTTTGACGCCGGCGAGGGACTGACGGAGCACCAGGCAGCACAGGCAGCCATCGTCCAGGTCCTGGTGGGTCGCTTGAGTTTCATGGCCGGTGGTGAGGAGTGCGACGCGGGGCCTGGATTCTGGCTGCACATGTCTCCGGGCACGCCGCATTCACTCATTGCTAAAGAACCGACAGTAATGCTGCTCACACTCATCCGCCCATGACCGCCGCCGCACCGGCCGTTTGTGATTAACAGGTGAACGTGGCGACCGACGGTGGGCTCGCCGGATTCTGGCGACCGATCGAAGCCGCCGCGGATTCTCTGGCGACGGCTTCACCGCAAACACTGCGGGCCGTGCTGACCAACCTCGTTGACCTCCTGGCGGGCGACCTGATTCCTAGACTGCGCGCGGAGGAGAAGGTCTTGCTCCCGCTCGTTTTGACAGAACTCGCACCGGGCAGATCGACAAATTTGAATTGCGTTGGTGTGAGTCGTCTGACCGAAACCATCTCAACCCTTGCAGTTCAGCCTGCCGCCTTAGATATTGAACGGATCCACCGCACCGCCTCAGCATTGCTCGCCTTGCTCGCAGGGCAGCGTCAGGCGGAGGCCACCCTCGTGGCGCGAATCCGCACCTTGCTGGCCGGCGACAGATGCTCCGGAGCGCTCAGCGATCGACTTGAAGAGGAGGCGCAGGCTTCACGCGCAGGCCAGTTCTTCGTTTCCGAAGCTGACCGTCTGCCGACCGAGGCCTGGGTGCTACGCCACAACCCCAAGGCGGCCCGGATCGGACGCGTCGCGCCAGGCAGAACGTCTCCTGTCGCGGACCTGGTGGCAGTTCTTGAATCGGCGTTGTAGTTTTGAGGCGGGTCGAAAAGTTCGCGAAACGTCACCGAAAACAGACGTAGACCGCATCAGGCCCGCGGCTCAAGTTGTTAGAGGAGAGCAATCATGAAGGATCGCCACCCGTCAGACCGCGACTCGCGCCCCCGGCCAGCCGAGAGAATCTCGGCTCCGGTGATAACGGTGAACCTCGAGGTGGAGCTCAAAGCGCTCCGGAGCTCCGACTCGTACAAGCGCAACGATCATGCTTCGGCCACCATCGTCAATCGCCCCGGACTGGGCGCAGTGCTGATTGCTCTGCCGAAGGGCGGCCACCTGGCGGCACACCGGACGGCGAGACCGATCACGCTTCGCGTCCTGGAGGGGACAATCCAGGTCTCTCTCGAGGACCACACCATCGAGATGGTGCGAGGTGACCTTACTGCGCTTGCCCCCAATCTCCAGCATAAGGTGACCGGGATCGAGGACAGCGCGTTCTTGCTCACGATGGGGGGCGGAGAGCGGCATTAGCCCGTACGCATCGCTTCATGAGGTGGCTACCGCGCGAATCATGTTCGCCGAGCCGGAGCGGACCACGTTTCTTCGTTTCAAGAGCACCGGCGTGAAGGAACCACCTCACTTGAGATTGGCGATGTGCCGACAGCCAAGAAGACAGCCAAGGTGTGCACTGAACGAAGGAGGTGGCTCTGACGTAGATAAGAACCGCTGAGTTCGATGCTGGCCAGCAGATGGGGGCAGTCCCCCCGAAGCCGTTCTGCAGGGAATGGCTTCAAACCAC
>DATKSS010000061.1:0-30729 GCA_035531515.1 Candidatus Dormiibacterota bacterium | reverse complement strand
AATTGGTTACCGGTCATCATCCCCAACGCTCTCCTGTTGCTCGGCGCGTGGTTGACCACATTCTTAGTTATGCGATTAGCCATTCGGGGCCGGAAGGAACCTTAGGGGCCGCGACGGGACTTTAGACCGCGTGTTAAATGGCCTCGGTCTAAATCGGCCTGCCGAGCTAAGATCAGGTCGAATTCGCCAGGGACTGAAGACCACTTGGTAAGGAAAAGGTCCCCGGTTCGAATCCGGGCGTGGGCTCCACGACCCTTTCACAGCAGCCCGGTCACGCTGCCACCGGGGGAACGGCCCCGAAGGCGAGTTCGGTCCTCAGCTAACCGCGTTCTTCACGAGGGCGGCGATCCTTGCCTCAGTCGTGGCGGTCAACTCCTTCAGCGCGAAGGCGACCGGCCACATGGCTCCTTCGTCGAGGTTCGCCGCGTCGCTGAAGCCAAGTGTCGCGTATCTCGTCTTGAACTTCTGCGCAGCCTGGAAATGGCAGACGATCTTGCCGTCCTTCGCATATGCGGGCATCCCGTACCAAAGCTTTGGCGCTAGGTTTGGCGCGCTGGCTTTGATGACGGCATGAAGGCGCTCGCCGAGGGCGCGATCCGACTTCGGCATCTCCGCGATCTTCGCGAGCACAACGCTTTCCTCGTCCGGCTTTGCGGCGCGAGCGGTCGCCTTCAGCTCCTTGTGGCGTTCCTTCATCGCGGCTTTTTCTTCGTCCGTGAATCCAGCGGACTTCTGCTTGTTTTTCATGGCAGGTTTCCTCTCTCAGATGTCTTTGATGTGTCGACCTGATTCTAGGGAGCCGCCGTCGTGGCGCCGTCTCCAAAACTGCTCTTTGGAGAACGGCTTATCACCCGATGGAGCCGATGATCGCGAGCAGAGCTCCTCCTATCCGGTCGTAAGAGGGTGCAAGCCGAACGCGTCCGGGACGACGGTGCCGAGGAGAAACGCGATCAGTGCGCACCCGAGCCCGATGGCGGTGATCTCAACGCCGCTCCGGATCGAATGACCACCTGAGAGGCGTCCTTTGCCGACGCCGATGAGGAACAGCGCGACAGCGGTGGCGGCGACCGACATGAGCAGGGCCTGACTCGGCGCGAATGGACCGATGGCGATGATCGTGGTCACCTGGGCAGTGAACCAGGGAACGATGGGAATCGCGGCTCCGATCAGGAAAGCGATCGCAATCACAACGCCATCCAGAAACGGCCTTCCACCAGCGACCGCAAACCCGAGCTCCTTCTGGGCCATCGCGGTAAGCATCGCCTCGGGATGTTTGGCGATGACTCGCGCCACCATCTGCGCGTCGGTCTTCTCCAAACCGTCCTTGATGAACAGCTCGACCAGCTCCTCCATCTCCCGCTTGGGATGGCCCTGAAGCTCTGAGCTCTCATGTCTCAGCTCTTCCTGCTGTACGTCGCGCTGCGACTTCGCGGCGATGTAAGCCCCCGCGCCCATGGCCAGCATGCCCGCCACGCCTCCGGCGAAGCCGGCGATCAGCACCGAGATGCGCCCGGTGGTGGCTCCGCTGACACCGCTGACCAGCCCCAGTGATGTCAGCAGGCCATCCTGGGTCCCGAAGACGATCTCTCGCACATGGCTGCGCCGCTCGACGCGTGATCGCGTGGTGTCGATGTGCGAGGTCGCTTCGGACGGCTCGGCCACGGCTCACAAAGAATAGTCAAGGCTGTGGCGGCTCACCCGCCGCAACGCTAGGGGAGCGAGCCAAGTCTCGCCTGGCGACTACCCATCAGCCCCGACATTCGTGCGGACCGACCAGCCTGACCGACGCGGGCCTTCAGCCTCTATCAACGTTCACGGCCCGCTGCGAAACTCCTGGCAGGGCAAGTTCAGGCCCGACAGGATGCTGGACCGGTCACGGTGACGACCACCTGCAGTCCATCGCCACAGGGCGATGTCGGAGGTTGTTGGAGATGTTGAATTTCATAGGCTGGATCATCGTCGGAGGCATTGCCGGGTTCCTGGCCAGCAAGGTTCTCACCGGCAAGGGCATGAGCTTGCTCTGGGACGTGGTGGTCGGGATTGTCGGCGGGTTCCTCGGTGGTTGGATGGCCGGACTGTTTGGCCTCAGCGCGGGCAACCTCCTCATCGAGATCGTGGTCGCGTTTGTCGGCGCCGTCATCCTCTTGGTGGTGTTCCGTGCGTTGACCCACCGCGGTGTTGTTCACGCCTGAAGACAGCCGAGGCATCTCAATAAGAACGAAGGAGTATGGAAATGAAGGACAAAGTGCAAGGCAAAGTCGAAGAGGTCAAGGGCAAGGTCACTGGCGACAAAGGTCTTGAGGTCAAGGGCAAAGCCCGCCAGAAGGTGGGTCGGGTCAAAGAGAGCGTCAAGGCGATCGCCTACGACTCAGAGCACTCCCGCGGGAAGAGCTAAGGCGGTTCTGGTCGCCGACCAGCCAGGAGGCCACGCCGCCGGTTCGAATTCGGGCGTGGCCTCACAGCCGTCAGGCCATCCGCTCTTAGGGGCCTGACTGCCCTAGCCACCCATGGCGACAAAGGGGCCGCATGGCCCCAATCTGAAATTGGATGAAAGCGTTCTCTGCACGAAGGGCGCAGCACGCGTTGCGGCGTTGAAAGCGACCGTGGTCCTCGAGGACACCACAGAGGCGAAGAAACCGCGACCAGTCAGCCGACGCAAGCATGTCGGCGCGACGCTTTTCAGCGAAACGCAAGACGCCGCCAGCTTCATCGGCAACGTGCTCGAGGCCTCGACCGAGTACTCGATCATCGGCGCAGACCTGGAGGGCAACATCCAACTGTGGAATGAAGGCGCCCACCGCCTCTATGGCTACGAGCCGGAAGATGTCGTCGGCAAGGCGAACTTCGCCATCCTCCACGCCGCCGAGCACGTCGCAGTCGGCCTGCCACAGCAGATGATGGCGACCGCGCTCGGCACCGGCAAGTACGAGGGCACGACGGTTCGGAGGCGCAAGGACGGCACGACGTTCACCGCCCGCGTCGTCCTCACGCCGCGGCGCGACGACAAGGGCAATGCCATCGGCTTGCTCCTCATCTCGAAAGACATCTCGGACGAGATCCGCCTGACCCATGACCTCGAGGCGACCCAGGTCTACACGCGATCCCTGATCGAGTCGAACATCGACGCGATCATGACCACCGACCCGCTGGGCGTGATCACCGACGTCAACCAACAGATGGAGTCTTTGACGGGCCGCTCGAGGGCGGAGCTGATCGGGTCGCGTTTCAACGGATATTTCACTGACCCCAAGCGGGCTGACGACGGCATCCGCCAGGTGCTCCGCGAGGGCAAGGTGACCGACTACGAGCTCACCACTCGCTCGAAGAACGGAACGCTGACTCTGATCAGCTACAACGCCACGGCGATGTTCGACGTCGACGACAAGCTCCAGGGCGTGTTCGCGACCGCACGCGACATCACCGAGCAGAAGAAGCTCGAAGAGCGACTGCGCGAGCAGCAGACCTACCTACGCGGGCTGATCGAGTCCAGCATGGACTGCCTGCTCACGATCGATGCACAGGGGCTTGTCACCGACGTGAACGAGCAGATGTGCCGCCTCTCCGGATTCGGGCGCGAAGACCTGCTCGGCACGCTGTTTGGCAACTATTTCGCCGAGCCGGAACGCGCCAACACCGCGATCGAGCAGACCTTCGACGTGGGTCTGGTGAAGGACTGCGTCCTCACCCTGCTCACGCGCTCGGCGCAGCACCTGCAGGTTTCCTTCAACGCATCGATCTTCGAGGATCACCTCGGCAGCGTGCGGGGTATCTTCGCTTCGATCCGGGATGTGACCGACCAGACCGTGCTGCAGGCCCTGTTGCTGAGCGAGCGGGCCTACAACCGAGGCCTCCTCGAGGCACTCGTCGATGGCCTGGTCACCGTCGACCCGATGCTGAAGATCACCGACGTCAACGAAAAGATGTGCCACATGTCCGGGTACGCCCGGGACGAGCTCATCGGCAGCGCATTCGAGGACTATTTCACCGACTCCAAGCGAGCGGCCGCGGGAGCCCGCGACACCCTGGACAAGGGCGCTCTGACGAATTACGAGCTCACGCTTCGTACCAAGAGCGGTCAGGAGCTCCTGGTTGCGTTCAACGCGGCGACGTTCACGGACCAGGCCGGCCAGGTGCGCGGAATCTTCGCCTCGGCCCGTGACATCACCGACCAGGCGCGCCTGCAGAAGGAGCTGGCCGAGGAGCAGGCGTACAACCGCGGTCTGTTCGAAGCCTCTCGCGACGGCCTGGTGACCGTCGACGACGAGATGCGGATCATCGACCTGAACGAGACGCTGTGCAAGATGGTCGGCCAGAGGCGCGCCCAGCTTGTAGGTTCAATCTTCTCCGACTACTTCGTCGAGCGTGAGCGCGCGGCCGATGGGGTGAGGCTGACCTTCGAGAAAGGTCTCGTGACCAACTACGTCCTGACCATGAAGTCGGCCAACGGCCAAAAGCTGCCGGTATCCTTCAACGCCGCCGTCTTCCGCGACGCCGCGGGCGTGGTGCGCGGGATATTCGCGTCGTTCCGCGATATCACGGATCAGCAGGAGCTGGAGTTGCAGCTGCGGGATACTCAGAAGTACACCCGGTCTCTGATCGAGTCGAACATCGACGCCATCATGACCACCGACCCTCTGGGCGTCATCACCGACGTCAACGAGCAGATGGTCGCCCTGACCAGCCGCACCCGCGAGGAGCTGATTGGCTCAACGTTCAAGGCCCACTTCACCGAGCCCGCGCGGGCCGAAGAAGCCATCCGGCTCGTGCTCAGCGAGGGGAAAGCCACCAACTACGAGCTCACAGCGCGCGCCAAGGACGGACGCGAAACGGTCGTCAGCTACAACGCCAGGGCGCTTTTCGACCGCGAGAACCGCCTGCGGGGCGTGTTCGCTGCAGCCCGGACGATCACCGAGCAGCGCAAGCTCGAGGAGCAGCTGCGAGAGCAGCAGACGTACCTGCGAGGGCTGATCGAGTCTTCCGGGGACGCCCTGATCACGGTCGACCCCGACGGCTTCATCTCTGATGTCAACGAGCAGATGTGCCGAATGTCCGGATACGGGCGAGACGACCTGCTGGGAACACCGTTTGCCAACTACTTCATCGACCCCGAGCTCGCCCGCTCCGGCGTCCGCCAGACCTTCGAGATGGGCGTCGTGACCGAGCATGCGCTGACCCTCGTGTCGCGCACTCGCCGCCACCTGCAGGTGTCATACAACGCGTCAGTGTTCAAGGACCCCGACGGCAACGTGCACGGCATCTTCGCGTCGGTCCGCGACGTCACCGACCGTGTGCGCCTGGAGGAGCAGGTCCGTGAGCAGCAGAACTACCTGCGGGGCCTCATCGAGTCTTCGGGCGACAGCCTCGTCGTGGTCGATCCTGAAGGCTTCATCACGGATCTCAACGAGCAGATGTGCCGCATGACCGGCTATTCCCGGCAGGAGCTCATGGGATCGGTGTTCAAGCGCTACTTCACGCAGCCGGAGGAAGCTGCAGTGTGTGTTCGCCGCACCCTGGCGGAGGGCGCGGTCACGAACTACGAGCTGATCCTCGAATCAAAGAGCGGTCGCAAGGCCACCGTTTCGCTCAACGCCTCCGTGTTCAGGGCTCCAGACGGCCACATCGAGGGCATCTTCGCATCAGCTCGCGACATCTCCGAAGAAGCACGCCTGCGCACCCAGCTCACCGAGCAGCAGGTCTACAACCGTTCCTTGTTTGAGGCCTCCGCCGACGCACTGTTCGCCATCGCCCCTGACGGTGTGATCACGGACGTGAACGAGGAGGCCACGCGGCTCACCGGCTACTCGCGAAAGCACCTGGTCAGCACTCGTTTCAACGACTACTTCACCGAGCCGGTGCGCGCAGCAGCAGGCATCGACCAGACATTCGCCGAGGGACGGGTCACCGGCTACGAGCTCGTGATGGTGACGAGGCAGGGCCGGCGGATCACGGTCAGCTTGAGCGCCGGTGTGTTCACCGACGTGGCCGGGCTTCCGCTGGGTATCCTCGCCGGGGCCCGCGAAAACAGCGCGCAGAAGCAGTTGGAGCAGCAGCTACGCGACTCGCAGGTGTACACGCGCTCGCTGATCGAGTCGAACATCGACGCCCTGGTCAGCACCGACCCCGTGGGCGTGATCACCGACGTCAACCAGCAGATGGAGGCTTTGACCGGCGTTGGTCGTGACGAGCTGATCGGGTCCGACCTGAAGATGTACTTCACGGACCCGATGAGCGCGGAAGACGGCTTGCGCCAGACGCTTCGCGAAGGCAAGGTCACCGACTTCGAGCTCACCGCCCGGAGCAAAGGCGGCGAGGAGACGATGGTCGCCTACAACGCGGCGACACTGTTCGATCCGGACCACAAACTGCGAGGCATCTTCGCCACCGTCCGCGAGATCACCGAGCGCAAGCGCTTCGAGAGGCAGCTCCAGGAGACCAACCTCGAGCTCGCGCGAGCCGACCGTGCCAAGGACCGCTTCCTGGCGAGCATGAGCCACGAGCTTCGGACGCCGTTGAACGCGATCATCGGGTTCACCGGCACCCTGCTCATGAAGCTGCCCGGTCCGCTGAACTCCGAGCAGGAAGAGCAGTTGCAGACGGTACAGTCGAGCGGCCGCCACCTGCTGTCGATCATCAACGACCTGTTGGACCTGGCCAAGATCGAGTCCGGTAAGTGGGAAGGCGATTTCCAGGAGCTGGACTGCGCCGAGGTGGCCCAGGGCGTGGTGGACGGGCTGAGGCCCCTCGCCCGCAACAAGGGCCTCAGCTTCATCGTCGTCGCCCCCGACCAGCCGGTCAGGGCCGCGATCGACCTCCGAGCGCTCAACCAGATCCTGATCAACCTGAGCAACAACGCGATCAAGTTCACCGATGCCGGCGAAGTGCGCCTCGAGGTCAAGGAGACCACGTTCGAAGGCGAGGCGGCGGTGCGCTTCGACGTGATCGACACCGGTATCGGCATCAAGCAGGAAGACCAGGCGGAGCTGTTCGAAGCTTTCGAGCAGCTCAAGAAGCACCTCGCCGCGCCCAGGGAGGGCACGGGCCTCGGACTCTACATCTGCCAGCGGCTGGCCGGCCTGCTCGGAGGGAGCATCGAGTTCACCAGCGAGTTCGGCAAAGGCAGCACGTTCAGCTTCCTGGTGCCCAGGGACCACGATGAGCATTGACGGCCTGATCCTGGTGGTGGAGGACAACAAGGCCAGCAGCGACCTGATGGCCTATCTACTTCGGGCTGCCGGCCACACTGTTCTCACCTGCACCGACGGTGCCGACGCGATCACCATCGCGGCGCGGGAGCACCCGAGGGTGATCGTGATGGACCTTCAGCTCGACCGCATGAGCGGGCTCCAGGCGGCGGCCATCCTGGCGGCCGATCCCACGCTGAGGGTGATTCCGCGCGTGGCGGTGACCGCGTACGCGATGGTCGGCGACCGCGATCGTGTGCTCAAGGCCGGTTTCCAGGGATACATCGCCAAACCCATCGAGCCGACCACCTTCGCCGCACAGATCTACTCCTTTTTCGTGCCGCGCGGTTCGCAGTCAGAAGTGGCGAGCTGATGGCCAGGGTCATCGTGATCGACGACATGGCGACGGATCGGCGGCTCGCCGAGACGCTCCTCGAGCATGGAGGTCATAGCGTGGTGCTCTGTGACGACGGGCAGGCGGGCCTCGACCTGATCCTGAAGACAATGCCCGATCTGATCATCACCGACCTGATCACGCCGACCATCGACGGGTATGCCCTGGCGCGCACCGTGCGCTCCGATCGACGGACCGCCTCGATTCCGATGATCATGGTCACCGCCCACTACCTCGAGGCAGAGGTACGCCGCCTCGCCGTGGGCATTGGGATCCAGCAGCTCCTGATCAAGCCTTACGAACCGCAATGCTTCCTCGACGCCGTCACCGCGGCTCTTGCCGAGAGGCCGGCGGCTGATGAGATCCGTAACGTGGACCCGGAGGCGAAATTCCAGACCGAGCACCTGCGCCTGGTTTCGGCCAAGCTCCACGAGAAGGTCGTCCAGCTCGAAGCCATGAGCCAGGAGCTGACGCGGACCGCGACCGCGTACCTGCTCCTTTTCAAGGCGCATCCGGAGCCGACCTGGGTATACGAGCTGGGCACGCTGCGATTTCTCGAGGTGAACGACGCCGCGGTCAGGCGGTACGGCTACTCGCGCGAGGAGTTCCTGGCGATGCGCGTCCCCGACATCCATCTACCCGAAGACGCAAAGGCGGTGGAGCGGGCGTTGGCAACCCTGGCCGCCCATCCGGCCGAGTCGCTGCCACGCAGGCATGTCACCAAGCAGGGAACGATCGTCGACGTCGACATCACGTCCGCCGACCTCGTTTTCGACGGTCGACCCGCTCGTTGCGTGATGGCCCAGGACATGACGCAGAAGCGCAAGGTGGAGCTGCAGGCTCAGCAGACCCAACGGCTGGAGAGCCTCGGTCAGCTGGCCGGCGGCGTGGCACACGACTTCAACAACCTGCTCGGGGTGATCCTCAACTTCAGCTGGTTCGTCAAAGCGAATCTCACGGCCGAGGTGGAGAGCGGGAACGGGGAGAAGTGGCGGCCGGCGTTGCGTGACATGGAGCGCATCGAGCGCGCGGCCGAAAACGCCGCGCGGCTCACCCATCAGCTGCTCGCGTTCGCGCGTGTGGAGGTCGTGCAGCCTCGGTCGATGAACATCAACTCCGTCGTGGATGAGATGGCGCCGCTGCTGCGGCGGACCCTCGGTGAGCACATCGAACTGGTCGCATTACCGGTCGAAGGCCTCTGGCCGGTGGTGATCGACTCCGGACAGCTGAGCCAGGTGATCACCAACCTCGCGGTCAACTCGCGGGATGCCATGCAGAAGGGGGGGACGCTCACCATCGATACGGCCAACGTCGACGTCGACCTGGCTTACCTCGCCGACCGCCCAGGTCTGCCGCCCGGACGATACGTGCGCTTGCGAGTCACTGACACGGGCCAGGGCATGGACAAGAACACCCTTGAACGCGCGTTCGAGCCGTTCTTCACGACCAAGCCGAGGGGGCAGGGCACCGGCCTGGGGCTGGCCACCGTCTATGGCATCGTGACGCAGGCGGGCGGCCATGTTGACGTCTACTCGGAATCCGGGCTCGGTACCCGCGTCTCGATACTTTTGCCGGCCGACGACAACGGAAAAGCACCGGCCGAGGTCGTTCCAACCGCGCCGGCCACCAGGGGCAGCGAGACCGTGCTGGTCGTCGAGGATTCCGACGACTTCCGGGAGATCGTCGACCGGATCCTGAGCCAGAACGGCTACGAGGTGCTGGTGGCAGCCAACGGGTCCGACGCGCTCGAGATGGCGCGCACACACCCCGGCCGCATCGATCTTCTCCTGACCGACATGGTCATGCCCCGCATGCTGGGCAGCGAGTTGGCGCCCCGCCTTGTCGAAAGCCGTCCTGACCTACGTGTTCTGTACATGTCGGGCTTTGCCCAGCCCGGCCTGGCACCGGGCGCCGCGCTTCCCGGGGTGGCTCTCCTGGACAAGCCGTTCACGCAGCCGACTCTGCTCGCTCGCGTTCGCCAATCACTGGAGGCGAAGTCATGACCAACCGCGTGCTGATCATCGACGACAGCGAAGACGACGTCGTGATGCTGGAAAGGTTCCTGACCGATGGGGACACCAGCATCATGGGCCTGACCGACTCCTCGCAGGCGGAGCAGGCCTTCGCCGAATTCAAGCCAGACCTGGTCCTGCTCGACCTGCACATGCCACCTCCCGACGGACTCGAGATCCTCCGCCGGCTGCGCGACTCGCGCGGCGTCTTGAACCTGGTACCCGTCGTGGTTCTCACCGGCGATGTCGGACCTACCGCGCGAAACACCGCACTCGACCTGGGCGCGGTCGACTACCTGACCAAGCCCCTCGACCGGCAAGCCGTGGTGGTTCGCGTCAGGAATCTCCTGGCCACCAGACGGCTCTACACGGCGCTCGTGAGGTCTTCGCAGAACAAGAGCAACTTCCTGATGAACATGAGCCACGAGATGCGCACCCCGCTCAGCGCCATCATCGGTTTTTCCGAGCTCATGGCCGACGACAAACTTGGTCGTTTCGACGACGCTACGAGGCATAAGTTCCTGGAGGAGATCAACTCAAGCGGGCGCTTTCTTCTTGCCCTGCTCGACGACATCCTGGACCTGTCCAAGATCGAGGCGGGGAAGATGGTCTTGAGAATCGAGAGCTTGTCGATCGCCGACATCGTGATCGATGTCGTAACCAGCATGGAGCCGCTCGCGACGCGAAAGACGATCCGCCTGGAGGCCGATGTTGCCACCGCTGGGCGCGCTCCCGCAGACGCGCTGAAATTGAAGTCGATGCTTCTCAACCTGGTGTCCAACGCGATCAAGTTCACGCCGATCGGAGGGCGCGTCGCGATTGAAACCAGGCGCCTGGACGACTTCGTCGAGCTATCGGTCTCCGACACCGGGATCGGCATCTCGGCGGCAGACCGGGAACACCTCTTCGAGGAGTTCCGCCAGTTTGACTCCGCGATATCGCGCCAGAACCATGGCACCGGGTTGGGGCTGGCTCTGACCAAGCGCTTCGTCGAGCTCCACGGCGGAGAGATTCACCTCGAAAGCGAGGTCGGGAAGGGGAGCACCTTCACGCTCAGGTTGCCCCTCGTGCCCCGCGGCGACGGGCCTAGCGTGTCACGGCCGGGCGCTCGGAACGGCGTGCGCGCCGGCGGCGTGGACCGTCAGCTCAAGGCTCCACGTCCACCGAGAAGCGACATCCTGTAGATCTCCAGCGTGCCGACCCTGCCCCGCACGGCCGACTGGTCCGTCAGCTCGCTCTGCAGCATGGCGGCGACCGCGTGGTACGCCGAGCCCGACATCAAGATCTCACCCGGCCCCGCGTGACTCACCAGCCTCGCGGCGACGTTGACGGAATCGCCCAACACCCCCAGCTCTGAACGCTCAGCCGAGCCGACGGCGCCGATCACAATCGGCCCGCTTGCGATCCCGACCCCGACCTCGAGCCGAAATCCCCATTCGGCCGCGGCCCGACGGTTCAACGCTTCATTGGCTCCGATCAGCCCGATGGCCGCAGCCATTGCGCGCCCGACGTGGTCGGGCAGGTAATCGTCGGCGCCGAAGGTCGCCATCACCCCGTCACCGACGAACTTCTCGACTACGCCGCCGCAGATGGAGATCGACCGCAAGACCCGTTTGAGGTGCGCGTTGAGGATCTCGAGCAGCCCCGTGGGGTCGTGCGCAAAACGTTCGGTGAGGCGAGAAAAACCTCGGATGTCGGTGAACAAGATCGAGGAGGTCCACACCACGGGAGCGGGAACCGCGGCTCCATCCTGGCGCTGGGGGGCGCCGTCGCGGTAAAGGCGTCGCAGCTCCAGCAGCCGGGCGAGGTCGTCGGCATGAGTCTGCGCCGCGCGCTCCGCATTTTCGCCGCCGATCACGCCGTCACCGCCTGGCGCTTGAGCGCATCTTCGATCATGTTCGCGGTCATCTGGGCGGTCCCCGGGCCTTTCCCCAAGATCGCCGTGACGCCCACCTTCTGGAGCACCAGGGACGCCGCCTGGTCCAGGTTCTTGTACGTAACGACCACGACCGGCATCGAAGGCCCCCACGAGTCTCTCAAGCGCCTCAAGAATTCCTCGCCGGACAGCCCGGGCAGGACAAGGTCCAACACCACCGCGCGGGGCGTGGTGGTCGCCAGCAGCCGCTCCGCGGTCTCGGCATCGGCCGCCCAAATCGAGCTGAAGCCCCGCGCGGAAAGCTCTGCCTCGAGGAGGTGGGCGAAACCCGAGTCGTCCTCGACCAGGAGGACATCGCCCGCCTTGGCCGGCTCCATCACCGCCGGCAAGGTGAAGGAGAAGGTCGCTCCTTGCCCCAGGCCCTTGGACCGCACCGTGATCCGGCCGCCATGCGCCTCCACGATGCCCTTGCTGATGGCCAGGCCGAGGCCAGTGCCGCGGATGGCCCTCCGGTCGGGGGTCTCGACTCGATAGAACTTCGCGAACATCTGGGACAAGGACTCGGGCGGGATGCCCAATCCGTGGTCCTGAACAGAGACCTCGACGCTGTTGTCGACAGCGTGGGCTGTGACAACGATCGAGCCACCATCCGGTGAGTACTTGCGCGCGTTCGACAAGAGGTTCGCCAGCACTCGGAAAACAGAGTCGCTGTCGACCCGCACCAGAGGGAGGTTCTCCTGGAAGCTGGTTCTGATGGGCGAGCTAAACGAATCGTCGAGCATGACGATCGCCCGATTGATCAAAGCCGTGATGTCCGCCGGCGCGAGCTGCAAGACCTGGTGGCCGCCTTCCTCGATGCGGCGAATGTCAAGGAAGTCGTTGATCAGGGCGGTCAACCGCCGGCCCTCCTGCAGCATGATCGAGAGGTATTGCTGGCGGTGCTCGTGCGTGACCTCGCGCGTCAGCATCAGTTCGGTGAAACCCACGATGCTGGCGAGCGGTGTGCGCATCTCATGGCTCACCGTCGACACCATCTCGTCCTTGGCCCGGCTGAGCTCGGCGCTGCCCTCTGCGCGAGCCCGTGCTTGCAGCAGGTCCAGTTCCAGCTCCTGGGAGTCGGTCAAGTTCTCGGCGAGGACAAAGCGGGCGTCGTGGGCACCGAATTTCAGCGCGTGCGAAGTGACCAGGACCTCGACGATGGAGCCGTCCTTCAACCTGTGCCGCCATGGGCCGGTCTTGTCGAACGCCGGGAGGGGCCGCGAGACGAGCTCCATGTGCTTCAGGACGTCGTCCGGGGCACTGAGCTGAGGGATGGTCATCTTGAGGAACTCGTCTCGTGTGTATCCGTACTGATTGACCGCTGCGTCGTTGACTTTGAGAAACGCGAGCGTTGCGGTGTCGTAGATGAACATCGGCTGCGGGTGGCCCTCGAACAACATGCGGTAGTTCTGCTCCGAGTCCAGGGTCGCCATCAGGGCTCGAGTGCCTCCTCGACACGGCTTAACAGGTCGAGCGGCGAGAACGGTTTGGTCAAATAGAAGTCCGCGCCCGCGAGAAGTCCCGTCTCGATGTCGGTCTCTTGCGCCTTCGACGTCAGGAGAATGACCTTGGTCTTCTTGAATTCGGGATCGGATTTGATCAGGTGCAGCACCTCCAGGCCGTTGAGCCCCGGCATCTGCACGTCAAGGAGAACCAGGGAAGGCTTCCTTTCCTGGATCATCGCCCAGGCCTGCGCCCCGTCGTTGGCCTCGATCACGTCGTAGTCGTCCGAGTCGATCGTCGCGTGGACGAGCAGTCGCATCGAGGGCTCGTCGTCGGCGATCACCACCGTCCGGAGGATCCGCAGCCCGAGCGGTGTTGGCGCTCTCATAGAGCTCGTTCCTTGTCCCCGAGAATCCCGGCAATCAGCGCGACGGCGGCCTCTGGCGCGCCAGCCCCTTTCGGCAGCACGGCCAGCGCGCCTGCCGACTCGAGGGCCGAAGTCTCCGCCGGTCCGAGGTCCTTCACGGTCAGGACGACGACCGGAATGGACTTGCCTGTTGCCGTAGCCGCCCTGGCGAGAAACTCGTCTCCCTGCATGCCCGGCAGCATCAGGTCGAGCATGATCGCGCGTGGCTTCGCGGATGCGAGGATGCGTTCGGCGCTTTCGGCGTCGCCGGCGCGGATCGCGGTCAGCCCCAAGGCGGTGAGCTCGGCCTTGAGGAGAGCGGCGAAAGACGGGTCGTCTTCGACGATCAGGACGTCTGCCGATTCCTGGTCGGGCGCCGTTTCCAGGGTGAACTCGAAACGCGAGCCCTTACCCGGTCCCGATGATCGAACCGTGGTCTTGCCGCCGTGGGCCTCGACGATCCGGTAATTGATGGCAAGCCCAAGGCCAAGACCAGGACGCAGCCTCGGGTCGGCTCGATAGAACTTGCCAAACAGCATGGGCAGCGCCGCGGCTTCGATGCCGACCCCCTGGTCGGCGATAGACACCTCAACCAGGTCGGACGTTTCCCGGGCCGCGACCGTGATCGTGCCGCCTGCGGGCGAGAACCCGCGCGCGTTCGACAGGAAGTTGGCCAGGACCTCCAGAATCGCCTCAGGGTCGGCCGAGACAAGTGGCAGGGTGCCGGGCAAATCCACCGAAATCGGCCTTTCGAGGTCCTCGCCCGCCGCCCTGACCGCCCGACGCAGGAGCGCAACGAGGTCGGTCGGAGTTCGAGCGAAGCGGCGCCGTCCGGTCTCGAGGTCGTGAATCTCCAGCGCGCTCTTGACCATCGCGGTCAGGTGCCGTCCTTCCCTCGCCAGGATCGCCGCATAGGCACCGCACTGCTCTGATGTCATGTCGCCGGTGGCGATGAGCTCCGCCACCCCCACCATGGTGGCGAGCGGGGCGCGCAGCTGCCTGCTGGGGAGAGCGACCAGCACGTCCTCCGCGACGGGGGACAGCTTTCGGCCCGGTCTGCTCAGCGCGACCGCCAAGGGCACCGGGCCGCTCGGGGAGGTGCGGGTCACGGGCGCCGTCGCAAAGGCCGCGGTAGGTCGCCCGGGATGGCCACGAGGACTTTCGACATGGCCGCTGAGGTCGTGGGCGCCGCATCCTCGTACTCACGTTGAGGCTGCGCGAAGACCGCGCACGCCGTCCAGACCCCCAGTACGTAACCGACTCCCAGGACGACGACCACCAGAACCGTCTCTTCCACTGCTCAGGTGTACGCGCCGCAGCCTCCAAAGTCGCCATCCGCGGGCATTGCACCGATACCCTTCATGCGCAGGGTGCTGCTGCCCTGAAGCCCGGCTGCCCGGCCCTCATCACGGCGAGCCGGCGCGGTTTTCCGCCCATCGGTTTGCATGGGCAGATGACCTGATTTTGGATGGAGACTTGGCGCCGCGGCTGGCGTATCACTGACCCCATGGGCGCGCTTCGGGAGGTGGATTGACCCTGGGCACGCGGAGCGGGATCCGCCAGCGTGAGATCGTGCTGATCGCCGACGACGAGCCCGGCCTTCGGCTACTCGTCCGTTCGGCCATCGAATCTCCCCTTTACCAGGTGGTCGAGGCGTCGGATGGAGATGAGGCGTGGAACCTGATCAAGTCCAAAAGGCCGGCGGTCGTCCTGCTCGACATCACCATGTCCGGTCGCTCCGGCCTCGAAGTGCTGTCAGCCATCCGCGCCGACACCTCACTCAGGGGCACACAGGTGATCATCCTCAGCGGGGGACGTGACCAGCGCGACATCGACGCCGGGCTACTCGCAGGAGCGGACGTGTACGTGACCAAGCCGTTCGCGCCGGCCGATCTCCTCGCGCGCGTCACGGAGGCGATCGAGCACAGGGTCACCTGGTGAGCCCTCGAGAGTCGCACATGAGCCGGCCGCTGACCGCCGATCAGGAAGGATTCTCACCCCCAGCGCCCTCCCCAACAGCGGTCGAGCTGGGTCGGGCGCTGGCCGCACGCGCCGGCGAGGCGACTGCGCTGTGCGCGGAGGCGGCCGCTTCTGCCGGACTGCTGGAGCTGGCGTCGCGTGGGATGGCGAAGCGGATCCGTCACGTTCACAACGTCGCGACGCGCGCGGTTGCCAACCAGTTGATGACGGGCCAGGGCGCCACGGAAAAGGAACGTCATTTCATCGGCAAGCTCGGGGTTGCAGCAGCCACTCACGGCGCGTCCGTCGGGACGTTGGCCCGCTCTTATCTTCTGTGGCGTGACGCCGACCTGAAGGTGCTCGACGAGGAGGCCGGCCGTCTCGCCACGCCGCCGGCGATCGCCGAGGCGGCTCGAGCCCTGATCCGCTCGAGCGCCGACATGGGGATCGTGCGCCTTGGAAGGGCGTTCGACTACCAGATCCACGAGGTCGGTCGCCGTGAAGATTCGGCGGCCCTCGCGCTTCGAGACGTTGCGGCGCAGCTCGAGGTCGCCGTCTCGGTGGCTGCGACGAAGAACGCTGAGCTGTCGAACGCGCTCGAAGAGATATCGGATAAGAACGTGCAGCTCCAGAGCGTCAACCGGCAGCAGTCGAACTTCATCTTGAACGTCAGTCACGAGCTGCGCACGCCTCTCGCTACGATCCTCGGCCACACTGAGCTCTTGATCGCGGGGATGAGCGGCGAGCTCAATCCGGGCCAGCTGGCCGACGTGCGGGCGGTCGAAGCCGGAGGCCAGATGCTGCTGTCCGTGGTGAACAACGTCCTCGACGAGTCGCAGATCGAGGCGCGCACGATGGACCTGCGTGTCGGGCGGGTCGACCTGGGGGCTGCGATCGACTCCGTGATGGCGAAGGCTCGGCCTTCTGCTGACGCCAAGGCCCTGTACCTGCGGGCCAACAGCGTGCCGCACGCGTCGGCGCTCGGCGATGAGCTGCGGCTGAAACAGGTCATCTCGAACCTGGTCGACAACGCCATCAAATTCACCGAGACGGGTGGCGTAACGATCAACTGCCTGCCGTGGGCAGGCTTCTGGCGCGTCAGTGTCGGGGACACCGGCATCGGATTGCTGGATGCGGACAGAGAGAAAGTCTTTGAACGTTTCATGCAGGTCGACGCCGGGACCACGAGGCGGTTCGGCGGCGCTGGGCTCGGCCTCGCCATCGCGCGCGGGTTGGTCGCGATGCAGGGAGGAGCCATCGGGGTCGACTCCCTGCTGGGCGAGGGCAGCACATTCTGGTTCACGGTGCCGGCTTTCGACCAGCGCTCGAAGTCTCCCGGGGCTCCCAGCCGTCCTTAGCGAGCGCCGTGCCCGCTGCGCGCCATCACCGACCCCGCCAGCAGGTCGGCCAGCTTGCGCAGGTCGGCGACCAGCGCGTCGTCGGGGTCCGACAACACCAGCGGCTGGCCCGCGTTGGCCGCCAGGTCCAGGCTCTCGGACCTCTTGACTACGAAATCCGGGTGGCGGCCGAGGACCCCTCCGACGACGTCGAGCCCCATCGCATGCGCCGTGCTGTCGTTGAGGGTCAAGAGCACCTTCGTGTCCGGGACGCCGAGCTTTTTGAAGAAGTCGAGGCAGGCCCTGGTTGCTTTCAGTGAGGGCAGCGACGCGGACGTGACCAGGCAGATCAGGTCACTGGCGTCGAGCGCGGTCAGCGTGCGTTCGGTGAACGACGCCGGCGCATCGATCAGGACGTACTGGCAGGTGGCGCTCAGGCGATCGATGGCGAGGTGGATGGCAGGCAGCGTCACGAGCTCCGCGCGCTCGGGGAGGTCGGAGGCGACGACCAGGCGGATGCTCCCGGATTCCGTCACGTACCCTTCGAACTGGGCCTCGTCGACGAGTGAGGCGGCGGACGACTTCAGGTCGGCCAGCGTGAGGTTCGGATGCAGGTTCAGGTAGACCGCAGAGTCTCCGAACTCGACGTCGAGGTCGAGTAGCCCGACCGGCCTCGTCGACGTTTCGGCCAGCAGCACTGCGGTGTTCACCGCCAACGACGTCGTGCCCACGCCTCCCTTGGCGTGCGCAAAAAGGATCACCCGTCCGCGGTCGCCTGCCCGCGACACGGCCGAGCGGCGCAGCAGCGAGACGACCTTGGCCTCCAGGATTGCGAGCTCGAACGGTTTGGGCAGATAGTCGTCCGCCCCCACCGCATACCCAGCGAGGGCGTCTTGCACCTCGCCCATCTCGGAGAACATGAGGATGGGCACGGCGGCCGTTCGATGGTCCCCACGCAGCCTGGCTGTGAGCTCGATGCCGTTCAGCTCGGGCATGCGCACGTCCGTGATGACAAGGGCCGGCAGCTGCTCGCGCACCAGGCGGATGGCCTCGATGCCGTCCGCCGCGGTCCGAACGTGATAGCCCCGTCGCTCGAGGAAGCCGCCGACCATCTTCTGGATCACGCGGTCGTCATCGACAAGGAGGATGTCGTCGGTGGCCATCATTCGACTCCGGTCATAGTCAGCTTAGAGGCGATCGCCCGCGCGAGGTCACGCCTCGTGTAGCCGCCGAGCCCTGTCATGTCCTCGCTGCCTTCGCCTCTGATCAGCGCCAGCCCCGCCGCACCGAAGGAACGCCGGGCTTCGCGACGGTCGCCGGCCATCTCGAGCGCCGCGCCGAGCTGGAAGTAGGCGATGGCGAGGTTGGGGTCGAGGTAGACAGCCTGCCGGAAAGCGCGGACCGCCGCCCGCATGTCACCGCCGGCAGCCGCGCGTTCGCCATCGGCGAGCAGGCTCGGCAGCTCGGGAGCCGGGCGGAGGCCCGTAGCAGCATGTGGCTGCTCGCGAGGTCTGCTGGGAACCGGAGGGGCGGCTTTTGCGAGCCGTCTGAAGCATTGGATGCCCGCCACGCGGACAGGCTCGAAATAGGGCGCCATGGGTCCAGGTGAATCCGAGTGCCCTAGAAAGAGGTGCCCGCCGGGGAGCATTCGGCGCGCGATGCGTTCAATGCACGCCTGCGACTCCTCGCGCCCGAAATACATGATGACGTTGCGGCAAAAGACCGCATCGTATTTCGGAACCAGGCCGACGGTATAGGTTCGGGCGAGGTTGTGGTGCGCGATCCGCACGTGACGGCGAAGACGGGGGGAGACCTCCTGACCGCCCGGCGCTGCTACGAGGTGCCTCGCCCGCCGCTCGGGCGACACTCCTCTCACCTCGCTCTCGGTGTACCGGGCAAGCTCGGCCCGCGCGAGCGCGCGGAAGGAGACGTCGGTCGCGACCACCTGCCAGCTGTCATGCCTCGCCTCGTCGAGGAGCATCGCCAGGCTGTAAGGCTCCTGGCCGTTCCCGCAGCCGGCGCTCCAGACCGTGAAAGGCGCGTTGCTCGATCGGGCCGCGAGCTCGGCGAGAGCGACAAACTGCTCAGGGTCGCGAAAGAACGCGCTGTGTTGGACGGTGACCCGGTCCAGGAGGTCGTCAAACGCCGCCGGCTCCTTGTCGACCAGGTTGACGTAGGACTGCACCGGGATGCCGGCGTGGCCCGCGCCTTCCTGGAGCAACCTCTCGAGCCTGGATCGGCTGGCAAGCTCGGACTTGAGTCCCGCGCGCGAGCGAAGCAGCACGGTCGCGCGGTCGATCGGGCTGCCTTCCATCATGGCGCGACGGCCTCGTGAGCCCTCTCGCCTCGCGAGTGCAGCTCGCCGGACCTGTGCCGGTGGGGGGTGCCGTCTCCGGTTCCGACCAACAATCCTGCCACGGCCGACAGCAGGCCGGCTTCGTCGAACGACGCCTTGACGATGAATGCGTCTGCGCCGGCGTCGAGGCCGCCGATGTGGTCCTCCTGGCTCGCGTGCGACGAGACGATGAGGACTGGAATGTTGGCGAGGTGCGCATTGGCCCGGATGCTGCGGGTGAGCACGAACCCGTCCATGTTCGGCATCTCGAGATCTGTGACGACGAGGTCGGCCGGGTCGTTCGTCAGCATGTCGAGCGCCATCACGCCGTCGCTGGCGGTTCGCACCGAATAGCCGGCCCGCTCCAGCATCGAGCGCTGAAGCTCACGGACCATGAGCGAGTCGTCGACCACGAGAATCGACATCTGGCGCGCCGGCTTTGAGGTTGTGAGCGCCGCTTGTGTTGACGGCTCGACGGCGGTCAAGCTTCGGGCGATCAGGCTTATGACGTCGAGCACGAGCAAGATCGATCCGTTCGGCTCGACGGAGGCGCCGCTGACCGCCTCGAGGTCGCGCAGATGCCCGGTGAGGCCGCGAACCACCACATCCCGCTTCGATAGCACGCTGTCGACCTGGAAGGCGCTCTGGTCGGCTGCCGTCCCGAGCAAAAGCCAGGTTCCCGATTCGACCGGCGGCAGCCCCAGGAGCGACGCCATGTCGGAAACGGTCACAGCCCGGCCGTCGACGACAGCGCGCTTTCGACCGCTGACCGTCTCCACCGTTTGCTCATCGATGACTCGCAAGACCCGGTGAAGAGGCACCGCGAACGGTTGGCCGGCGATCGACACGATCAGGCACGAAATGACCGTGAGCGTGATGGGGACGACGATCCTGAAAGCGGCGCTTAGGCCGGGATGGTTCACCACTTCCACGGTCCCGTGTATCGCAGCGACCGCGTTGGCGACCACGTCCAGGCCGACGCCCCGACCCGAGTTCTCGGTCAGGACCTCGGCGGTCGAGATCCCGGCCCCGAAGATGAGGTGCAGCGACTCCGCTTCGTTGAGGTGGCTCACGTCGACACCGGTCTTCGCCGCTGCGGCGCGGACCGCTTGGACGTCGATACCCGCTCCGTCGTCGCTGATCTCGATCACGACCTTGGATCCGATCTGCGACGCATGGAATCGGACCACCGCCTGCGCGGGCTTGCCGGCGGCCAGCCGTTGCGGAGGCAGCTCGACGCCATGGCCGACCGAGTTCCGGACGATGTGCATGAGGGGGGACACAAGCTCTTCGAGCACGCCTCGATCGACCTCGATTTCCTGCCCGACAGCTTCCCATCGCACGTCCTTGCCGGCCGCGCGGGCCGTATCGCGCGCGGTGCGGTGGAGCATCGGCTCCAGCGTCCCGACCGGAACCATCCGCGTGCGCTCGGTCGTCTCCTGGAGCTGGTTGATCACATTGGTGAGGTCCCGATACTCGGTCACCGTCTCCGGGTCGAGATGCAGCTGAGCCCCGAATGCGCTGCCCATCCGCAGCTGGGCTGCCGTGGCTTCGCCGACCAGCCGGTTGAGCTCGTCGATACGGGCCATCGGCACCTCGAGGGTGGGTGAGGTGACACGAGGCGGCGCCCCGCGTGGGTCTACCGGCGCCGGCGCGGGCCCTGGGGAAACCACCAGAGCTGGGGTGGGAGGGACCGGCTCGGGTGGTCGCTTCACGACTACGGGCGCGGGGAGGACCTCCGCGCTTGCCGCCGTCTCGGGTGGCGGATGCTGGGTGGGAAGGAGGCGCTCCAGCGCCGCCTCGTCGCTGGCGTCCTGGGTGCCGGCGGAAGCGCTCGCGATGAGGCGGCCCATGCCGTCGACGACCAGGAGCATCGCATCGGTGAGCTCCGGGGTCGTGCGAATCGTCCCCGAGCGCAGCTCGACCAAAAGGTCCTCGAGGCGATGGGCGAGACGGCTGACCCGCATCATCCCGACCATGCCCGCGGTTCCCTTCATCGTGTGGGCCTCACGAAAGATCCTGTCTATCGTCCCGTGGTCGTCCGGATCTGACTCAAGCGCGATCAGCCCGTCGGCAATTCTCGCGAGCTGGCCCTTGGCATCCTCGACGAACTGTGGGCGGAACTCGTCTTCTAGCTCGCCCGTTTGGAATCCAGCCGGCTGTTGGCCAGCGCCTCCACGTCGATCAGCATCACCAGGCGTGCGCCGTGGCTGTAAAGGCCCAGCTCACCGGGCCTGGTCCCAGGTCCGACCGGGCTGTCGAAGTCGGCTCGAACCGGCAGCTCTTCGGCAGCGACGGCGAGTATCTCATCGGCGCCCTGGACGAGGACTGCAAATGGCGGTTTGGTCAGGGCGCCGGTGCCTGTCAGCACCCCGGTGTCAAGGAACGGCACGATCTCGCCACGGACGTTGACGATCCCCAGCAAGCCCGCAGGCGCCAGCGGGACTCGGGTCACGATCGGGCGGCGCATGACCTGGTGCACCGTTTCCATCGAAAGGGCGAAGTACGCCGAGTTGACCGCCAACACCAGGACGCGCATCCTCAGGCTCCTATGCCTGCCCGGCGGGAGCCCTCTTGGCGCTTTCCCCGGAAGGCTCGATGAGCTCGGCCGCGAGCTCTCCCTGGCGAGCCGCCGCGGAGGCGATCTCTTGGGCCGTCACCGAGACCGTGCGGCTGCCCTCGGCGATCCGCTCGATGGCGAGCACGACCTGCTCGTTGGCGGCGCGCTGCTGCTGGCTCGCGACCTGGACCCGGCCGCTGAGCTCGGTCATGGCCTGCATCATCGCCAGGCCGCGCTCCATCTGCTTGACGCCCTTTTCGAGGGCCATGATGGTCTGGCTGCTCTGCGTCTGGGCGCCTTCGACCAGCTTGGCGATCTGCGCGGCGGCCGCTTTGGAGCGCTCGGCGAGACGGCGCACCTCGTCGGCCACCACGGCAAAGCCGCGGCCCGCGTCGCCAGCTCGCGCTGCCTCGATCGCCGCGTTGAGCGCGAGGAGGTTGGTCTGGTCGGCGATGTCGTCGATCAGCTCGAGGATCCCTTCGATCTCGTTCACGCGTCCCGCCAGGGCCAGGGTGCGTTCGCCCGACGCCCTGAGGTCGGTCTGCGCCAGCTCGAGGTTGGTCTGCGCCTCGCTAGCCTGGATCGCGACCCGGTCGACGCTGTCCGCGATCGAGGCGGAGCTTCGCGCGACCTCCTCCATGTTCGCGGAGGTGGCGGTCGCCGCGGTGGTCTGCTCGAGAGTTGCCGACACGAGGTCTTCGGCCGCGGCAGAAAGCCTGGTGGCGGACTCGGCGACCTCGCCGCGGAGTCGAAAGAGGACGTCGTTCAAGCGATCGACCATGGAGTTGAATGCGTCGCCGAGTCGGCGGACCTCACGCCCGCCTTTCAGGTGCAGGCGTGGGGAAAGGTCGCCTGACTCGACGCTTCCGGCGGCGCGCGAGAGGGCGACCAGCGGCCGAGTTGACAGGACCGCGACCGCGATCGCGAACCCGATCAGCAGCAGGGCGCCCAGTGCCTGCAGCAGCGAGGTGCGGATCTCCTGCTGGTGGACCGGGGCCAGGGCGGTCGACGAGTCGATCGACGCCACCACCACCCAACCCAGGCTGGTGATCGGCTCGTAACCGGCCAGGACCGAATGATTTCGGTAGTCGACGATCTGCGTAGCGCCCCCGCCGTTGCTCAACGCCTGGCCGTAGATCCCGGCTTCGCCCCTGGTCGCCAAGGTGCCCTTGGCCAGCATCGCGTGGTCGTCCGTGAGGACGCCCCAGTCGGAGCTGTAAAGGAGTAGGCCCTGCGCGTTGACCAGGTGCACCTCCTGGTCGTTAGAGCTCGCGGCCCCCGCCCCATAAGGGTTGATCAGCTGTCCGAGGACCGTAAGGCGAAGGTCTGCGCCCAGGACGCCCTGAGGCTTCAGGTCGGCGCCGATGATCGGCGCCGTCATCACCCAGTCGAGCCCGTCGGCCCCGAGCTGGACCGGTCCGAGCGTCTCGATGCTGAGGCTGTTGGCAAAGGTGGTCCCGGGAGGAGTTGCCGAGAAAGGCGCGATTGAGGAAGTGGACGCGACCACCGCCCCGTTCAGGCCGAACACCTGGATCCTGTCGAGGTCGGGGTGCGAAGGGACCGTGGCGAGCAGTTGAGCCTGGAGGTCGGGCGCGGAGACCTGGCCGATCTCGCTTCGAGCCATGACGCGGAGCTCGGACTGGCGCTCGGCCACCCAGTCGGTGATTCGAATCGACGTGCTTTCGGCAGTCGCCTGGGCGCGAGCCTGCGCCTGGTCGATGCTGGTCTGCGCGCTCCAGTTGGCCACCATGAAACCCAGGGCGGCTGAAACCGGGATCGAGACCAGGAGCATCGCGGCGACCACGCGCACCAGATAGGAGTCGAGTGGAGTCCAGCGCTTCCGGCTCCCGGGCGGCGGGGCAGGCCCCGGGGCGCCCTCGATCACCCGAAGCGGCGGCGGGGAGCTGACGAGGGTGGGGGCCTTCGGAGGGCCGCGTCGAAGCTGCACACATTCTTACTACACCGGAGGTGACGCGTTGTCGCCATCGGTGAGCACTGCGACCATCCCCTCTAAGAGGATGGCTTCCGCCGGGTTTAGAGCTCGATCAGGCCCTTTCGCGCCGCGGAGATGACGGCCTGTAGCTTGGAGTGCACCTGCAGCTTCTCGATCACGTGACGCACGTGCCACTCGACCGTGTGTGGCGCGATGCCGAGGCGGCTTGACATCGCGCCCGTGTCCAGGCCCTCCGCCAGCAGGTGAAGGATGTCCAGCTCCCGAGGAGTGAACTCGGCCAGGAGCTGCTCGCGCTCGCGCTTGCGCGTGACCGCTGCGCGCTGCCGCGCGATGGCACGCGCGAACAGCTCGACCGGGATCAGGACCTCACCCTGCGCGGCGCGGCGCACCGCTTCGATGATCTGGTCCGCGGTCGCGTCCTTGGTCAGGTACGCGGTGGCGCCGGCGTCGATCGCGTCGAGAAGCGCGGTCTCGGACTCGTCGGCGCTGTGAAAGACGAGCGAGGCCTCGGTGTGCTGGCCCTGGATCACGCGCGCCGCATCCGGCCCGCTCATGTCCGGGAGATGGAAGTCCATCAGCACCACGTCGGGTTGGTTCCTGGTTGCCTCCTCGACTGCAGCCTCGCCGGACGCGGCGATACCGGAGACGGAAAGGCCGGGCTGCCCCTCCAGGATCTTGGCAATCGCGGATGCGAGCAGAGGATGATCCTGGACGATCAGGACGCGGACCGGGCGCGGCGCCGCTTCGCCGGCCGGCGCCGTACGCGCGTTCATCGTGACCGGCTCGCCGCGAGGGCTCTCGTTGGGCTGGCGCGGAGAGGTTCTGAGGCTGAATACGACCGGGCTTCCATTAAGTTGCCTATGCAACTGTAAAGCGAAGTGTTATTCGATGGTGCATCTAGCATCGAATCGTCCCAGGTTGGCGCCCCGCTTAGGGGATGTAGATGGGAGCTGGTTAACGGGCTGGGACCGCAGCGTTCTCAGCCAATCCTAAGGTTCTGTCGAGCCTGCTCAAAGATTCGACCGGCATTCTGTCGACACAAAACGCATTCCCAGGCGTAAACCGGAGGCAGACCTTGATGTCCGAAATGGAAAACCAGTCACTCGAACCCACAGGGCGCGAACCGATCGCGCCGTATCAGTCGCTGACCCCTCCGCCCTCGGCGCCGTACGGCGCGCCGGGCCAGTGGATGCCGCCCGCCCCGGCGGCGCCGGACAACTCGCTCTGGCACCGAATCGCCGCGGGTGTCGTGCTTGCCGCCATCATCGCGGCCGCCGCGGGCGCGGGCGTCGGCTTCAGCCTGGCTCGGGCCATCGACCAGCGGACCACAACCGCTCAGACCAGCGCCCAGCCCCAGGGCTCCACCACCCAGACCCCGCAGATTCAGACGCCCCAGGCGCCCATCGTGCCGGCCAACCCGGGCACGGGGTCCCAGGCGCCCGGCAGCGTTGACGTGGCGTCGGTCGCGGCCAAGATCGACCCCGCGATCGTCGACATCAACACGGTCATCGGCTCCAGCCAGGCCGCCGGCACGGGCCAGATCATCTCCTCGTCAGGCGAGGTGTTGACGAACAACCATGTGGTCGACGGCTCGTCGAGCATCCAGGTGACTGTGGTCAGCGACAGCCAGACCTACACGGCCCATGTGATCGCCGACGACCCTGCAGCCGACATCGCGGTCATCCAGATGGAGGGGGCCTCCGGGCTGCCGACTGTAACCTTCGCCAGCTCGTCGTCGCTCGCCGTCGGGCAGTCCGTGGTTGCGCTCGGCAACGCACTCGGCAACGGTGGCACCCCTCGCGCGACCTCTGGCAGCGTCACCGGGCTTGACCAGACCATCACCGCGAGCGAGGGAGGCGGCAAGTCTGAGCAGCTGAACGGCATGGTCCAGAGCGACGCCACGATCTGGCCGGGCGATTCAGGTGGCCCGCTCGTCAACGCCGCGTCACAGGTCGTCGGGATGATCACCGCAGGCGAGGCCCAGGGATTCCGGTCCACCTCGTCGAACGTTGCGTACGCGATTCCCTCGGACACCATCCTCACGATCGTCAACGAGATCCGCGCCGGCCAGTCGGACCCTGACATCTCGTACGGCCAGGTCGGCTACATCGGCGTGTCGGCGCGCACCATGGACTCCCAGCTCGCGGCTCAGCTCGGCTTGAACGTCAGCTCGGGCGCTCTCGTGGAAACCGTCGTTCCGGGCGGCGCCGCCGCCGTCGCGGGCATCGGCCGCCTGTCCGTCATCACCAAGGTGGGCAGCTCGACCATCAGCACGATCGACGACCTCGGGACCGCGGTCAGGTCCCACAGGCCGGGAGAGAAGGTGTCGGTCACGTGGGTCGACCAGAGTGGCACCCACTCCACGACCGTGACGCTCGGCGGAGTCAACGGCTAGAAGCGCGCTGTCACAAAGCCGGCTCGCGCGGTGCTTAGAGTAGGTGGCCACCGCCGAGCCGGCGTTACGCACCATCGCCCTCTCCAAGTCTTACGGCAAGCGGCCTGCCGTCGACCGGCTCGACCTCGAGGTCGTCCGGTCCGAGCTGTTCGGCTTCCTGGGGCCTAACGGCGCCGGCAAGACGACCACGATCCGCATGGCCCTGGGCCTGATCGCGCCTACCTCCGGGTCGGTCGAGATCCTGGGACGGGAAGTCCGCTCGCACCGCTCCGAGGTGCTGCCTCGCGTGGGCGCGCTGGTCGAGTCGCCGGCCCTCTACGGCTACATGTCGGGTCGCGACAACCTGCGCGCGGTGGGCAACCTCCTCGGGGGCGTGGCCGAGAAGCGAATCGACGAGGTGCTGGAGATCGTCTCGCTCAGGGGGCGCGACCACGACCGCGTCAGGACCTACTCGATGGGCATGAAGCAGCGGCTCGGCCTCGGGATCGCCCTGCTCAACGATCCCGACCTTTTGATCCTGGACGAGCCGGCGAACGGACTCGACCCCGCCGGAATCGTGGAGATGCGCGACCTGCTGCGCGGGCTGGCGGGCCAGGGCAAGACGGTCTTCATCTCCAGTCACGTCCTCACGGAGGTGCAGCAGATCTGCACGCGGGTCGCGATCATCAATCACGGCAAGCTCGTTCGGGTCGCGCCCGTACAGGAGCTGCTGAAGTCGTCAGGCGAGTTCGTGGTCAAGGTCGATGCCCCCCAGGACCTGGTGCTCCTGCTCCGCCGGCAGCCATGGGCGGCTCAGGCGCGCAGCGAGGACGGGGTCGTCGTCACGACCGCGCCAGAGGGCCGCGGCCGCAACCTGATCAAGTTCCTGGTCGAGAACGGGCAGGCGCCGGATTCGGTTAGCGAACGCCAGCAAGACCTCGAGGACATCTTCCTGAGCCTCACCGGAGGAGGTTCATGAGCTCAATCGCGCGCCGGCCGCGTTTTGTGGGCACGCTCAAGGGCGAAGCGCTCAAAGTCTCGAGACAGCTCAGCTTCTGGCTGATGCTCGCGGGCTCCCTCGTGCTCCTGGTGGTCATCGTGCTTGCGGTCACGAGCTCGGACAGCATTCGCACGCAGCTGACAGCCGACCCAGCGTCCTTCTTCTACAGCGCCCGCGACGTGTTCGGCACCGTCTACCAGATCGGCTCGGGCATCTTCCTCTTGATCGTCGGCTCGCGTCTCTTCGCCATGGAGTACTCCTCGGGCACGATCCGCATCATCTACGCGCGAGGGACCGGCCGGTTGCGACTTCTGCTCGCCAAGATGCTCACTCTCGCGATCATCGGCGTGGTGCTGCTGGCGGGGTACCTCGTCATCACCGGAACCCTGATCGCGATCCTGGTCAACACCTGGGCCGGAAGTTTCGCGCCGATCCAGGGCCTGCCGAGCCAGTTCTGGCAGGACATGGGGTATTGGGCCGTGGTGCAGGGCATCAGCATGGGCATGGCGATCCTGCTGGCTGCAGCCGCGACTGGCATCGGCCGATCGCTTGCTTTCGCGATGGCAGCGTCGCTGGCGTTCTTTCCGGTGGACAACTTCCTCACGATTCTCACCGGGCTCGGCGCCCGGATCACGCGCCAGGATCACCCGTGGCTCGACATCAGTCGCTATCTGCTCGGGCCCAACCTCAACGTGGTCTTGAACCTGATCGAGCCGGGACACCATGCGCGGGCGGCGCTCGCAGCGCCTCTGCTGCCTGTGGATGGCACGCATGCCCTGAGCGTGATCGGGATCTTCGCAGTCGGCTTCGCGGCCATCGCGGTCGGCCGGACCGTGTGGCCGGACGTCCTCGAGTAGGCGTTAACAGAACACCGTCCGCCTCGGATCGGTATCCTTGTCGGGTTGTGCGAATAGTCGTCAAAGACCCCGAGGAGTTCGAGCAGGCTCTGCGGGAATTCCGCCGCAAGGTGCAGGAGCAGGGGCTCGTGCGCGAGATGCGGCGCCGTTCGCACTACGTGCCGCCGGCGGAGGCCCGCAAGATCAAGAGCCTCCGGGCTCGGCGCCGGCGCACCCGCTAGACAGCCGACCTCCCCGCCACCTCGGACCCGCGCACTGCCAGCGGGGAGGTGCGCGCCGCGCCCGTTGGGGTGATCCGCCCCGCGGCCCTGGCTATAATTGATCCGTTCGGTGACCATGGCGGAGGGGAGACACCCGTTCCCATTCCGAACACGGTAGTTAAGCCCTCCAGCGCCGATGGTACTGTCGGGGTAACCCGATGGGAGAGTAGGTCGTTGCCGAGCGTTTTAATAAGCCCTGCGGGCCGCAAGGTCCTCGGGGCTTATTTGTTCTAGAACACCGCCGGCGGAGTCAGTCCAGCGCCGGCTCGGCCACGCTGTCGGCGTGGAGCCTGGGCAACAACAGGTAGCAGCGCACGCTCAGCAGCGCCAGCAGGCCCAGCAGGGCGGTGAGGACGTCCGCGACCACCTGGCCCACGTGCGCGTGGAACAGAAAGATGAGCACCCCCTCGACCAAAACGGCCAGGGCGAGTATCGGCATGAAGACGCGGTCGTGCACCGCCATGAAGAACTGGACCAGGAGGTTGTCGAGGGACAGGGCGAGCCCGATCACTCCGACCGGGAGCACATATGGGGTGGCGTCGCTGAAGCTGGGTCCGAACAGCACGCCGACCACCAATCCGGGGACCAGGGCGAAAACGATCAGCGCGCCGGCCCCGAGCGCCGTCAGGATCCCGGCCGAGGCCAGCAGCAGGCGGCCGGGATGCTGATCCTTGGCGACCGCCTCGACCACGCGGGGGAACAGGACCTGGCTCACGCTGAGGGTCAGGAAGTAGAGGATCGTGCCGATCTTGTTCAGGCCGCCGTATATGCCTCCGTCGTGGCTGCTCAGGTAGTGCTCGGCCAGGATGACGTCCTGGTTGTAGAGGATCTGGATGCCGATGATGCCGACCGCAGCAGTCAGCGAGAAACCGGCCATGACGCGCAGGCGGACCCGGGTGCCCGATCTGCGGAAATGGTCGCGCAGCGAGAACAGGCCCAGAAAGAAGCAGACCGCAAGCCCCGCAAACACGGCCGCCATGGCCCCGGAGACCGCGTAGCCCGCCCTGAGCAGAAGGAAGACGAGCGTCGTCCTCACGATCAGCTCGAGCGACAGGTTGAGCGAGAGGGCGGGGAACCTCTGCAGGCCTTGCAGGATGCCGCGCGGGATCGCCACCTGCCAGATCAGGGCGATCGAGAAGCCCAGGATCAGGACCGGGATTGGGGATCCAAGATGCTCGAACGCCGCCACCGGCCTGGCGAACAGAGCCGTGAGCAGGACTGCCGCGAGGCATGGGATGGCGATGAGCCGCACCGTCCGGCCGAGCAGCGAACGCACCCCCGCGTCGGCGCGCGCGACCAGCGTGGCCGTGTAGCGAGCCAGGACCACGACCAGGATCAATGCGGGCGCGGTGCCCACCGCGTACAACGCTATGAGGAAGGCGACCTGGCCGTAAACGGCCGGGCCGAGCACGCGTCCGGCGATCGCGTGGTATACGAAACCGCCGATCCCCGCGACCAGGCCGCCGACGAACAAGACGAGGTTCTGCCGGACCAGGCGGTTCCGCGGCAGCTGGGCCAGGCGGTGACCGAGACCCAGTCGCGCGCCGGTCTCCACTTCCCCGGGATTCTAGTGGCGCGACGCGTCGAGCGCTTCCGGGCGGGATAATTCGTATCGGATGCCCGAACCCGCCAAGCCGATCGTCTCAGCCCTGGTCGTCAGCTACAACGCCAAGGACAGGCTCCTGCAGAGCCTGCACGCCTTCTTCTCGAGCGCCGACGTGCCCGTGGAGGCCGTTGTGGTGGACAACGACTCGTCGGACGGGTCGGCCGCCGCCGTGACCGATGAGTTCCCGCAGGCAACCGTGCTGGTCCAGCCCAAGAACCTGGGCTACGGCCGGGCCGCCAACGTCGGCCTCGAACGCTGCCAGGGGCGCTTCGTCCTCCTGCTCAGCACCGACGTCACGGTCGACGCGCAGAGCGTCGGGAGGATGGCCGACTTCCTGCTCACTCGGCCCGACGCCGGCGCCGTCGGACCGCGCGTGCTGCTTGCCGACGGACGCCTCGACCCGGACGCCCGGCGCTCATTTCCGCTTCCGAGGACCCTGTTCTACCGGACGGTGGGGCTCGACCGGCTGTTCCCGAAGAGCCCTCGTTTCGGCCGCTACAACATGGGACACCTTCCAGAGTCGGACGTCCACGAGATGGACTCCGGGACCGGCGCCTGCCTCATGCTCAGGCGCGCCGCCCTCGACCGCGTGGGTTTCTTCGACCCTCGCTACTTCATGTCCGGCGAAGACCTTGACCTCTGCTACCGCCTGAAGCTGGGCGGTTGGAAGGTCTTCTACCTGCCGACGGCGGGAGCCACTCACCACGTCCCGCAAGCGACTCGTGCGCGCACGCGACAGCTCCAGTACGAGCGTCATCGCGCCATGTGGACCTACCACTACAAGCACCATTCAGAGGACGTGTCCGCTTTTGGCAACGGCCTGGTGTGGGCGCAGATCTGGGGCCGCTACGCCGCCGAACGCCTGAGGGATACGATCAAAAAGCCCAACCGCCAAGCTGGATAGCGCATGTACCACCAGATCGCGCGCAACAAGCGCAACAGCGTCATCGTGATCATCGGCTTCCTGGCCGTCTGGGTGATCGCGGGCCTGATCATCGGCGAGCTCGCGTATGGGTCGAGCGGCGCGATCACCGGCGCCGTCATCCTCGCCCTGCTGGGAGTGGCCGCGGCAATGTTCTCCTACTACTTCGGTTCGGCGACGGTCCTGTCGGCGGTGGGCGCCCAGGAGGCGGACC
>DATKSS010000060.1:0-28061 GCA_035531515.1 Candidatus Dormiibacterota bacterium | reverse complement strand
GAACTGCTGGATGATCGGGGCTCCAGCGATGGGGCATAGGAACTGGCCAGGGTCGACCGGGTCGGCCGGCGCACCCGTGGCCAGGTTCGGACCCGGTACGGCCGCGACTGGAATCACTAGTACTGAGCCGGGCGTCAGCTGCGGGCCGCGAATTTCGTTGAAGCCGAGCAGCGTGCTCACGTCCACACCGTATTTGGAGGCAAGGCTCGCCGGCGTGTCGCCCTTCTTGACTACCACCACGACGCCCGGTACTGGTGGCAGCTCGATCGCACGGCCAACCGTGAGCGGCATGCGCAAGCCGGGGTTCGACCAGGCGACGTCCCTCCACGGGAGGTTGAAATGTTGCCCGATGCTCTGCAGCGTGTCTCCCTGTTCGACGCTGTGAACGAATGGCGCGTGGCTTACGAGTGGCGAGGTCGGGATGGAAAGCGGTTTGATGATCACGCTGTCGCGGCCCACCGAGATTTGGCCGCCTGCAATTGGCCCGTCTGCAGCAGCAGCGGTGAATGCCGGCGAGTGCAGATTTGGATTGATGTTCCGGTCGAACGCGGTGTACCCGCACATGACTGCCGCTACGGCAAGCACGACAGCATGTGTCAAATAGCGATGGATCCGCACTGACTACCCCCACGATCTCCATTTCGCGCCCGCAGGCGCGGAAGACCGACCTCACCCTAACAAACCTTCGTCGAGAGCGTCAACGTGCAATCGGACAATCACCTGCGCAGGAGGTCGCGAGCGAATTCGAGCAATATGCCGGTGGCGTCGAGGCTCGGGTCGATCCGTCCCACCAACAGGGCGGGCATGTACTGCGGTCCGCCCGGCCACCCGTGGCCGCCCCCATCTACGGCATAAAGAATCACCCGCGCTCGACCTCCGGCGGTCCACGTCCGCCGGTTCACGGCTAAACTGCCAGGCTCGCCTTTCACCGCCTCGCTCATCGGTGGCGCCGAGCAGCCGTTGGCGGCCGCCCAGTCGGCGGTGAGCGTGTCAACCGCGACCACGTTGCGGCCGGCCGACCCTACAAGGGATCGCCGTGCACGCCTTCGCGCTATCCACGCCGTGGGACCGGAGGGACGTCCTCCCGCATATGGCACCAATCGGTCGCGGGTGCCCTCGATGAAGAGCATCGCCGCCCCCTGCACCGGACTTGGGGTCGCCTGACGCCCGCCTTCGCGCGCCGTGCCCGAGACGAGGATGACGCCAGTCGCCCGGACGATGCCCTGGCGCGCCAGGCGTTCGGCAAAGAACGCGCCGTTCGACAGGCCGGCCACGACGACCGCGCCCGCCATCGCGGTGCCTTCGGCGACGAGAAGGTCGATGAGGCCGGCGACGAACGCTCCATCGTCGACCCCGTCCAACCGCCCGCCGCCCGTGTCGTCCCAGATCTCTCCGACCGCGTCGGGAAAGACCGTGGCGAAACCGGCTGCGGGCCCGCGCACCGCCAGGCCGGTCCAGGCGGCCATCTGTGGACCGTTGATGCCCATCCCGTGCAGCACCACGAGAAGCGGCGCGCCCGGCGCCGGCTGCGGCGCCATCCAGTAGGTCCTCATGGCGCCCCCGGCCTGCATCATCCGGCGCTCGAGGCCGCCGGACGGAGAGCGGCTCACGCCAGATCTTCCGCCATGCGGTTGTTGATGGCCGCGACGAGCACGTCCAGCTCGACGGGCTTGACGAGGTAATCGGCCGCACCCAGGCCGGCGGCCACCGCGCGCGAGCCGCGATCCGTGGCTCCGGTGACCACGATCGGGTGCGCCGCCTTCAAGGCCGCCCGCTCCGAAACGGTCAGATGGGCGGCGAGCCCGAGGTCGAAAACGACGACCTCACGTGAACGCGGCGCGCGAAACCTCGATCCCGATTCCGCGTCGTATCCCAGGCGTCGCAGCCCGCGGGCGGTGAGCTCGGCCAGCCGCTCGTCGTCGTCGAACACGAGGACCCGCGCCAACCCAAGAGCCACCACCTCCACCGCGGTCAGCGTCTCCAGCGCCTGTTGCAGGTCGCCCAGCAGCACGGCGTGAAGCGGCGCGCCATCGGCATCGGCAAGCTCCAGCTCGGCCTTCATCCGCGCCAGCGTCGACCGCAGGCGGTGAAGAGCGGAGACGAGCTCAGGACTGGGCGACGAACCGATAGCCGATCCCACGCACGGTTTCGATCCAGCCCGGCTCGCGGAGCTCCCGGCGTACCTGGTGCACAGCCTGCTCGAGGCTGTGCTCGAAACCGGCGTAACTGCTGCCCCAGATGCGGTCGAGCAGCTCGGCTCGCGTCACGGCCTCACCCGACCGCCCGGCGAGCATCTGCAGCATCAGGAGCGGCCGCCGCTCGAGCTTCAGAACGCGGCCGCCCAGGCGCGCCTCGCCATGCGCGGCGTCGACCTTCAGCCGGCCGCGGACAACGACCCCGGCCGCAGGGGGACGTTCGCGGAGCGCCCCGCGGATCCGCGCCAGCAGCACCTGCCGGTCCGTGCCCTTGACGATGTAATCGGTGGCCCCGCGTTCGATGCCGACGACCTGGTCTCCGGGCGCGTGACGGGCGCCGGTCAGGATGATCACCGGGAAGCCGATTCGCTCGGCCCCGGAGCGCAACGAGTCGAGGACCTCCGGCGCGTCCATGTCCGGCATCTCGTAGTCGAGCAGCATCAGGTCCGGGGTCGCCTCGTGCACGCTCCGCAGCGCATCGCCGCCGCTCGCGGCGACCTCGACCACGTAACCGGCGCGACGCAGCAGCTCCGCGGTGAGCTCCGCCGTCCGCGGCTCGTCATCAACGACCAGCAACTTGGCCGTCACGCTCCCAAATCCCCGTCGCAACCTAGCAGGTTCAGGGTTTCTTGAGGAAACGATGAACCTGTCCTGAGGTCAGCAGCGCCAGGCGGTCATAACCTCGCGGCATGAGCCAGCTCCCCAACCTCCAGGAAGCGCGACGACGGCTCGGACTGGCGCTGGACGCCCTGAACCACGACCGCTGGGTGCTGGGCTACGTACACCACGGGTGGCTCCAGCCGATCGCCGCCTCAGAGGTATCGCGCAGGTTCCTTCAGCGACGCCAGCTGGCTCCGCTCTCGCGTCGCGCCCTCTACGAGAGGCGCCCGATGGTGGTCAACTCGGTGATCGAAAACCCGAACCCGTCCAACGGTTACGACTGGGAGCTCGATTGGCCGGCGGTCGTGTATGGGCCCGTTGGTGAGATCGGCCGCCATCCGGTCGGACTGCTGGTCCTCGGCTGCAGGCGTGATCACTGGTACACCGAGGAGGATGTCGCCTACGTGCACAGCCTCGGGGTCACGCTCGGCCCCATGGTGACCGCATTGCGCGGACCCCTGGGCCACCTGTCCGAGGCCGAGAACGAGGTCGCGCAGCTCCTGAGCTACGGGCTTTCGGCGCCCGAGATCGCACGGGCCACACGGCTGGACGAGCGGCGGACACGGGCGCTGGTCGGCAGGGTGACGCGCAAGCTCGAGTGCCTCAGCGCCGACCAGCTCGCGTTTCCGGTGGTCCGCATGAAACGCCGGGAGTTCCGGCTGTGACCTGGTAGCGCTCAGTTCGGCCCAAACAGGAACACCGTGGTGCCGCGACCTTCGGTGCTGACCACCTCCAGGCGCCCCCCGATGCCGGCCGCACGCTCGCGCATGCCCATCAGCCCGTAACCCGAGCCACTCTTCGCGGTGAAGCCTCGCCCTTCGTCGGACACCTCGATCAGGAATGGGTTGGCCGCGAATGCCATCTTGATCCTGCAGATCGACGAGCCCGAGTGCTTGCGGACGTTGCTCAGCGCCTCGCGCACGACCTGGGCCACGACCTCACGCTGCTGCGCGGAGATCTCGTCCTCCGTTCCGGTGCTCGACAGCTCGACCCGGATGCCGTAGAGGCGCGCGAACTCGTCGGCCTGCCGCCGGAGGTCGCCGACCAACCCGTCTGGACCGATCGCCGCCGGCCGCAGGTCGGCAAGCGCTTCGCGGACGTTCTTCAAGAGCCGCTCGAGGATTTCGAAGACGTTCTTCAGGTTCTGGTCTGGCTGGCTCTTCCTCGTCTCGAGGTAGACCTTGAAGAGGGAGATCGCGCCGGCGAGATCGGTGGCCACGCCGTCGTGCAGCTCTCTCGCTATCCTGGCCCGCTCGCGGGCGACCGCGTCCTCGACCGCCTGGTGGGCGAAACCTTCGCCCCGTCGGCCCGACGGGGAAGGGTCCGCCGTCACGGCGTCTGCGCCCTTCGCCGAGCGTACGACTCCATCAGGGCGATGGCCAGCGGGTGCCGCGCCCATCGCAGCAGGCGGCCGTACGGACGCCACAGCACCATTGTCTCCTCGAGGGCCGCCTTCAACCGCACGAGGTCCGCCTGCAACTCAGCGCGTTCGGTGGCGAGCCGCCCGCTGAGCTCACGCGCGCGCCTGGCCACCTTCATGCTCCACAGCCCGGCGAGCACCATCTCCACGGCGATGGCAACGACGCTCACGATAAGGAGCCAGACCCCTATCCGGCCCGGATCGGTCATTCCTTGGTGTCGCCTTCTTCGATGCCCGCGACCGGCGCAATGGCGACGATCTCGTCCTCGGGCGCAATCCGCATCACGATCACACCCTGGGTTTGCCGGCCGATCTGCGAGATCGCGCCGACCTGTGTCCGCAGCACCATGCCGCTGGCGCTGATCACCAGCACCTCCTCCTCCGGATCGCTGACGACTCTCATGGCCGTCAGCTTGCCGACGCGGTCTGTGATCTTCAACGTGAAGACGCCTTGGCCCGCTCGGTGGTGCATTGGGTATTCCGAGAGCGGGGTTCGCTTGCCGTATCCGCGCTTGGTGATGACGAGCAGGTCGGCGCCCGGCACCACGGTCGCCATGCCAGCCACCGCGTCGCCCTTGGAAAGCTTGATGCCGATCACGCCCTGCGTATCGCGGCCCATGGCGCGGACCTCGGACTCGCTGAAGCGGATCGCCTTGCCCAGCTCGGTCGCGATGATGATCTCGTCGTTGCCGGTCGTGGGCGTCACCCAGTCGAGCTCGTCGCCTTCCTGCAGGTTGATGGCGATTAGGCCGTTGCGCCGGACGTTGGCGTATTCGGCCATCGCCGTCTTCTTGATGTACCCGTTCTTGGTGACCATCAGCATGTAGTGCGCGTCCGTCTCGGTCTCGGGACGGACGAAGACTGCGGTTATCCGCTCGTTCGACCCGATGTCGATCAGGTTGTTGACTGGCATGCCCTTGGCCTGTCGCTCTCGCTCTGGGACCTCGTGCACGCGAAGCTGGAACACGCGACCGTTCTGCGTGAAGAACAGCATCGATGCATGCGTGTGCGTCGTCAGCAGATGCAGCGCGTAGTCTTCCTCGCGCGTCCCGCTCGGCGCCTCGCTGCCGGCGGTCGGCTTGGCCCCCTTCAGCCCCACCCCGCCGCGCTTCTGCGCCCGGAAGACGCGCAGCGGCTGCCGCTTGGCGTAGCCCCGGTGGGTGAGCGTGACCACCACTTCCTCCTTGGGCACTAGGTCCTCCGCCGACAGCTCGGATGCCTCCTGCTCGGTGATCTCGGTGCGGCGCTCGTCGCCATATTTCTTGACGACGTCGTCCATCTCGTCTTTGATCAACATCCGGACCTTCTGGTCGCTCGCCAGGATGCTCTCGAGATACGCGATGGTCTTGATGACCTCTTCGTACTCGGCGTCGATCTTGCCGCGCTCGAGGCGGGTCAAGCGGCCCAGGGTCAGCGCGAGGACCGCCTTCGCCTGGCGCTCGCTGAGGCCGAACTTGCTCTGCAGCTCTGTGGAGGCGATGTCCGGGTCGGCGGCGGCGCGGATCGTCTTGATCACCTCGTCGAGGTGATCGAGGCAGATCTTCAACCCCTCGAGGATGTGTGCGCGCTCCTGCGCCTTCTCGAGGTCGAAACGAGTGCGCCGCAGGATCACGTCGCGGCGATGCTCGATGAACAGGTGAAGCGCCTGCTTGAGGCTCAGGACCATCGGGCGGCCCTCGACGATCGCCAGCATGATCACGCCGAACGTCTGCTGAAGCGTCGTGTGCTTGTACAGGTTGTTGAGAACCGTGAACACGCGCGCCTCGCGCTTGAGCTCGATGACGATGCGCATGCCCTGGCGGTCGCTCTCATCGCGCAGGTCGACGATCCCTTCGAGCTTGCGGTCCGACACGAGCTCGGCGATCTTCGCCACCAGCGTCGCCTTGTTGACCGCGTACGGCAGCTCGTCGATGATGATGCGCTCCCGGCCGTTGGCCGCCTGCTCGAACGTGTGACGCGCGCGCACGATGATGCGGCCGTGGCCGGTCGCATAGGCCGCCTTGATGCCCGCGGTGCCCATCACGATTCCGCCGGTCGGAAAGTCGGGGCCCTTGATGAAGGCGAGCAGGTCCTCGCCCGTGGCCTCGGGATTGTCGATGAGGTGCTTCACCCCGCCGGCGACCTCGCGCAAATTGTGAGGTGGAATGTTGGTGGTCATACCGACCGCGATGCCGGTCGCGCCGTTGACCAGCAGGTTGGGGATGCGTGACGGCAGCACGTCGGGTTGCATCTCCGAGTTGTCGTAGTTGGGGACCATGTCGACCGTCTGCTTCTCGATGTCCGCCATCAGCTCGCCGGTGATGGCCGAAAGCCGGGCTTCCGTGTACCGCATCGCAGCCGGCGGATCACCGTCGACGCTCCCGAAGTTGCCCTGCCCGTCGATCAACGGGTAGCGCAGGGAGAAGGGTTGGGCCATGCGGACGAGGGCGTCGTACACGGCCGTGTCGCCGTGCGGATGGTAGAGCTTGAGGACGTCGCCGACGAACGCGGCGCATTTGCGATAGCGGCTGCCCGACGTCGCACCCGCCTGGTGCATCGCGTAGAGGATCCGACGCTGCACGGGCTTGAGCCCGTCACGCACCTCGGGCAGGGCCCTGCTGATGATGACGGACATCGCGTACTCCATATAGGACGTCTGCATCTCGTCCTGGAGGTTGCGTGAGATGACCGTGCCTATCGTGTCGTTCGGTTCGTCGGGCAATGCGCTACTCCTGGAATTTGCCGAGCACGACGACCGCGTTGTGCCCGCCAAAGCCGAATCCGTTCGAGATGGCGATGCGCACGTCCTTGCGCCGAGCCTGGTTGGGCACGTAGTCGAGGTCGCACGCAGGGTCGGGGTTCTCGTAATTGATGGTGGGGTGGATGATGCCGCGGTTGATGGTGAGCAGGGTGGCGATCGCCTCCACCGCCCCGGCTGCGCCGAGCAGGTGGCCGATCATCGACTTGGTGCTGCTGATCGCGACCTTGTAAGCGGATTCGCCGAGCGCGATCTTCAACGCCTTCGTCTCGCCGGCGTCATTCAACTGTGTCGACGTGCCGTGCGCGTTGACGTAGTCGATGTCACCCGGCTCGATGCCCGCGTCGCGCATCGCAAGCGTGATGGCGCGCGCGGGGGCTTCTCCCGTCTCGTCCGGGGCGACCTGGTGAAACGCATCGCACGTGAGCGCAAAGCCGAGGACCTCGCCGTAGATGCGCGCTCCGCGATTGATGGCGTGCTCCCGTGACTCCAGCACCAGCGTGCCGGCACCCTCTCCCGGCACGAAGCCGTCGCGGTCCCGGTCGAATGGCCGGCTCGCCTTCTCGGGCGCTTCGTTGCGGGTGGACAGCGCGCGGATGGCGTTGAAGGATGCGATGCCGACCTCGCACAGCGAGGCTTCCGTCCCTCCCGCGAGCATCACGTCGGCGTCTCCGTGCTGGATCATCCGCGTAGCGTCGCCGAGGGTGTGCGTCGACGCGGCGCAAGCCGTGGTGATCGTCGTGTTGGGGCCGCGCAGGTGGAAGGCCATCGCCACCGAGGCAGCGGCCATGTTGGGGATGATCATCGGCGCGTACAGCGGGTTCAAGCGGCCCTTGTTGGCGAAGGAGATCGCGCCGGCCGTCATCTCTATGAACCCGCCAATGCCGGTCCCCATGTCGACGCCGACCCGGAAGTCGTCCTCCTTGGAAAGGTCGAGGCCGGAGTCGGCGAGCGCCATCCCGGACGCGGCGACCGCCATCTGCGCGAAGCGCGCCATGCGCTGCGCCACCTTGCGGTCCATGAACTCCTGCGGTTCGAACTTGGGCATCTCGCAGGCGAACTTGGTGGTGAGCTTCTCCGACGGGAACATTTCGATGTTGTGCGCGGTGCTGCGCCCCTCGATGAGGCCGTCCCAGTACTCCTCCAGGGTCTTGCCGAGAGGGTTGACGGTTCCCATGCCGGTCACGACGACGCGCGTGCGGCCGTTCTTGCTCACTTTCCCACCTCAGCCCGAATCTTACCGACGAGCTGATTTTGCACCGCGTCGCGCGTGACGCGGATGGCGTTCATGATCGCGCGCGCATCCGAGCGGCCGTGCGCGACCACCGCCACGCCGTCGATCCCGAGCAGCGGCGCGCCGCCGAACTCCCGCCAGTCGATCCTCGAGCGGATCTGGCGCACGCCGGGCCGGATCAGCATTCCGCCCAGCTTGCCCAGCATCGTCTTCGGGATCTCGGTCCGCAGGTTTCGGAAGAGGAAGTCGGCGGTCGCCTCGGCCATCTTGATCGCCACGTTGCCGACGAAGCCGTCGGCCACCACGACGTCCGCGCGCCCGCTGTAGATGTCCTTCGGCTCGACGTTGCCGATGAACCCGGGCAGCGTGGCGCGAAGTCGGCGCGAAGTCTCCTTCACGCGCTCGTCTCCCTTCCCCTCTTCCTCGCCGTTGCTGAGCAGGCCCACGCGCGGGTTCTGCCGTCCCATCATCTCGCGCGCGTACACGGCGCCCATCTCCGCGAACTGGACGAGGTACTCGGGCTTGGAGTCGACGTTCGCGCCGACGTCGATGAAGTAGGCGAAGCCGTCTTGCGTGGGCACGATCGAGCCCAGAGCGGGTCGCTCCACCCCCCTGATGCGGCCCTGGATGAACAGCGCGGCCGCCATGACGGCGCCAGAGTTGCCCGCCGAGGTCCACCCGTCAGCGCGCCCCTCCCTGCACATCCGCGCGCAGACGCACATCGAGGCGTCGGGCTTCGAGCGCACCGCCTGCGCGGGGTGCTCGTCCATGGCGATGACCTGCGTGCAGGGGACCAGATGAAGGCGCGGGTGCTTGTCGAGCAGCGGCTGCACCGCCGCGGGAAGACCGACGAGCGAGATGTCGATGCGGTACTCAGACGCAGCTCGAGATGCTCCGAGGACGACCTGGACCGGCGCGTGGTCGCCGCCCATGGCGTCGACCGCAATTCGCACGAGACCGCCTCAGATGTCGAGGTTGCGGACGCTCTTGGCGTGCGCCTGGATGAACTTCTTGCGCGGCTCGACATCGGGGCCCATCAATTTCTCGAACGTGTCGTTGACCGCCGCTGCGTCGTCCACGGTCACGCGCAGCAGGACGCGCGTCTTCGGGTTCATCGTGGTGTCCCACAGCTCCTCGGCGTTCATCTCTCCGAGACCCTTCATGCGCGCCGCCTCCGCGTTCTTGCCCAGCTGGCGGATCGCCTTGTCGCGGTCGGCCTCGGAGTGACACCACACGACCTGCTTGCCTTTGAACACCTTGAACAGCGGCGGCTGCGCCATGTACAGGTAGCCCTTCTCGATGACCTGCGGGAAGTAGCGGAAGAAGAAGGTGAGCAGGAGGGTGCGAATGTGGCTGCCGTCGACGTCCGCGTCGGTCATGGTGACGATGCGGTGGTAGCGCATCTTCTCGACGTTGAAGTTGTCGCCGACCCCCGCTCCCATCGCGGTGATGAGGTTGCGGATCTCGTCTGAGGTGAGGACCTTGTCCAGGCGGGCCTTCTCGACGTTGAGGATCTTGCCGCGCAAAGGCAGGATGGCCTGCGTGCGGCGGTCACGTCCGCCCTTGGCCGTGCCACCCGCGGAATCCCCCTCGACGATGTACAGCTCGCACTGCGCTGGGTCCCGCTCCGAGCAGTCCGCCAGCTTGCCTGGCAGCGTGCTCGACTCGAGCAGGCTCTTGCGCTGGACCAGGTCGCGCGCCTTGCGAGCGGCCTCGCGGGCACGGGCCGCGGTGAGGGACTTCTCGACGATGCGCCGTCCCTCCGATGGATTCTCCTCGAGGAACTGCGTCAAACCTTCGGTGAGCGCGATCGACACGTGGCCCTGGACCTCGGCGTTGCCGAGCTTGCCCTTGGTCTGGCCTTCGAACTGCGGCTCCAGGACCTTGACGCTGATCACCGCCGTGAGGCCCTCGCGCACGTCCTCGCCCGTCAGGTTGGGGTCCTGCTCCTTGAGGATGCCGGCCTTGCGCGCGTATCGGTTCAAAACGTTGGTCAGCGCCGAACGGAAGCCGGTGAGGTGGCTGCCGCCCTCGATGGTGTGGATGGTGTTGGCGAAAGCGATCACGTTCTCGACGAAGGTGTCGTTGTATTGGAGGGCGATCTCCACCTGGGTGCCTTCGACCTCGCGGTCGACGTAGAACGGCGTGTCGTTGACCACGACCTTGTCGCGGTTGAGCGCCCGTACGAACGACACGATCCCGCCCTCGAAGTAGAAGGTGTTCGTGAATCCGAGCGTTTCGTCCGCGAGCGCGATTTCGAGGCGCTTGTTCAAGTAGGCCATCTCGCGCAGCCGGTGCTGGATGATCTCGCGGTCGAGCTTGGTGTCCGGAAAGATCTGCGGGTCGGGCCAGAAGCGCACCACGGTGCCCGTGCGGTCGGTCTTGCCGACCACTTTCACGGACCCGGTGGGCACCCCCCGCTCGTACTCCTGGTGGTACACCTTGCCGCTGAGATAGACCCAGACCTGGAGCTTCTGGCTCAGGAAGTTCACCGCGGAGACGCCAACGCCGTGCAGTCCGGACGAGACCTTGTAGCCGCCGCCGCCGAACTTGCCCCCGGCGTTGAGCCGGGTCAGGACGAGCTCGAGCGCGGAGATTCCTTCTTTCTTGTGGATGTCGACCGGGATGCCGCGGCCGTTGTCGTCGACCGAGCAGCTGCCGTCGGCGTGGAGGGTGACCAGGATGCGCGTGCAGTAGCCGGCCAGGGCCTCGTCGACCGCGTTGTCGACGACCTCGTAGACGAGGTGGTGGAGACCCGTGCTGCTGGTCGAGCCGATGTACATGCTCGGACGCCGCCGCACATGCTCCCGGCCTTCGAGGACCTGGATCTGCTCGGCGTTGTATGCCACATCCGCGCCAAGGGGTTGGGGCCTTCGGCCGTCAGGGCGCGCTCGACGGGCGCTCGACGGCTCCGGGGACCGGTTTGGGGCCGCTGTCACCGGAGAATCGGCCCTCCCAGCGTGGAGAACTCGTAGGGATCAACTGGGCAGAGGTTCAGGACTCAAATTCTACCGGATTTCGAATTCAAAAATGGCCTGGGGGAGGCTCCTTAACAGGCCTCCTAAGCGGGGGCTTTCCACCTCAGCACCGGGTCCTCGCTGAGGCCTTGCAGGTACGAGTTGATGTGGCGGGCGGCGGCGACGTCGTCCAGGCGGCCGACGGGCAGGTTTTTGGGCTCGTCGTGGAGGCTTTGAGGGTTCGACCGAGCCTCGGCCACGATCTCTTTGATCGCCCTTGCGAAAGCGTCCAGGGTGGCCTTGCTCTCCGTCTCGGTCGGCTCGACCATGATCGCCTCCGGCACGACCAGCGGGAAGTAGATCGTGGGAGCGTAGAAGTCGCGATCGAGGAGCGCTTTGGCGATGTCCAGGGCACGTACCCCCTCGTGGCTGAGGTTGCGGGCGCTGGCCACGAACTCATGCATGCACGGGCCTTCGTGAGGCATCTCGAGATCGCCCTCCATCTGCTTGCGCAGGTAGTTGGCCGAGAGCACCGCGTCCTGCGAGGCCTGGGTGAGGCCGTCACCGCCCATGGCCACGATGTAGGTGTACGCCCGCACGAGCATCCCGAAGTTGCCGTAGAAGCTGCGCACCCGGCCGATCGAGCGCGGCCGTTTGAAGTCAAGGGTGAGGTGTCCATCGGTACGCTCGACGGTGGGCGCCGGTAGGAAGGGCACGAGCTCTGCCTTCACGCCGACCGGCCCGGCCCCGGGGCCGCCTCCCCCATGCGGGGTGGTGAAGGTCTTGTGCAGGTTCATGTGCACGGCGTCGAAGCCCATGTCGCCGGGGCGGCAGATGCCCATGAAGGCGTTCAGGTTGGCCCCGTCGTAATAGAGCATCGCGCCGGCGGAGTGCACAAGATGCGCTATATCCAGTATTTCCCTTTCGAACAAGCCCAAGGTATTGGGGTTGGTCAGCATGAGGGCGGCCGTTCGCGGCGACAGCTTCGACTCCAGGTCCGCGAGGTGGAGCCGCCCGTCGGCCCCGGATTTGACCTCGACGACGTGGAAGCCGTTGAGGGCGGCGCTGGCCGGGTTGGTCCCGTGCGCCGAGTCGGGGACCAGGACCTCGGTCCGGGCCTCGCCCCGCGAATGCTGGTAGGCCTGGATCATGCGCAGGGCGGTCCACTCGCCGTGCGCGCCGGCCGCCGGCTGCAGCGTCACGCGTTCGACGCCGACGATCGCACAGAGCGCCCGTTCGAGGCGCCACATGAGCTCGAGCGCGCCCTGGACGGTGTCCTCGTCCTGGTACGGGTGAAGGCCCGCGAACCCGGGCAGCGCGGCGGCGGCCTCGTTGGCGACCGGGTTGTACTTCATGGTGCAGCTGCCGAGGGGGTAGAACTGCTCGCTGATCGAGTAGTTCAAGGAGGCCATACGGCTGTAGTGGCGCATGATCTCGGGCTCGCTGAGGCGCGGCAGGCCGGGGGGCCTGGCTCGCAGCATCCCCGCCGGCAGGACGTCCGCCGGGCCTGGCGACGCCGGGTCGGCCTCCGGGAGGCGCGGGGGCTGCGCGCTCGGCCGGCTGAGCTCGAAGCTGAGCGGTTCGCTCATGACTCCAGGACCGCAAGCAGCTCGTCCATGGCGCCGGGGTCGTTGACCTCGGTGCAGGTGAACGTCACCACGCCTTTGAGCTCGCGGAACCAGCGGTGTACGTCGAGCGGCCCGAGGATGCCTTTGCGGGCCAGCTTGCGGATCACGGCCGGCGCCTTCGGCACCCTCAGCGGGAACTCGTTGAGGAACTGGCGGTCCGGGAAGGCGAGCTCCCAGCCTGGCAGCGCCGCCAGGCGATCGGCCAGCGAGTGGGCCCGTTTGAAGCTGACCTCCGCGATCTGCCGGAGACCATCCGGCCCCATGTAGGTCATGTACACGCTGGCCGCCAGCGCGCAGAGCGAATGGTTGGTGCAGATGTTGGAGGTCGCCTTCTCGCGCCGGATGTGCTGCTCGCGCGCGGCCAGGGCGAGCACGAATCCGCGGCGCCCGGCGGCGTCGTGCGCGGCGCCCACCAGTCGTCCGGGCAGGCGGCGCACCAGCTCTCTGCGGCAGGCGATGAAGCCCACGTGCGGTCCCCCGTAGCTGGGCTGCAGCCCGAGCTGCTGGCCTTCGCCGATGGCGATGTCGGCCCCGTACTCGCCGGGGGGCTTGAGGATGGCCAGGCTGATCGGGTCGACGCAGGCGATGGCCAGCGCGCCCACCCTGTGGGCCGCCTCGGTGAGCGCCTCCGCGTCGGTCAACAGGCCCAGGAAATCCGGCTGCTGGAAGATCACGGCCGCCGTCTTCTGGCTCGGTTCGGACCCCTTGCGGACCTTGATCCCGCGGCCCTCGCTAAAGGCACGCAGCACCTCCAGGTACTCGGGGTGCAGGTAGCCCGCCACCAGGACCTCGGTGCGGTCGGTCTGGATATGGGCCATCATGGCCGCCTCCGCCACCGCGGTCGCGCCGTCGTACAGGGAGGCGTTCGCGACGTCGAGCGAGGTGAGCTCGGCGATCATGGTCTGGAACTCGTAGATCGTCTGCAGGGTGCCCTGGCTGGCCTCCGGCTGGTACGGCGTGTAGGCGGTGTAGAACTCCGGCTTGGAGGTCACTGCGGCGACCGCGGCCGGGACGAAACGCCGGTAGACGCCACCTCCGCGAAACGTGAGGCGGTCGGGGTAGACCCGGTTGCGGGCGGCCAGGGCGGTGATCTCGGCCATGGTCTCGAACTCGGACAGTCCCGCCGGGAGCTCGAGCTCTTTGATGCGCAGCGACCTCGGGATGTCGACGAGCAGCTCGTCCATCGACTTCACGCCGATCGCGTCGAGCATCGCCGTCCGCTCTTGGGGGGAGTGGACGAGGTAAGGCACCTAGTGCGCCGAGGCCTCCGTGACCTTCTGGTAGCCGGCCTCGTCGAGCAGGTCCGCCGGAAGGCCGCCGGTCAGCTCGAGCTTGAGGATCCAGCCCTCCCCGTAGGGATCCGAGTTGATCAGCTCAGGCTTGCCGGCAAGCTTCTCGTTCACCGCCGTGATGCGGCCCGCCACCGGCGAGTAGAGGTCGCTTGCCGCCTTCACCGACTCCACGACGCCGAAGGTCTCCCTCTCGGCAACTTTGCGACCGGGGCTCGGGAGCTCCAGGAAGACCACGTCGCCCAGCTGCGATTGCGCGAAGTCAGTGATGCCGACCGTCGCGGTCTTGCCGTCGACCGCGACCCACTCGTGCGACTTGGTGTAGCGCCGGTCAGCCATTGGACTCTCCTTCTTTTGCTTCAGCGGTGTTTTGCTCAGGACCTGGTGGGGGTGAGCGCCGAGCGGGCCGAGCCCCTGTAAAAGGGAAGCTTCACCACCTCGGCAGGGGCCTCCCGGCCACGCACGTCGACCACGACCGTGTCTCCGACCCGCAATGATGCGGCTTCCACCAGGGCGAGCGCGATCGGGTGCCCGAGGAAGAACGAATGGGTGCCGCTCGTGACCGTGCCGACGCGCTTTCCGTTGACCGCGACGGCGGCGCCGTGGCGCGGGATGTTGGCCGGCTCGGTCTTCAAGCCGACCAGAGTGCGGCGGGGTCCGTGCTCTTTGACGCGCACCAGCGCAGCCTTGCCCGCGAAGTCGGCCTTGGCGAGCTTGACGGTCCAGCCGAGGCCGGCTTCATAAGGGTTGACCGACTCGTCCATGTCGTTGCCGTAGAGGCGCAGCGCCGCCTCGAGCCGCGTTGCATCGCGGGCGCCGAGGCCGGCGGGCAGGACACCAGCGCCCTTGCCCTTGGCCAGGATCGCATCCCAGACTCCCCCGATCCTGTCGGATTCGACGAACAGCTCGAAGCCGTCCTCGCCCGTGTAGCCGGTGCGGGAGATCAGTGCGTCGACGCCTGCGACGCGGCCCGGCTGAAACCCGAAATACGGGATGCCGTCCGTGGCTGAGCTGTCGTCCGGCATCAGCTCGTGCGCCCGCGGGCCCTGGAACGCGATGAGGCCGAGGTCCAGCGTGTGGTCGACCATCGAGACGTGGTCCGGGAGATGCACCCGCATCCATGCGGTGTCCTTGTCTCGATTGGCCGCATTGACCACGACCAGGAAGCGTTCAGCGGTCTCGCGATACACGACCAGGTCGTCGATGACTCCGCCGTCTTCCTTGCACATCAGCGTGTAGATGGCGTGACCCGGCTCGACGGCGGCGATGTCGTTGGTTAGCAGCTGCTGGAGGAACGCCTCCGCGCGCGCACCTTCGACGATCAACCTCCCCATGTGGGAAACGTCGAAGAGGCCGGCGGCCTCGCGGACCGCGAAGTGCTCGTCACGAATCGAGGTGTACTGCTGCGGCATGTCCCAGCCGCCGAAGTCCACCATCCGCCCGCCGAGCGCCACGTGACGGTCGTAAAGCGGCGTGCGCATGGGTGCGCTAGGCGTCAAGTTCGGGGCGCTCGTCGTGGTCGGTGTCGAAATCGATGGCCTCGGGGTCGATGAAGGCGAGCATCTCCTCGTCGTGTTGGCGTCGCGCGTCGGCCACGACCTGGGCCACGTAGAGCGTGCGGTCGACCGTCCACTCGAGCTTCTCGGCGATCTCTGAGGGCACGGGCGCGCGCTGCAGCTCGCGCCGAAGCACCAGCTCGGCGCGTTCATAGTCCGTGGCCGCCGCCACGAGGAGCTGGGCGTCGCGGACCGCGGCGGTCTCTGCGGCGATCGCGGAGTCCATCTGCTCGACGACCTTGCGCTCGGCGTGCCCGGCAAAGCTCGTCTCGCCACTGGTCGCGAAGCTGCGCACCGCCTCGACCAGTCCGATCGCGCCTTCCTGGACGAGGTCGAGGACCGAGAGCCCTTGCTCGCCTCGCTCCGTGGCGAGGCGGATGACCATCGTCATGTTGGCCGCGACGAGGCGATCCTCGCTGGTGCGGTCACCGAGCGCCGACTGGTGAAGCAGGCGTTCCTCGTCCGCGGGCTGCAGAGGGTCGTGGCTGCGTGCCTGCCGGCGCAACTGGCCTAGCACGGCTTCGTCGCCGCCCATGGGAGGCGGCGACTCCGACTCATCTTCTCGGTTCGTATAGAGCCCCATCTCGCTCGATTCTACGCCCGGCCCTGGCGGCGTCCGGGACCCCGCCCGGATCTGATGTTCCACGTTTTACATCGGCAGAGAGACCCCCGGATTGCCATACTCGGTGCCATGCGCAAGCGCTCTGCGCTGCGACTCGTCGGCTGCCTGTTTGCGCTGGCCGCCCTGGCGCCTTTGGCCGCTTTCGCGGCCACTCCCCGCGTCGAGCAGGCGGACCTCACCGGCGACATCAACACGATCATGGCGTCGTACATCGAGAGCTCCGTGAGCCGCGCCGAGGCGGATCACGCCAACGCCCTCCTGGTCGTGATGAACACTCCGGGCGGCATCTCCACCTCCATGGACGACATCGTGACGAGCCTGCTCAACTCCACCGTTCCCGTGATCGTTTTCGTTTACCCGAGCGGCGCGCGCGCAGCCTCGGCCGGCCTGTTCGTGGCCGAGGCGGCCGACGTGCTCGCGATGGCGCCCGGCACCAACATCGGCTCGGCGCACCCCATCGATGCGTCCGGGGCTGACCTGACCGGGGACCTCGGCGCGAAAGTCTTGAACGACGCGGTGACGCGTGTCCGCGCCCTGGCGTCGATGCACGGCCGCAACGCCGACTGGGCGGAGCAGGCGGTGCGCAACAGCGTGAACATCAACGCCGAGCAGGCGGTCAGCCTGCACGTCGCCGACATCGAGGCGACGGACCCTTCGTCCTTGATGAACCAGATCGACGGGCGCTCGCTGCCGCGCGCCAACGCGACCCTTGTCCTGCACACGGCCGGTGCCCAGATCGGCGACTTTCCGATGCCGTTCTGGCAGATTTTCCTGAACGCCCTGATCGACCCCACGATTGCGGCCCTGCTGATCATCGTCGCCGGCTTTGGCATCATCACCGAGATGTCGACGCCCGGCGCCATCCTGCCCGGCGTCATCGGCGGCCTGGCGGCGATCCTGGCCATCGTCTCGCTCGCCAACCTTCCCGTGAACATCGCCGGGGCGCTGATGATGCTGCTCGCGTTCATCCTCTTCATCGCCGATTTGAAGGCCCCGACGCACGGCATCCTCAGCGTGGGAGGCGCGTTCGCGCTCGTCTTCGGGATGGCGTTCCTCATCAACACGGGACCGGTCGGCCTTGGCGTCAACCCGTGGATTTCCCTGGTCACCGGGTTGTTGACGCTTGGCTTCTTCGCCATGTTCATCCGCAAGGTCGTCGCCGCGCGCCACCGTCCCGTGTTCGCCGGAGCCGAGAGCCTTGTCGGCGCGGTCGGCCAGGCGCGCGAGGAGCTCGCCCCCGAGGGTCTAGTCTTTGTCGCAGGTGCGCTGTGGAAGGCTTTCGCCGGCCCGGCCACCATTCACGTCGGGTCGCCGGTGAAAGTGGTCGGGCGCAGAGGGCTCGAGCTCGACGTGGTGCCGGGTGAGAACGCAGAAGCGGAGGAGAAGAACTAGTGGATGTCACATCGCTCGTCACCCTTGCGGTGATCATCGTCCTGATTCTCGTCATCCTCTTCTCAAGCCTTCGGATCGCGAACGAGTACGAGCGTGGCGTCGTGTTCCGCCTGGGCCGATTGATCTCGCTGAAGGGGCCCGGCCTTTTCTTCATCATCCCTTTCGGCATCGACCGCCTGGTCAAGATCGACCTCCGCACGATCACGCTCGAGGTGCCTCCTCAGGAGGTGATCACCAACGACAACGTCACGGCCAAGGTCAGCGCCGTCATCTATTTCCAGGTGATCGACGCGCGCAAGGCGGTGACGCAGGTCCTGAACTACATCAACGCCACCTCGCAGATCGCCCAGACGACACTGCGCGCGGCTCTCGGCCAGGCCACTCTCGACGAGCTGCTGGCCAACCGCGAGAAGATCAACCAGAGCCTGCAGAAGATCATCGACGAGCAGACCGAGCCGTGGGGCATCAAGGTGGCGGTGGTCGAGATCAAGGACGTGGAGCTGCCGACCACCATGCAGCGGGCCATGGCCAAGCAGGCGGAGGCCGAGCGTGAGAAGCGGGCCAAGATCATCAACGCCGACGGTGAGTTCCAGGCATCCCAGACCCTGGCCAACGCGGCGCAGGTCATCTCCTCTCAACAGGGCGCGCTGCAGCTCCGCTTTCTACAGACCATGGTCGAGATCGGGTCAGAGAAGAACACCACCATCTTGCTGCCGTTCCCCATCGAGCTGATCACTCCCCTCATCGAGTTCGGCAAGCGCCTCGACAGCTCGGCGCCGCCGCCCCTCCCCGCCCCCGAAAAAGGCGCGAAGTCGGGCTGACCGCTCACTTTTACCTCGACGCGAGCGCGGCGCTCGTCACGCTCACGCCGCTGCCTCTGATCATCGCCGCGAACTCCGCCGTCGGGAAGCCGTGGGCGCGCATCGCGACCGCGATCGTCGGCGGTCTCACGGCGGGATTCATCTTCCTGCTGGGGGCTCTCGACATCGCGGGCGCGCCGGTGCTTGCCGGAGGGCTCACCGCAAACGCCAGGCTCGGCCTTGACGTTGGCACGATGGCGACCGGCTTGGCTGCGGCGGCGCTCGTGACCAAGCCGGTACGCGACCGGCTCGCCCGCCTGATTCCGATCGATCCCGACAGCCCTGTGGATGCGCTGGCGCTCGTGCTGGCCGTGATCCTGCTCGGCACGCAGATCACCTCGGTCGTCTTCACCAATGTTCTGGCATCTGACCAATCCCAGGCCCCGCTGTCACCTGGCGATCTAGTCCTGCAGGAGCTTCCGTTCCTCATCCTGGGACTGGCCGGGGTCGGCATCTTCATGCGACGCAACGCGGCGGCGACACTCGTGCGGCTCGGGGTCGTGGTTCCGAGCTGGTGGCAGGTGCCCCTCGCGCTCGCCGCTGCGGGCTTGTTCGTCGGGTTCGGCAATGGGATGGACGTCCTGAACCACACCGTCTCGCCGCAGGTGGCGCACCAGGTGGACGTCACGACCCAACACGTCTTCGGCGCGCTGGGCGGACCGATCGGCATCGCCGCGCTGGCGCTCGCCCCGGGAATTTGCGAGGAGATCCTGTTTCGCGGAGCCCTCCAGCCGCGCATCGGAATCGTCCCCACCGCGCTGCTCTTCACCTCGATCCACACCCAGTACGGCTTCTCTCTCGACCTGCTGGCCGTTTTCGTGCTGGCGATCGGCCTCGGCGTGGTCCGGAAGTACACCAACACCACCACTTCGAGCCTCTGCCACACGACGTACAACCTGCTCGGAGGGATCGGTCTCTCGGGCGCCGCGCTCGGCGTCGGAGCCGGCGTGGATCTGATCCTTGTGGCCCTGTCGGCCTTTGGGATCTGGTCGAGCAGGCGCCGGCGCACGGCCTCGCCCGTGAGCACGCGTTAACAGCCGGGGTGGCCGTCGGGAATGCCCCCCGCTTAACGAGCCCGGGTGGGCATCCGGCGGCCCGGCCGCTAGAATTCACACCAATGGCCCCAGATATAGGATCGGCACACGAGGCCAGCCCCAAGATGTTGGCGACCACCTCACCACCGGTGATCGCGGTCGTGAACCAGAAGGGCGGCGTGGGCAAGACCACCACCGCCATCAACCTCGGAGCCGCGCTCGCCGAACTCGGGCACGCGACTCTCCTGATCGACCTCGATCCGCAGGCCAACTCCACCTCGGGACTGGGTCTCGACCCCACGCGGGCGCGGCTGAACGTTTACCACCTGCTGACCGGCGAAGCATCGGTGGACGAGGTCGCCCAGCCGACCGGGGTCCCGGGACTCTCGCTCGTCCCGTCGCACATCGACCTCGCCGGCGCCGAGATCGAGATGGCGGGCCTGGACCGGCGCGAAACTCTGTTGCGTAACGCGCTCACCCAGCTGCCCGCCGGAGTCGAGGTCGTGCTCATCGACTGCCCCCCGTCTCTTGGGCTGCTCACGCTGAACGCCCTCGCGGCGGCGACGGGCATGCTGATCCCGACGCAGTGCGAGTACTTTGCACTCGAGGGCCTGCGCCACCTCATGTACACGCACCAGCTGGTCCGCTCACGGCTGAATCCCAAGCTCGCGATAGCAGGCATTCTCATGACCCAATTTGACGCACGCACGACGCTGGCATGGGACGTGCTCGAAACGGTGCGTCGCTCCTATCCCCACCACATCCTCCAAACCTTCATACCGCGCAACGTGCGCATCAGCGAAGCGCCCAGCCACGGCAAGTCTGTGATCGAGTACGACCCCACATGTCGAGGCGCGGTCGCATACCGCGCCCTCGCGAAGGAGCTTTTGGAGAGATGACTCAACCACGCGCGCGCGGACTCGGACGCGGACTCGATGCCCTCATCCCGATGTCACGCGACGGCGAGGCGATGGTCCCGCAGATGATCGCGGTGGACCAGATACGTCCCTCGCACCAACAGGTGCGGACGCGCTTCGACGCCGAGCCCCTCGGAGAGCTGGCGGAGTCGATCCGCCTGCACGGAGTCCTGCAGCCGCTGCTCGTGCGACGCCTGACCGACGGCTATGAGCTGATCGCCGGTGAGCGGCGGTGGCGCGCCGCCAGGCTTGCAGGATTGAGCGCGGTCCCGGCGGTGGTGCGCAGCGGCGGCGGCAACGACGAGCAGCTCGTGCTCGGCCTGATCGAGAACCTGCAGCGAACCGACCTCGACCCGATCGAGGAGGCACGTGGCCTGCGCAGGCTGACCGAGGAGTTCGCGTTGACGCACGAGGAGGTCGCCCAGCGCCTCGGCAAACATCGCGTTTCCGTGACGCAGTCTCTGCGCCTTCTCGGCGGCTGCGCCGCCGTGCAGTCGGCCGTCGCCGCCGGTGTCGTCACCGCAGGCCACGCGCGTGCGTTGATCGGTTTGGAGACGCAGGCCTCGCAGGAGCATGGTCTCAAGGTGGTCGTGGCACGGCACCTGTCCGTGCGCCAGACGGAGAACTGGGTGCGCTCATACCAGCCGCGGCGCCGGCCTCGTGGTGACTCCGCGGCAGACGTTCGCGCCCTCGCGGCAGACATCGAGTCCACGCTGGGCTTGCCCATCAAGGTCAGCGGGACGATGAACCGCGGCAAAATCGAACTCCGCTATTCGACCCGCGAAGAGCTCGAGCGGGTCTGCGCTAAGCTCCTCTCCTAAGTTCATGGCGGCAACCAATGGCGGCTAGTGCCGCACCGAACGAACCTTCCGCACTGCTGTCGCTGCTGCGCGAGTTCCTCGAGGTCATCGTCCTCGCGGTCATCCTTTACTTCGGGATCAGCTTTGCCGTTCAGGCGGTTCACGTCGAAGGGCTTTCCATGTTCGCGACGCTCAACGACAACGACTACCTCATCGCAGACAAGATCGACTATCGCTTCCATCCCCCACAGCGCGGCGACATCATCATCTTGAGACCGCCGACGGACAACTCCCAGGACTTCATCAAGCGGGTTATCGCGCTGCCGGGCGAGCGCCTTCTGATCCGCGACGGAATCGTTTACATCAACGGGCACAAGCTCGACGAGCCGTATCTCCCCGAAGCCTGGACGACATTCAACAACTGGCCCGCCAATGGAAGCGATGGGCAGGTCATGGGCCCGAACGAGTATTTCGTGATGGGCGACAACCGCAACCGCTCGCAGGACTCGCGCGTCTTCGGCCCGATCACGCGAGACCGCATCGACGGCCGGGCCTGGTTTCGCATCTGGCCGCTCTCGAGCTTCGGCAACATCTACGCACAGATGCCCACCCTGGAGACATCAACCGCGTTCGTCGGTTGACCCGGAACGCCCTCAGGCGCCCACCGCAAGCCTGAAACCGCGGTCGCGCGCGAACGGACCGATCACGGCCATCTGGGCAGCGCCGTTGAGAACCTTGGTGGCGACCCTTTTGATGTCGGCCGCGGTGACCGCGTCGACGAGCTCCAGCTCCTCCTCGATGGTCTTGATCTCGCCGAACAGCAGCTCCTGGTAGGTCAGCCAGAAAGAGACCCCGTTGGTGGTCTCCAGCTCGAGGCGGAGCCGGCCCTTGGTGAACTCCTTGGCGCGCGCGATCTCGTCGGAAGCGACCTCTCGCTCGCAAAGCGAGCGCAGCTCGGCCATGACCGCGTTCACGGCATCGACCGCCTTCTTCGGCTCGACGCCGATGTACACGCCGAGATAACCGGTGTCTCGATGCTTTTGCGTGAAGCTATGCACGTCATACGCGAGTCCGAGCTTCTCCCGGATGTTCAAGAAGAGCCGTGAGCTCATGCCCTCGCCGAGCACCGTGTTGAGCAGGTCGAGCGCGTACCGGTCCGGATCCCGGTAGCTCATGGCACGCATCCCCATGCAGATGTGGGCCTGTTCGGTTTGCCTGCGACGGACCAGCACGCGTGGGCCGGCCAGGGGAGCCGGGGTGGCGGACAGAAGGTCGCCGTCCGGCTCGGGGTTCAAGGTCAATCGCGGATCGATGGCGGCGCGAGTGGCATCTTCGTCCACCACGCCCGCGACACCGATGACCAGGTTTGGCAAGCGGTAGTGCGAGTCGGCGTACGCGAGGATGTCGTCGTGTGTGAGGCGCGCCACCGAATCCTCCGTGCCCGCGATGTCACGTCCCAGCGGATGGCCGGGCCAGATGAGCTCTTCGAAGAGGTTCTGCACGAAATCCTGCGGCTGATCCTGGTACATCCTCAACTCTTCGAGAATGACGGTCCGCTCTCGCTCCAGGTCGTCCGGGTCGAGCTTCGAGTTCGAGACGATGTCGAAAAGCACGTCCAGCCCCAGATCGAGATGTTCCGAGGGAACGCGCGCCCAGTAAGCGGTCAGCTCCTTATCCGTTGACGCGTTGATGAAACCGCCGACACCCTCGATCGCATCCGCGATCTCCTTCGACGTGGGGCGCCTCTTGGTGCCCTTGAAGTAAAGGTGCTCGATGAAGTGCGAGACGCCGGCCAGCCGATCCTCTTCGAGGCGAGAGCCACCCGCGAACATGAGCACCACGCTCGTCGACAGCCGCTCCGGCATCGGCGCCGTGACCAGCTTCGCGCCCCCAGCCAGCGAGTGAACTCGATGAAAGGAGCGCATGGGACGGCCAGTATAGGACCGGCCGATCGCGATGACTCCCCGCCAGGCTCAGCTGGCGGAGCTGCCCTCCCGGAGCGCGCCGAGAGCCGCATACAGGGTCATCGCCACAAAGTCGGCCGGCATCCCGTCGGACACCGCGTCCAGCGCTTCCCCGAGGTAGCGGCGCACGTTGGGGACCGCGTCGATCTCGGACAGCTCGAGGCAGTCGCGGATCGCCTCAGCGATCTCGGTCGGCGTTATCTCCTCATCACCGGCCCCGTCCGAGACCGAATTGATCAGCGCGATGGCGCGCCGGATGCGCTCAGCGCCGGCTCGGCCCGGCATTGGCTGATGTACCCGCGCGGCTACCCGGCCGCCGGCTTGCGCGGGCCGACGACAACCCGGCGCTCGGGCTCGTCGCCGATGCTGCCGCTGGTGACATCGGGGTCGCCTTCGAGCGCAAGGTGGATGGCTCGCCGCTCGAACGGCTGCATGGCGTCGAGCGTGATCGCGTCGCCGGTCATCTTCACCTGGCGCGCAGCGCGTAGCGCGATCTCGCGCACGGTGTGCTCACGCCTCTGCCGGTAGCGCTCGACGTCGACGATGATCCGCTCGCCTTCGTCGAGGTGCTTGCCGACCATCACGTTGGTCACCGACTGCAGCGCACGCAGCGTCTCTCCCCGCCAGCCGATGAGAGCCCCCAGGTCGCGCCCGCTGATGTCGAGCGTGATCGGCTCGCTGCCCGGGCGGACGGAGACCTGGGCCCGCACGCCCATGTGCTTCAAGAGACCTTCGACGAGCGTCCGCGCCAGCTCGGCCTTGCCGTCGGGGGCTGCGGCCGTCGCCCGCTCTGCCGTCGGGTCGATCACGCTCACCTCGACCACGGTCTCGTCCGCGGTCTCGCTCAACACCTTGATGTCCACGTTCCTGCGGCTCTCTTTCAGCTCTATCAACGCCGCGTCGACCGCCTCGTCAAGCGTGCGGCCCCGCCCTTCTGCTGATTTCATCAGCGCTCACTCCTTGCCCTCATTTGTTGGGCTTCTTAGGTCTGGAGCCGTTCGCCGGTCCGTTCTTGGGGCCCGCGCCGGGTCCCTTCTTCGGCGGCGGTGACGGCGCTCCCCCGGCCACGGCCCTGAACCTGGCCGGCAATACGTTTCCCCACCCGACCACGAAGCTCTGCTGAATGATACTGACGCAGTTCCCGATGAACCAGTAGAGGCCCAACCCCGCAGGGACGTTGAGCGCGAAGTAGCCGATCATCAGCGGCGACAGCCAGACCATGGTCCGCTGCATCTGCTGGGTCTGCTGCTCCTGGTCGGTGGGGTTGACCGGGGGCGGCATCTGAAGCATCCGCGACTGCACCAGGGTGGTCAGGGCGGCGAGCAGCGGGAAGACCAGGTAGGTCAGCTGAGGAATCGGGAGAGAAGCGAAAAGCGGGTGGTGGTTCGGGTTGTCGTTCAGGTTGGGCACGAACAGGAAATGCGCAGCCACGTGAGCGCTGGATGCGAAGTCGCGGAACACGTAATACAGAGCCATCAGGATCGGCATCTGAATCACCAGCGGCAGGCAGCCGATCATGCCGCCCAGCGGGTTGACCCCGTGCTCCTGGTACAGCTTCATCATCTCCGAGTTCAGCTTTTGCGGGTCCTTCTTGTACTTCTTGCGAAGGTCGGCGACCTGTGGGGCGAGCTTGCGCTGCTCTGCCATGGACTTGCGCTGGGTCACCAGCTGGAACTGCTGCAGGGGCGCCAGGAGGAGCCGGATGATGATCGTGAGGACGATGATCGCCATGCCGTAGGCGCCGATTACGTCCAGCGCCGCCACGCCCTGGAAGTGGACGTAGATGAAGTCGAGCAGCCCATGCAGTGGGTCCTTGACGACCAGGGTCCACAGATCGACTATGGGCTTGAAAACGTCGAAGAACGAGCTGAGGTAGATCGTCAGTCTCTCCTAGATACGGTCGTGATCAGGGAACAGGATCGTAGCCGCCCTTGGCAAACGGGTGGCAGCGCGCGATCCGGGCGGCGCCCATCCAGCCTCCCCGGAGCCAGCCGTAGCGCTCGACCGCCTCGTAGGTGTAATGGGAGCACGAGGGGTAGTAGCGGCACGAAGGCGGAAGGATCTTCGAGAACGACATCTGGTACCCGCGGATCAGAGCCAGGAACACCTTGGTCATCGGTTCAGCGCGGCCAACTTGAGCGCAGCCTGGGAAGCCTCCGCCTTCAGTTCGGCGAACGACACCTTGAGCGCCGCCGGGCGGGCGACCAGGACCACGTCATAACGTATTCCCACCACGTGCAGGGGCGAATCAGCGCCTAGGAGATAGCCGCGCGACACCTCCCGCAGGCGCCTGCGGGCCCGGTTGCGGTCGACCGAGGACCTGATCGCTCGGCTCACCGTGACCCCGACCCGGCCCGTTTGCGATTCGCCCGGGACGGCGAAGGCCACCAGCGCGCGACCGCTGAAGAACCGCTTGCCGTTCATCGCCGCCTGGAACTCGCCCTGCCGGCGGAGCCGATAGCGCTGTTTCACGGCGCGAAGCGGCTTAGCTAGTCAGCCGCTGACGGCCCTTTCGGCGTCGGTTCTGCACGACGCGCACACCCCCGCGCGCGCTCATGCGGCGAAGAAAGCCGTGCACGCGGCGGCGGTACCTTTTCTTGGGTTGGAATGTTCGTTTGATCGCGGTAGTGTACCCGAGCGCCCGGCCGACTAATTGGATATCGCTCCTATAACTTCATCAGCTGGGCTGAATGCCTTGCGGTATCCACAGGCCGGTGCTACACTGCCGGGCCGGAAGCAGCCAAGCCAGGTGCACGGTTACGCCCTCAGTACGGAATGCGCAACCGAGATCCACTAATAACCACAAACCACCAGCACTTAAACGTACAACACCGCTTCCATGTTTCGGGATAGACCGGATAGGGGATTTCGAACGGGTCGGCGCCGCCAGCCTGTGGAAATCCCATCCGCTCTTTTCCACAGGTACGCAAAGGAGGCGGAGCTCATGGTTATAGAGCTTCGGTGGAAGTCTGCGGTCGACGGGTGCGTGCTTCGGCGCTCCGGGGCGGCCAGCGCGGCAGGCGGAGCCGAGACACGATTTGACCCCAGGTTGTCCACAGCATTTGCAGAGCGCCGGAGGCGCGAGTCCCCAGGGCAGCTCGACTCGTCCACAGGGGTTTCGGCACCAAAAAGTAAGGAGGCGACTGCGTGAACCAGGACCAGATCTGGTCTCAGGTGCAGGAAGAGCTGCGGTTCCAGCTGGCCAAGCGCACCTATGACATGTGGCTGAAGAACACGTCTGTCGTCTCGGCGGACGGCGGCACGTTCCGCATCGGCGTCCCGAGCAAGCTCGCCAAAGACTGGCTTGAGGACCGGTTTTCCGGGCTCATCCAGGAAACCCTGAACGCCGTCATCGGCTCCGAGGTGGATATCGATTTCGTCATTTCGCCGAGCGGCCACCGCCCCCCACTCTCGCCGTTTGAGGGCAACGGAAACGGCAACGGAGACCACGGCTCGGACAACGGTCACGACAACGTGGTCGAGGCGATCGCCGACACGCCGGCCGTCGCCCCGTCGGAGCTCAATGCTCGCTTTCGGTTCTCATCATTCGTCGTCGGCCACAACTCCCAGTTCGCTCACGCGGCCGCGAAGGCGGTCGCCGAGGCTCCAGGCGACAGCTACAACCCGCTGTTCCTCTATGGAGGGGTGGGTCTCGGCAAGACCCACCTCATGCACGCCATCGGCCATGAGGTCCATGACCGGTTCCCGCGCAAGCGCGTCGTCTACCTCACGTCGGAGCAGTTCACCAACGAGGTGATCAGCTCGATCGCGACCGCGCGCATGGGAGAGTTCCGAAACAAGTACCGCACCGTCGACGTGCTGCTGATCGACGACGTGCAGTTCCTCGCCGGAAAAGATCGCACCAAAGAAGAGTTCTTCCACACGTTCAACGCGCTGCACGAGATCAACAAGCAGATCGTCATCTCGAGCGACCGCCCACCTAAAGAGATCCCCACGCTGGAGGACCGTCTGCGCTCACGCTTTGAGTGGGGCCTCATCGCCGACATCCAGCCGCCGGACTTCGAGACCCGGCTCGCCATCCTTCACTCCAAGCTGGGCGCGAACAGCGGCCTCATCCCTGAGGAGGTCCTCAACTTCATCGCTCACAAGGTGCAGCGGAACATTCGCGAGCTGGAGGGAGCTCTGACCCGCGTGCAGGCTTTCGCCGCGGTACACCAACGCCAGGTCGACGAGGAGGAGGCCGCTCGCCTGCTGGCCGACATCATCCCTGCCGGCACGCGCAAGCCGATCAACGTCGAGCGCATCCAGTCCCTGGTCGCTGATTACTACAACGTCACGCTCGACGACATGAAGGGAAAGCGGCGAGACAAGCACATCGTCTTTCCGCGCCAGGTCGCCATGTTCCTGGTGCGCGAGGAGACTCCTTCATCGCTGCCGGCGATCGGAAAGGCGTTCGGCGGACGCGACCACACGACCGCGCTGCACTCCATCGAGAAGATCGCCAACGAGCTCAAAGAGGACGAGCGGCTGCGCTACGAGGTGCAGGCCATCCGCGAGAAGCTGTACGTTCAGTGACCGGCCTTTCCACATTTTGTCCCGAAGGCCTCTGGATTCGCATGGGGAAATGCCGACGCAACGCCTCCCTGCCCAAACTGTCAACAGGTCGAGTAGCGGAACGGCATGGTTGCCCAGACCTTATCCACGGAGCGGTCCGATCTGTAAATGATCTCGACATCCACAGTCCGCACAGCGCTTACTGTTATCGAGTACGGATAAGTTCAATCAAGAAAAACTATTTCAACGGGGGACAAGTGTCTTGAATGCCAAAGTTCTCA
>DATKSS010000059.1:0-21918 GCA_035531515.1 Candidatus Dormiibacterota bacterium | reverse complement strand
GTTCATGGGTTCTGGCGTCGCTTGCAGGCCGCCATCTGGAGCTCGCCGAGGCTTTTTGCCCTTCAGTCAGCGCAACTCGCCCGTGCCCACGTTTGCCCATGGCCTACTTCCGTGAAGGCCGTTTTTCGGCCGGGTCTCTAGTACAGCTTCCAGATCTTGAAGTTCGGGGTGTCGTAGGCCGCAGCCCCGAGGCTGGCGGGCGGCGGGGTGGGCAGATCGGCAGTCCAGACCACATACCGGATGTGGTTGTCCTTGATGAACTGCTTCAGGTCGGCCTTCCCGGTCAGCACGTCAAGCGCGATCTGCGTCTTGCCTGCATAGTCGAACGTCTCGTCGTAGTGGCCGACGTAGACCGTGTCCGGGCTGTAAGCGGGAACGTACAGTCCGACTCCCGGCATCGAAAGGACCCTGCCTTGCGGCTCGGTTCCCAGCCAGGTCAGGCCGTCGTACTCGGCGGTGGTGACGGTGTACTGGCCCTGAGCCGCCACGGCGAGCGGCGCCAGCACCAGAAACGCGCTGCCGATGGCGGCGAACGCCACGTATGAGAAAGGAATCAGCGCGCGGGCCCGGGCGCTGCGCAGCCGGGGAAGGATCAGCTCGTACATTCCGCGGGCCGCAAGCACGTCCAGCGGAAGGTACATGCCGTCGAGAAACCTGCGGCGCAGGTCGCCTGCGGGGTTGGGCAGGTACAGGATGGCTGCGATCAGCAAGAGCCACGCCAGGAGGAACAGGTCTTCACGGCTCCGTCGTCGCAGGGCGCCCGGGACGCCGGTCAGCGCGAGCAGCAGCTGCGGCGCGATCGCGAAGAACAGGCTGATCGACTCGGGCGGCAGCGCGTTCTTCGAGTGGAAGGTCCAACGTTGGACCTCCGGGTTGCCGATGAAGGCGACATATGAATAAAGGATGTATGGCGCGGGGATGGCGAACGCGAGGGCGGCGGCCACCCACGACCGCCTGGGCGCCGGACGCAGCAGGAGAGCGATCGCCACAGCGCCTCCCATGAGGATCGGCATCTGCGGGTGGATCGAGGCCTGGCCCAACCAGGCGGCACCGCCCAGGACCGCCAGGCGCAGGCTCCCGCGCTGGATCGCCTTCAAGGTCAGGCCGACCCCCAGCGCCGCAAACACCCCGGACCACGCGAAGTGTGGCAGTGCCAGCACCGAGTAGAAGGCGGTCAGCTCTGGCATGCGCCAGTCGAGGGTGTCGGTCTGGTGGCCGAAGATCACCGGTTGTCCCAGCGCCTGTATCACGTACCCCATCCCGAGCCCGACGGCGCAGAAGAAGAACGCGAACCGGCGGGCAGAGCGGTCCTCGATGAAATGACCCATGAAGAACCAGGCGGCGCCCATCAACGCGAAAGCCGCGGCGATCATCGCGAGGTGGAAGACGACGATCAACGGAAGGTTCAAGAGCGCGGCGACGTGGCCGAGGAAGATCCAGAAGAGGAACAGGTACGCGGCCGGGCTTGGCTCGGTCGTGTAGCGGTTCTCCCACGCCCATGCCCCCTCCCATCCCTGCCTCATCTTGGCCAGGTAGGTATTGGCGTCGTCTCCCAGGAAAAAGAAGCCCATGAAGACGTGGCCGGACGGTTGAACCGCGTACGCGTACACGTAGGGGACGGTGGTCACCACCGCGAGGGCGAGGCCCGTGAGCAGAGGCAAGCGCCATGCCTGCCAGCGCGATCGCCAGCTCGACCTCCCCATCCGGCGCTCCGTGCCAGCTTCCCCGCCCGCGGGGAAGGGCACTCTCCCGGCCTCCCTCATCTCCCCAGGCTCAACCGCAGCACCGTCCACAGCGCGCGCCGGATCTCGCCTTGCGAGACCTTGGAGGCGCCGGCGACGCGATCTTCGAAGCGGATCGGCACCTCGACCACCGGGAAACCCAGGCGCTTGGCTCGATGCACCATCTCGATCTGGAACGAGTATCCCTGGGAAACCACCTGGTCGAGGCCGATCTGGGCGAGCAGCTCGCGGGTGTAACAGCGGTAACCCGACGTGCAGTCGTGCGTGGCCAGCCCCAGGAGGATCCTGCAGTACGAGTTCGCCGCCCACGAAAGCAGCCAGCGGTGCGGCGGCCAACCCACGATCTGGCCACCCTTGATGTAGCGCGAGCCGATCGCCAGCCCGCTGCAACCGCGTGCCGCCTCCACGATGGCGTCGAGGTCTTGCGGTCGGTGCGAGCCGTCCGCGTCCATCTCGACGAACAGTGCCGAACCCTCGGCGAGGCCGATTCGGAATGCGTCTTGATACGCACTGCCCAGGCCGAGCTTGCGCTCGCGGTGAAGCACGCGAACGCCGGAGTCGGCGGCGGCGAGACCGTCCGCCAGTTCGCCGGTGCCGTCAGGCGACGCGTCGTCGACGACCAGGACGTCGTGCCCAAGCTGGCGCACGCCGGCCACGACCTCCTGGAGGTTGGAGCGCTCGTTGAAGGTCGGCAACACCACGAGGACCTCGGTGGGCGCCGCCCGCCGCGGGGTGAGGTTCGGACCGACGCTCACCCTCTGAACCTGACCCTGAGCACATGCTTGAACATGTCGATCGAGCTGCGCATGGCGCTCACCTTGGTCGGGGCTGAGTTGCGCCACACGACGGGAACCTCGACGATCCTGATGCCTTTTCTTCGAGCCCGGTAGAGCACCTCCGGGTCGTAGCCGAACCCGTCCGTGCTTAAAGCCGCGAAGACGTCGTGAGCGACGTCGGCGCGGAAGAGCTTGAACCCGCACTGGGTGTCCCAGATCCCGGGCAGGAGGACGGCCTGAACGAGGAGGTTGAACGTCTTGCCCATGAGCACGCGGTAAAAGGGTTGCGAGATCTCGACGCGTGAGCCGCGCAATGCTCTCGAGGCGATGGCCACGCCTGCCCCGCCCGCCAGCGCCGCCTCGAGGTCGTCGAGCTCCTCGATCGGGGTCGACAGATCCGCGTCCGTGACCAGGATCTCCGCGCCTTTGGCCACCGCCACGCCCACCGCGAGCGCCCGCCCCTTCCCGCGGTTGTGCGGCAGCACTTCGATGCGCACGGCAGGATTGCGCTCGGCAGCGGCGTCCATGACCATGCGAGTGCCGTCAGAGCTGCCGTCGTCCACCAGCACGATCTCGTAGGGGGCCCGCTTGGCGTCCAGGTAGCGCTCGACCTGCTCGATCGTGCGCGGCAGCCTCTGCTCCTCGTTGTAGCAGGGGATGACGACGCTGAGCCTGGGCGGATCGCCGGCCACGCGTCGGAATGCTACTTGGCCGAGAGCACGACCTTGATGGCGTAAACCGGCAAAACGGCCATCCTCCTGATGCGCCAAGGCTGGTGGACGAGCCTGTGCAGCCACTCGAGACCGGCCCCCCTCATCCACGCCGGCGCGCGCGGAACTCGTCCGGTCAGGTAGTCGAACGCCCCGCCCACCCCCATCGCGACCGCGACGTCCAACCGCTCTTTGGTCCGGTCGATCCACATCTCCTGCTTGGGCGCGCCATACGCGACGAGCAGGACCTGCGTCCCATGGTCGCGAATGAGCCTCACGGACTCATCGTCGGCGCTCGCGGCGGGCGAGCCGGGATGTGAGGCGACCAGGAGCGAGGGATGACGCGTCCGAAGGCTGGAGGCCAGCTCATCCGCGACCCCGGGCCCGGCGCCGAGCAGGAACAGACGGAAGCCGCGCCGCTCGCACATCGAGGCGAGCAACGGGAGCAGGTCGGTTCCCGCCACCGGCTCGCGGAGCGCGCAACCCTGCCGCCGCGCGGCCCAGACGACCCCGGTCCCATCCGCCAGGCAGAGGTCGGCCGAGTCGAGCACGCGCGCGAACTCCGGGTCCTGCCGCGCGCGCATGACGAACTCGGGGTTCACCGTGGCGACGAGGTGATGTCCGCCGTCGGCGGCGAACGACTCGATCCGCTCGAGCGCCGAGGTCATGTCGCAGCAGTCGACCCTAACCCCCAGAATCCGGGTTTGCCGGAGACTGCTCAGAGGCCCGTCACTGCAATCCGGGGCGCCGCGGCCGCCCCCAAACCCTTGCGCAGGCAGCCGTGGCCCAGCCGATCGCAAGCCGCACGGTCGATAGCTTAAGGTCGTTGACCGGATGGCATCCAACCCCAGGGCCAGGACCGTGGCGGTCGACATCAACCCTGCAACGCGTGCGGTAAGTACCGGCACCGAGGTTTACACACGCGAGGTCTGCGCGCGCCTGGGCGCCGCGGCCCCCGACCTGCGCTGGCGCTTTTATGCCTCGCGGCCTCACGCCGGCCTCGGGGTGGACGTGATGGTGCTCCCGCTGCCCCGCCTGTGGTCGCAGGTGCGCCTGCCTCTCGCCCTTGCGCTAGCCCGGCCGGACCTGCTGTTCGTGCCCGCGCATGCGCTCCCCTTCGCGTGGCCGGGCAAGGCGCTCACTGTCGTCCACGACCTTGCTTTCGAACGCCACCCCGGCGCTTACACATCTGGTGAGCGCGCCTACCTTCGTCTCAGCACGCGCTGGGCGGCCTTGCGCTGCCCGCTCTTGATCGCTGTCTCCGAATCGACCAAGGCGGATCTGGTGAACCTTTACGGCGTCAAGCCGGAACGGGTCCGCGTGGTGCCGCTCGGCGTGAGCGCCCCCCAAGCTGAGCCGGCGCCGGCGGCGCGCCTTGCCGAGATGGGGCTGACCGGTAGCTTCGTGCTGCAGGTGGGCCGGGTCGAGGCGCGCAAGAACCAGCTCGCCGCGCTCGCCGCAGTCGAGAAGCTCGAGGGGGTGATGCTCGTGGTCGCCGGACCCGAGCGCGATCCCGCCATCGCATCGCGACTGCGGGAGTCCTCGCGCTGCCGCGTCCTGGGCACGGTGGACCAGCCCACGCTCGAGCTGCTTTACAAGCAAGCAGAGGCGGTGATCGTGCCGAGCCTTTATGAAGGATTCGGGCTGCCGGTGCTCGAGGCGATGGCACGCGGCAAGGTGGTCGTCGCGGCCAAAGCCTCGTCGTTGCCCGAAGTCGGCGGCGAGGCTGCGCTCTACTTCCCGGAGTCGGCGGATTCCGAGCAGATCGCCAAGGTGCTCGGGGCCGCGCTGGGGGACAAGGCGCTGCGCTCGAAGCTGACCCGCGCAGCCCGCGCCAGGGCGGCGCGGTACACCTGGGACAGCACCGCAGCTGGAGTGGCCGCGGTGATCAAAGAGGTCCTGGTCTAGGAACGGCCTACGACGCTCGTCGCGCGATGGCGTCGTCGATCGCCCGCCACGTTAGGCCCGCGGCGCGGGGCCAGCTGAACTCCGCGGCGCGCAGGATGCCGCGGCGCCGCATCCTGGCCGCGAGTTCGGTGTCGTCGATCACGCTCTCCAGGGCCTTGCGCCACGCTTCGGGCTCGCCGGCCGGCACCACCATCCCGGCGTCCTCGACGAGCTCGGGCAGGCTGGCGCGATCTGACACCACGACCGGGGTGCCGCAGGCCATCGCCTCGAGGGGCGGCAGGCCGAACCCCTCGTACCAGGCCGGGTGGGCGAGCAGGCGCGCCAGGTTGTAGACCGCCGGGAGGTCCGACGGATCGAGGGAGTCGATGTGGTGGAGGCGAGGGCCGAGACGACCCATGCGCTCGCGGATTCCCTCGTACAGCCAGCCCCAGGAGCCCACCACGACGAGGTCGGGCCTGTCCTTCATCATGGCCCAGGCCTCCATCAGCGTCTGAAGGTTCTTGCGCGGCTCGATCGTGCCCACGAAGAGGATGAACCTCTCGGGCAGCTTGAGGCGGGCGCGCGCCTCGACCAGCGCCTCGGCGTCCAGCGGCCGGAAACCACTCGAGACGCCATGCGGCACGACCGAGATGCGCGAGCGGTCGATCCCGAAGATCTCCACGATGTCGCGGGCGGTGTTCTGCGACACCGCTATCACGACCCCCGCACGAAGGACCGAACGCGGCACCACCAGCCGTGTGCTCAGCGGCTGCCGTGCCGGGAACCATCTCGGGTTGCGATAGATGGCGAGGTCGTGGACGGTGATCACCGAAGGCGCCCCGACGCTGCGCAAGGGCAGCGCGCCGGCCGGCCCGAAGTACGCGTCAGGCTTGATGCGCCGGATCGCGGCCGGCCACTGCAGGTGGCGGCCGACCAAGCGGGTCTGAGGCAAGGGCCGGTACGCGGCCTCAGGGACGTAGACGAACCCGCCAGGGGGGCCGAACACCGTCATCCGGGAGTCCGGACGGTCCACCGCCATCGCGTGCAGGATCTGGGTCGTATACACGCCAACCCCGGCTCTCGGGCGCTCGAGCCCCGATCCGTCGACCACCAGCCGCATGCCGACCACCAGCCGATTACCTCAGGTAGCTCTGGTTCTGCTTCAAGACCTCGAACTGTTCCAACGCCAGCCCGGTGCCGAGCACCACGGAGGTCTGTGGGTCGTCCGCGACCACGGCGGGAGTTCCCGTGTGCATCGACAGGTAGCGGTCCAGGCCGCGAAGCTGCGCACCGCCCCCCGACAGCACGATGCCGCGATCGAAGATGTCCGCGGCGAGCTCCGGTGGCGTCTCCTCGAGCACGTCTCGGACGGCGCCCACGATGAGTCGCAGCGGTTCCTGGATCGCCTCTGTCACGTCGTTCGAGGTCACCGCCACATTCTTCGGCAGCCCCGACACCAGGTCGCGACCGCGAACGTCGGTGGTCAGCGGCTCCTTCATCGGGACCGCCGACCCCACGGCGATCTTCACGTCCTCGGCGGTGCGCTCGCCGATCAGCAGGCTGTACTTGCGCTTCACGTAAGAGGTGATGGCGTCGTCGATCCGGTTGCCGCCGACCCGGATCGAATGCGCGACCACCATCCCCGAAAGCGAGATCACGGCGATCTCCGTGGTGCCGCCGCCCACATCACAGATGGCGTTGCCGCGTGGCTCGGCGATCTGCAGCCCCGCCCCGATCGCGGCAGCCAGCGGCTCGTCGATCAGCCAGGCCTGCCGCGCACCGGCCGAGATGGCAGCCTCCGTGACCGCCCGCCGCTCCACGGAGGTCATGCCGGAGGGGACGCAGATCATGATCTCCGGCTTGAAGATCCGCTGCCTGCCCTGCACCTTGCCGATGAAGTGATGCAGCATGCCATCGGTCACCACGAAGTCTGCGATCACCCCTTCGCGCATCGGCCGCACGACCTGGATGACGTCGGGCGTGCGCCCCACCATGTCCAGCGCCTGCTTGCCCACGGCCAGGATCCGGGTGCCATCGCGGTTGATAGCGACAAGCGACGGCTCGTTGACCACGATCCCTTCGCCCTTGACGTAAATCAGCACCGTCGACGTGCCCAAATCGATGCCGATCTTCTTAGAGAGCACGCCGGCCCTGCTTACTCGTAGCTATGACCAGGCGCCGTCGCTTCCGAATCCACCCATACGCTTTCGATCCTCGCCCCGGCCGAAGCGAGCTTGCCGGCCATGTCCTCGTAGCCGCGGTCGACATGCCACGAGTTCCTGAGCAGGCTGTCCCCCTCCGCGCACATGGCGGCGATCACGAGCGCGGCCCCGGAACGGATGTCCGGGATCGAGACGTCGGTGCCACGCAGGCGACAGGGTCCGTGCACGATGGCGTGGATCCGGCCCTGCACCGTGATCCCCGCCCCCATCTTGGCCAGCTCGCGGACGTGCTGGAAACGGTTTTCGTGAACGTATTCGGAGATGACGCTTTCGCCGTCCGCCTGAGTCATCAGGGCCATGTACTGTGCCTGCAGGTCGGTCGGGAATCCTGGGAACGTCCACGTTGACATGTCGATCGGCTTCAGCGGCACGCGGGCCTGGCGGCCGACGCGAAACGACCCCTCGCCCACCTCGACGCGCGCCCCCGCTTGCTCCAGCTTGAGCAGGACGACGTCCAGGTCTTCCGGCCGGCTGCATTCAATTCGCAGCTCGCCGCCGACCGCGGCCGCCGCAATCGCGTAGGTGCCCGCCTCGAGGTAGTCGGCGATGACGGTGTGCTGGGCGCCGCCAAGCTCTCGAACGCCCTCCACGACGAGGCGCTCGGTGCCGATGCCCTCGATCCGCGCGCCCATCTTGGCGAGCAGCCGGCACAGGTCCTGCACATGGGGCTCACGCGCGGCGTTGAAAATATCAGTCCTGCCTTCGGCGAGCACGGAGGCGAGCAGGATGTTCTCGGTGCCGGTGACGGTGGGCAGGTCGAAGACGATCCTCTCGCCATGCAGGCGCTCCGCCTCGCCGACGATCTCGGTCTGGGTTTCGGTGATGTGCGCGCCCATCTGCCGCAGACCGCGCAGGTGCTGCTCGATGCGCCGCGCGCCGATGTCGTCCCCGCCGGGCCTCGGCACGCGAGCATGGCCAAAACGCCCGAGCAGCGCACCGAGCAGGACGATCGTCGCGCGCATCCGGCGGCCGAGCTCGTCGGAGACGTCGCTCCCGCGCGCGTCGCCCATGTGCAGGTTGATGGTGCCCGCGCCCTCGGCGCGGCCTCCGAGGCCGGCCAGGATCTGCGCCATGAGAGATGTGTCGGTCACCTTCGGCACGTTGCTGAGAACGACGGTCTCTTTGGTCAGCAGGGCCGCGGCCATCTCGGGCAGCGCGGCGTTCTTGGAGCCGCTGACGCAGATCCCGCCGGCCAGCTGCGCGCCGCCGGTGATCCTCAGCGCGCGCTCACGGCCCGTGACATCAGAGCTCATCGAAGGCTAAAGGTAACCGGGCGGGCCGCTGCTAGCCGCGCCGCATCCGTGCCAGACGCAACCTCGCCTCGGCCATCGCGAGCGCGCTCTGGAACTCAACCTCTTCGGCCGCGCTCACCGTCCCGGCGAGCTTCTCCTGCGCTCGGCGACGAGCCTCTTCGGCGCGCTCGATGGAGATCTCGTCGGCGTGCTCCGCCACGTCGGCGAGCACGGTGACGCGGTCGGGCAGGACCTCGAGGAATCCGCCGCCCACGAACAGCAGCTGCTCCGGGCCGCCGATCGTCTCCTGGATTCGCAGCGGACCGGGCTTGAGGATCGTCATCAGTGGCGCGTGCCGGGCGAGCACGCCCAGCTCGCCGTCGGCGCCGTTGGCGATGATGAACTCGACCTCGCCTTCGAACAGGCTGCGCTCGACGCTCACCACGCGCAGCGGGTACTTCACGAGCAGCCTTCCACTAAGAGGCCTGCTTCTTCTTCATCTCTTCGCCCTGCGCGCGTGCCTCGTCAATGGTGCCGACCATGTAGAAAGCCTGCTCGGGAAGGTCGTCGTGCTTGCCCTCGAGGATCTCTTTGAACCCGCGGACCGTCTCGGCGATCGGCACGTACTTGCCTTCGCGCCCGGTGAACCTCTGGGCCACGTTGAAGGGCTGCGACAGGAAGCGCTGGATCTTGCGGGCACGCGACACCGACTGCTTGTCGTCCTCGGACAGCTCTTCCATGCCAAGGATGGCGATGATGTCCTGCAGGTCCTTATAGCGCTGCATCATCTTCTTGACGCCCTGCGCCGCGTCGTAATGGTCTTGCCCGACGATCGACGGCTCAACGTAGCGGCTCGACGAGCCGAGTGGGTCGACCGCGGGGTAGATGCCGATCTCGACCAGGGCCCGCTCGAGGCGCACCGTGGCCCCGAGGTGGGCGAACACGGTCTGGATGGCAGGGTCGGTGTAGTCGTCGGCCGGAACGTAGACGGCCTGCACCGAGGTGATGGAGCCCTTCCGCGTCGAAGTGATGCGCTCCTGCAGCTCGCCCATCTCGGTGGCGAGCGTCGGCTGATATCCGACGGCGGAAGGCATTCGGCCGAGCAGGGCCGAGACCTCTGAGCCGGCGAGCAGGTAGCGGAAGATGTTGTCCACGAAGAGGAGCACGTCCGCTCCCTCGGTGTCACGGAAGTACTCGGCCATCGTGAGGCCGGTGAGCCCCACCCGCGCGCGGGCGCCGGGAGGCTCGTTCATCTGGCCGAACACGAGGGCCGTCTGCGGCAGTACGCCTGCGTCGCGCATCTCGTGGTACATGTCGTTGCCCTCGCGTGTCCGTTCGCCCACACCGGCGAAGACCGAGCGGCCCTTGTGCTGATAGGCGATGTTGCGAATGAGCTCCTGAACGATGACGGTCTTGCCCGTGCCCGCGCCTCCGAAGAGTCCGATCTTCGAGCCCTTGGCGAAGGTGCACATCAGATCGATGACCTTGATCCCGGTCTCGAGGATCTCCACTTTGGCCTGCTGTTCCGAGACCGGTGGCGCGGCGCGGTGGATGGGCCAGCGCGTGATGCCTTCTGGCGCGGGCTCGTCGTCGATGGGCCTGCCGACCACGTTGAACATGCGGCCCAGCGTCTCCACCCCGACGGGGACGGAGATCGATTCGCCGGTTGCGTGCACGCTGTCTCCTCTGCGGAATCCGTCGGTGGCGTCCATCGCGATGCAGCGCACCACGTTGTCGCCGATCGCGCCCTCTACCTCGAGGATCACGGTCCGCCCATCCCCCACCGTGACCTCGAGGGCCTCGAACAGCTCCGGCTGCTCTCCAGGTGGGAACTCGACGTCCACCACGGCCCCGATGACCTGGCTGACACGGCCCTCCTTGGTCGTCTTCCGCTCTGCCTTCTGCTTTGTCTTAGCCACCGTTATCCCTCCTCAGCTCGACGCCCGCATGGCTTCGGCGCCGCTGACGATCTCCATCAGCTCGGTCGTGATCCCGGCCTGGCGCACTTTGTTCGCATAGAGCGTGAGTGCGTTGATCAGGTCGCCGGCCGCGTTGGTCGCGTTCTGCATCGCGATCATCTTGGCCGAGTATTCGCTCGCCTTGTTCTCCAGCACCGCCTGGAACACCTGCGTCTCGACATACCGCGGCAGCAGGCCGTCGAGGACGGATTCCGGGTCGGGCTCGTAGATGTAGTCGGCCCGCGGCCCGGTGCTCCCACCTTCCCGCTGCGGGATCTCCGCGGGTATCAGCACCCGGACGGTCGCCTCCTGCTTCATGGTCGAGATCCACTTCGAGTAGCAGAGGAGCACCGCGTCGGTGTTGCCTCTTGTGTACTCCTCGAGCGCCACCGTGACCGCGGGCAGAACGTCGGCCTCTGTCGGCCGGTCGGCGATGCCGCTGACCTCGGCGATCACGTCGCGGTGGTATCGCTGCAGGAAATCGCGACCCTTGCGGCCGAGGGTCACGTAGCGCTGTCCGTCCGGGTAGTGCTCGTTCATGTATCGCGTGGCGGCGCGGATGTTGTTGACGTTGATCGCCCCGCACAGGCCCTTGTCGGTGGTGACCAGGACCATCACCGCCCGCCTTCCCTCACGCCGGACCAGGAAGGGGTGGCGGTATTCGGTGGCGCGCTCGCCGACCGTCTGCAGCACCTCGACCATCTTGTCCGCGTAAGGGCGGGTGGCTTGCACGGCGGCCTGCGCGCGCCGCAGCCGCGTCGCCGCCACCACCTGCATCGCCTTGGTGATCTTCTGCGTGTTCTTGATCGAGTCGATGCGCCGGACGATGTCCCTGAACGCCGGCAACTAGGTCGCCTTCTTTTTGGCGGGAGCCTTGGCCTGGGCTTTGGCGGCCGGTTGGGCCGCTTCCTTCGTGGCCTCCTTGGGCGCCGGGCCGGACGAGGCGCCCGGGTCGGGGACATCCTGGTATCCCTCCACGCCGAACTGGTGGTTGAAGGTCGAGATGGCCGCCTTCAGGCGCTCGAACATCGCCTCGTCCAGCGCCTTCTTCTGGTCGATCTCCTCCAGCACGCCCGGCCGCTCGCTCTTGAGGAAGCGGGTGAAGCCAGCCTCCCACTCCCGAACGCGGGCCGTGGGAACCTTGTCGAGGTGCCCCTGGGTGCCGGCATAAAGGGCGGCCACCTGCTCGGCCAGCGGCACGGGCTGGTACTTGTCCTGCTTGAGCAGCTCGGTCAGCCGCGCGCCTCGCTCGAGCTGGTTGCGCGTGGCGCTGTCGAGGTCGGACGCGAACTGGGCGAAGGCCGCGAGCTCGCGGTACTGCGCCAGGTCCAGGCGGAGCTGGCCGGAGACCTGCCTCATGGCCTTGGTCTGGGCGTCGCCGCCCACACGCGAGACGCTGATACCGACGTTCAGCGCGGGCCGCTGCCCCGAGTTGAACAGGTCGGACTGCAGGTAGATCTGGCCGTCCGTGATCGAGATGACGTTGGTGGGGATGAAGGCCGACACGTCGTTGGCCTGGGTCTCGATCACCGGCAGTGCCGTCAGCGAGCCGCCGCCATGTGCGGGGCTCATCTTGGCTGCTCGCTCCAGCAGCCGGGAGTGCAGGTAGAACACGTCACCCGGGTACGCCTCGCGACCCGGCGGGCGGCGCAGGTTGAGGGATAGCTCGCGGTATGCCCACGCCTGCTTGGTCAGGTCGTCGTAGCAACACAGCGCCTCCATGCCCTTCTCCATGAAGTACTCGCCCATCGCGCAGCCTGAATATGGCGCGATGAAGTTGAGCGACGCGCTGTCCGAGGCGGTCGCGGCGACGATGATCGTGTAGTCCATCGCCCCGCGCTCCTCGAGCTCGGAGGCGACCCGCGCGATCGAGGCGGCGTTCTGCCCGATCGCGACGTAGATGCAGATGAGGTCCTTTCCCTTCTGGTTGATGATCGTGTCGAGCAGCACGGTCGTTTTGCCGGTGAACCGGTCACCGATGATCAGCTCGCGCTGGCCGCGGCCGATCGGGATCATGGCGTCGATCGCCTTGATGCCGGTCTGCACCGGGCTGTCCACGCGCTTGCGGGTGATGACGCCCGGGGCGATCTTCTCGATGGGCATCGTCCTGGTGGTCTTGATCGGTCCCTTGCCGTCGATCGGGACGCCGAGCGGGTTGACCACGCGGCCGATCAGCTCTTCGCCGACCGGGACCTCCAGCAGGCGCCCGGTGGTGCGGACCTCGTCACCCTCGTGGAGGTGGCCGTAATCGCCGAGGATCACCGCGCGCACCTGGTCCTCTTCGAGGTTCAGAGCCAGGCCGTACGTCTCGTGCGGGAACTCGAGCAGCTCGCCCGCCATCGCGTTCTGCAGCCCGAAGATCTGGGCGATGCCGTCGCTCGTTGCGACGATCCTTCCCACGTCGGTCGACACCAGCTGGGCGTCGAAGTCCTTGAGGCGCTCCTTGATCACGTCCGAGATTTCCTTGGTGCTGATTCCCACTTCGCTAATTCACTCTCCTAGGTCGCCGCCAGGCGGCGGCGCAGCTGCTGCAACTTGGTCAAGACGCTCGCGTCGACGAGCCGGTCACCGTACTGGAGCTTCATCCCCCCGAGGATGCGCGGGTCGACGACGACATCCATCCTGACCTCTTGGCCAAGCCTCTTGGAAAGCTCTGCGGACATACGGTCGCGATCGGCCGGCTTGAGCTCGACGGCGGTCGTGATGGTGGCCCGCACGCGCCCCGCGGACTCGTCGGCAAGCCTCTCGTACTCCTTGGCGACCGCATCCACGTCAGCGACACGGTTCGACTCGATGAGCAGCTTCGCGAGGTTCGTCGCTTCTGGGTCGAGCTCATGCGGCGTGGCCGAGATGAGCGCCATACGGTCGGCCACGGCAATGGTCGGGTTGGTCACCACCGCCGCGACATCCTCATTGGACAGAAGGTCGCGTACATGCGCGACGCGGCGTCCCCACTCGGCGACCTGACCATCCTGCTGGGCCAGCTCGAACACCGCCCTCGCGTACCGCCTAGCGGCTGCCGTCGCCACTCACAACCTCTGCCCACCCCACGAAATCTTCGATTTCGCGGGGACCCCGGGATTCAAATCGCACGGCTGACAATTTATCCGCGGCCACTGCTGACCTCTTCGATCGCCCTGTCGATGAGCTTGCGCTGCTTGTCATCGTCCAGCGTCTCTCCGATCACCTTCTCGGTGGCGGCGATCACCAGCTCGGAGACCTCTCTGCGAACCGACCGGACGGCCTCGTCGCGCTCCGCTTCGATCTCCTTTCGTGCCGCTTCGACCGTGCGCCGCGATTCCTCCTCCGCCTTCTGCCGCAGCTCGTGGCGCAGCTGCTCCCCCGATTTGCTCGCGGCGTCGATGACGCTCTGCGCCGTCTTGCGGGCATCGGCCAGCTTCGCCTCCGCCTCCTTGAGCCTGTCCTCGGCGTCCGCGCGTGTCTGCTCGGCTTCCTTCAGCTGCTCGGCGACCACGCGTTGTCGAGCCTCGGCCAGCCTGACGATCTCCGGATACACGTAGCGCGCGAGGATGGCGAGCATCACCAGGAACGTGATCAGCTCGACGATCACCGTGCCGTCGATCTGAATGACGCCCGCTACGCCGGCGAGAAAGAGCATCTACTTCGCGGGAACGTTCGAGAGGAACACGAATCCGAACGCGAGGTTGATGAAGTACATCGCCTCGACCAGTCCGACGATCGTGAAGAGCCAGGGGATCATTCTTCCCTGCGCTTCCGGCTGGCGCGCGACTCCGCTGATGAAGGCGTTGCCGGCCAGGCCGTCACCGAATGCAGCTCCGATCGCGCCCAGACCTATGGCAAGGCCGAACGCGATCAGCGCCCCCGCGAGAACAAGTCCGTGATCTGTCATGTCTTCCTCCTAATGGTGTTCGTGTTCGAGACCCTCGCGGGCCGCGCCGAAGTAGATGACCGTCAACAGCATGAAGATGAACGCCTGGATGAACCCGATGAAGATGACGTCGAACGCTTTCCAGACCGCCAGCAAGACGGCTCCTATGACCGTCCCCGGGACCGTGCCGACCGCCGGCAGCGCCAGGGTTCCGAGCGACGCAATGAGCCCGATCATGACGGCGCCCGCGAAGATGTTGCCGAACAGACGAAGGGACAGCGTGACCGGCTTGACGAGCTCCTCGAGGATGTTCAGCGGAATGAAGACGATGCGCGCCGCCAGGGGCAGCTCGAAGGGCTTCGTGAACCGCTTGAAATATCCTCGCGCGCCGAGGACGCGAACGCTGTACCACTGGACCACGATGATCACGATCAAGCCCAGCGCCAGCGTCTGGTTGAGATCTGCATTCGCGCCGTGCAGGATGGGGATGATGCCCAGGGGGAGAATCTCGATCCAGTTCGCGATCAGGATGTAGAGGAACAGCGTCATGGCCAGCGGGATGATGAACAGCGCATCGTCTGACACGTTGGTCTTGACGAGTCCCCGGAGCTGGTCGTAGCCCCACTCGAAGACGGCCTGGACCTTGCTCGGCTCACCTTCCTTCAGCTTGGAGCGGAGCCAGAAGGCGATCGCCAGTGTCGCTGCGACTGCGATCGCGCTCGAGATCAGGCTGTCGTAGTTGAGCACGCACAGCGGACCGCAACCGAAGTCGATGGTGGGGTGAGTGCCGACGGCACCGCTGGCGTAGATCATGCCCGAAGGCCCTGGCGCACCCCGGCGCCGACCATCACCAGCTGCGCGACTCCGATCCCGAGCGGCACGGTCCAGCCCACGCCCCGCAGCAGAAGCGCAGCTCCGATCGCCACCGCGCTGAACATCACCAGCCGGAGCAGGCTCCCGGCCACGAAAGGGGTGCCGCGCCCGAGCAGCGACTGGATGAGGTAGCCGTTGAGAGATCCCAGGAGCAGGCCGGCCGCGAGGCCCATCCCGAGCGATGCGTGGCCGAGCAGGGCCGCGGCCACCGCGACCACGGCGGCCAGCACGGCGCAGATCGTCACGGTCACTTTGAGCAGGCTGCCGGACGTCATTTCGAGAGCTCCCTAACCTTCAACCAGATTCCGGTCGCACCGGCCGCCAGACCCACGAACAGTCCCACCAGGACAAAAACAGGTGCCGTGTGCAGCGCCTTGTCCAGCGCCACACCCCCGAGCAGCGGTAGAAGCACCGCGGCCGCCAGATAGATTCCGATACCGGCCATGTCAGTCCCCGTGGGGCCTGTACTCGAGGTGGGCTTCATGCCCCTGCGAATTCTATCGGGAACCAGATTCTCCAAGGAGGCGCCGCAGGAACGGCGCCGGTACGCGAAGGCCGGCGTGCTGGAGGAGGTCCGCCGCCACCGTCGACGTCAGGGCCGCGGTGGCGATCAGGACCACGGCCAGCACGCGTCCGTGGCCGAAGAGGGTCAGGCCGAGCGCGCCGAGCAGGGCGGTCGCGGCGTAGAAGACGTAGCAGGTCTGCCGCGGGTCGAGGCCGAACGATTGCAGGCGATGGTGCAGGTGCCGGCGGTCCGGGTGGGCGATCGAAGTCCGCTCCAGCCGGCGGCGCAGGATCGCCCAGGCGGTGTCGGCGATCGGCAGCGCGAGCGCCAGCACCGGCGCGGCCAGGGCGAAGGCGACGGCGACCTTGGCCACGCCGAGGATCGAGATCATGCCCAGGGCGACGCCCAGGAAATGGGCGCCGGAGTCCCCCATGAAGATCCGGGCCGGGTGGAAGTTGAAAAGCAGGAACCCGGCGCACGCCCCGGCCAGGGCTCCGCTGAGCTTGACGATGTCGAGCTGCTTGAGCTCGCCAGCCGCCAGCATCAGGATGACCGCCACGATGCACACGACGCCGGCGGCGAGGCCGTCCACGCCGTCCAGGAAGTTGACCGTGTTCTGCATCCCGACCAGCCAGAAGATGCTGATCGGCGCGATCAGCAGGCCGAGCTGGACCACGTGCGAGCCCGGCAGGCCGATGAAGCTGATCTTGACCCCGAAGGCGAACACCGCGATGACCGCCAGCAGGACCTGTAGTCCCAGCTTGACGAGCGGGCTCACCGGACGCCTGTCATCGATGATCAACAGGGCCACGGCCAGTCCCGAGACGACCAGCACCGCCAGGGTCTGGCTGTAACCCGGCAGGAAGACCAGGACCGCCACCGCGAACCCCGCGTACATCGCGACGCCTCCGAGGACCGGGGTCGGCTTGGTGTGAGCGTGGCGGCCCCCGGGCTGCGCGATGAGGCCGGTCCGGCGCGACAGCGCGATGGCCACCGGGACCGCGAGCGCGCAGATGGCAAGTGCGGCCAGCATTGGCCACAGGCCCGGCAGCAGGTGATCGCGCAGGCTGTGGAGGGCGCTGGTCCCGAAGAAATCAGTCAAGACTGGCGTCAGTCAAACGCGTAAGGGACGGGGAACCGGCGGCACAGGTCGAGCGCACGCTCATGGACCGAGTCCAGGGTCGCGCGGTCCTCGATGCGCTCGACCAGGTCGGCTATGCAATCGGCGATCTCGACCATCTCGGGCTCGCGCATGCCACGGGTCGTCACCAACGGGGTGCCCACGCGCACGCCACTCGGGTTGAACTTCGACGCCTCGTCATAGGGGATCGAGTTTCGGTTGAGCGTGATGCCAACCGTGTCCGCCACGTCCTGCACCTGCTTGCCGGTGCGCTTCTGGGGGCGCAGGTCGATCAGCATCAGGTGGTTGTCGGTGCCGCCGCTGACCAGGCGCAGGCCGCGCTCCATCAAGCGGTTGGACAGGGCCTTGGCGTTGACCACGATCTGCTTCGCGTAAACCTTGAAGTCAGGTTTCAGCGCTTCCCCGAAGCAGACGGCCTTGGCGGCGATGGCGTGCATGAGGGGGCCGCCCTGGGTGCCCGGGAAAACCGCCGAGTCGATCGCCTTCTGCCAGTCGTTGCGGCACAGGATGATCGCGCCCCATGCCCCGCGCAGCGTCTTCTGCGTCGTGGTGGTGGTGATTTCGGCATGGGGAATCGGAGAGGGGTACACGCCGCCCGCCACCAGGCCCGCGACGTGTGCCATGTCGACGAAGAACGTGGCGCCGACCGAATCGGCGACCTGCCTCATCCGCGCCCAGTCCACGATGCGCGAGTAGGCCGAGAACCCGCCGATGATCATCTTCGGACGCACCTGCTCGGCGAGCTTCTGCATGGCGTCGTAGTCGATCATCTCGGTCTCGCGGTCGACCCCGTAGGAGTGGATCTCGTACAGCTTCCCGCTGAAGTTGGCCGGGCTGCCGTGGGTGAGATGCCCGCCGGCCGACAGGTCCATGCCCATCACCCGGTCGCCCGGCTGGCACACCGCCATGTAAACCGCCGCGTTGGCCTGCGAGCCAGCGTGGGGCTGGACGTTGACATACTCGGCCCCGAAGAGCTGCTTGGCCCGCTCGATCGCAAGGGTCTCGATCTTGTCGATCACCTCGCCGGTTCCGCCGTAGTAGCGGCGGCCTGGATAGCCCTCCGCGTACTTGTTGGTGAGGAGCGTGCCGAGCGCTTCCAGGATGGCGGGGCTGGTCAGGTTCTCCGAGGCGATCAGCTCCAGCGTCTCCGACTGGCGCTTGAACTCCTTGCGGATGAGGTCGGCGATCTCCGGGTCCTCGCGGTCCAGGGCGCGAAACGACATGGTGGTGATCTCTGCAGTCACACAGAGATGCTATCCCGCCTCCCCGCTCGCGGGGAAGGTGGCGGCGAAGCCGCCGGATGGGGAGAGCCTTCAGCCTGAGCGAGGCCCTGGGGGTCCGAGCACCTCGGGCGTCGAGATCGCGCCTTCCCGCAGGACATGCGGTTCGGGACCCGTGAGGTCGACGACCGTCGATGCGATGCCTCCCGGCGCCTTGCCCCCGTCCAGGACCGCCGTCACGCCGGCGAGCGCGGCCGCCTCGACGGCGGTCATTGCCGGCTCACCTCCGTGCAAGTTCGCACTGGTGGTCATCAGCGGGCCGGTCGACCGCAGGAGCTCAAGCGCCACCTTGTGCTTGGGGACCCGCACCCCCAGCGTGCCCCCGCCGATGGCGTGGAGGACGAGGGTCAGCGGCCCCGGCCACCAGCGCCGCATCAACCCCTGGGCCTGTGAGTCGACGTGAACCCATCCCTCGAGCTGTGATTCGGCGGCGACCATCAGGATCAGCGGCATGCCGACCGGCCGTCCCTTGATGTGGTAGATGCGCTGACGCGCCAGCTCGTCGTCAGCCGCTGCGCCGAGCCCGTAGACCGTGTCCGTGGGGAATGCGACGACGGCCCCGCTTCGCACCAGCTGCGCGGCGCGAGTCAATCCCGCTCGCGTCGGCTTCAGGATCAGGGGTGCCTGCATGCTCACGCTGGAGGCTCCGAGTCCACGCGTGGGGAGAACCAAGCTTCGATGACGCGCTCATGTCCACCGAGGTCCCGGTGGACGCGATGCGCGGCAAAACCACGATCGGCTGCGCCCGCTGCGCCGGCCAGGATGGACGCATCGAGCTCGGCCAGCACACGGCCGCCCGGGTTCAGCCTGCTCGGCGCCTCTTCCAGCAGCCTCGCGACCAGGGCTGCACCGCTGCCGTCCGCGTACAGGGCCGCCGCCGGCTGGGCCACGACCTCCCGCGACAGTTGAGCCGCCGGCGCCAGGTACGGAAGGTTGGCGCAGACCAGGTCGAAGGTTCCAGGGAGGGGCTCGAGCATGTCTCCGCAGACGAGGTGGACCCTGTCGCTCAGGCCATGAGCGGCCACGTTCCGCGCGGCCACGGCCAGCGCTTCGGGGCTGATGTCCGATGCCCAGACCTCGGTGTTGGGCGCGTAATGAGCCACCGCGACGGCAATGCAGCCGCTGCCCGTGCCGACGTCTGCCACGCGCAACGGCCGGCTGTCCTCCCGCGCTATCGCGACCGCCCTCTGCACCAGGACCTCGGTGTCGGGGTTGGGCACGAGGACCGCCGGCGTGACCTGGAAGTCGAGGCTCATGAACTCCTTGTGTCCGACCAGGTATGCCACCGGCTCGCCCTTGGCACGCCGCCCCACCATGGCGCGGTACGTGCTGATCTCGGTCTCTGACAGCGGCCGGTCGAACTTGAGATAGAGATCGAGGCGGCGCAGCCCGAGCGCATGGGCAAGCATGACCTCCGAGTCCAGGCGAGGCGAGTCGGAACCGTGCCTGGAGAGGTGGTCGCTGGCGAGCTTCAGGACCTCGATCAGGACCAAAGCGCTCAGGCCGCGTTCCCGCCGTCGAGCAGAGCTGCGCGTTCGGCGTTGACGAGCGCGGACACGAGCTCGTCGAGGTCGCCGCCCATCACCTGGTCGAGCTTGTGCAGCGTGAGCTTGATCCGGTGATCGGTGACCCGGTTCTCCTTGAAGTTGTAGGTTCGGATCTTCTCGGACCGGTTGCCGCTCCCCACCATGCCGCGCCGCTGGGCGCCGATCGCGGCCTGCTGCTCGGCGAGCTTGATCTCGTACAGGCGGGCACGAAGGACGCGCAACGCCTTTTCCTTGTTCTGCAGCTGCGACTTCTCGTCCTGGATGCTGACCTGCATCCCGGTCGGCTTGTGCGTGATGCGGATCGCCGAGTAGGTCGTGTTCACGCTCTGGCCGCCCGGCCCCTGTGAGGTCGAGGTCTTGATCTCGATGTCCTCGGGCCGGAGCTCGACCTCGACCGGGTCTGCCTCGGGCATCACCGCCACCGTCGCAGCCGACGTGTGGATGCGGCCCTGCGCCTCGGTCTTGGGCACACGCTGCACGCGGTGGACCCCGCCCTCGAACTTCAGCTGCGAATACGCGCCGTGGCCGTGGACCTCGAACTCGATCTTGTCGAACCCGCCCTTCTCCGTGGGCGAGGAGTCGACCACCTCGATCTTCCAGCCCTTGCGCTCGGCCCACTTGCTGTACATGCGGAAGAGGTCGGCCGCGAAAAGCGCCGCCTCCTCCCCACCCTCGGCGCCCTGGATCTCGACCACGACGTCGCGCTCGTCGTTGGGGTCCTTGGGCAGGAGCAGCACCTTGAGCTTCTCGTCGAGCTCTTCCACCTGGGCGGCGGCTCGGTGCTCCTCGGCGCGCAGATACTCCTGCATCTCGGGGTCCTTCTCGTGCTTGAGCAGCTCGCGCGCCGACTCTACCTCGTGGCGCGCCTTGCGATAGGCCTCATAGGTCTGCGCGGTCTCGCGCAGGGCGTGCTGCTCGCGGGCCAGCCTGGTGAGCTGCGCGTGGTCGGATGCGACTTCCGGGCGGCCCATCTCGGTCTCGATCTCGCGGTAGCGGCGCGCGATCCCCTCGAGCCGGTCGATCACGCCGCCGCTCCGGCGGTTTCCTCCTCACCCTGGCGGGCGCTGTTGAAGGCGGCGATGGCGACCTCGAGCATGTCGTCGGACGGCTCCCGGGTGGTGAACTTCTGGGTCCCCAGCACCGGCAACAGCGCGATCTCGACGACGGGGTTGTAGCGGTGACGCGCCATGAAGCGGATGAGCTCGAAGCCCGACCCGGCGATGAGGGGGATCGCGAGCACGCGGCTCGCCACCAGCCAGAACCAGTCGGGGTGGAAGAGAGCGACCACGCTGAACACGACGACGCTGACCACCATGACGACGAGCAAAAAGCCCGTGCCGCATCGCGGATGAAGCGTGCTGGCGCGACGCACCGAAGGCACGTCGAGCGCCCAACCCGACTCGAATGCGTTGATCGTCTTGTGCTCGGCGCCGTGGTACTGGAACACCCGGCGGACGTCCGGCAGCATGGCGATCGCCGCGAGGTAGCCGAGCACCAAGCCGACCCGGATCAGGCCTTCGACCAGAACGAACAGAAAGCCGCCGCTGTGCCGGACCGCGACGCCGGCGAGCAGGAGCGGGAGACCGATGAAAAGCGCCAGCGCAAAGACCCCCGCGACCGCGACCGAGCCGGTGATCTCCTTCTTGCCGATCTCGATGTCGTTGCCGCCCGCGTTCTGGTTGGCCGCCCAGATGAGGGATTTCATGCCCAGGTGCATCTGCTCGCCGATCAGGGCCAGCCCCCGCACGAAAGGCAGCTTCCAGAACGGGTTGACGTAGATCGAGGCCTTGAGCTCGCCTCGGTCGACCAGGATCTCTTTGCTGTTGGGCAGGCGCACGGCGACCGCGTAGTGGGTCTTGCCGCGCATCATCACGCCCTCGATGACGGCCTGGCCGCCGTAGAAGAACTGCTCAGCCGGCCGCTTGGCAGGGAAGGTGGCGGCCTGGGCCGGGTGGGGAGTAGCGCCGACCGATTCCGCCCCGGACGGGTCCGGAATCGGCATCTAGCTCCTGGTCTTCGCAGCCCGCTTGCGGAACCGCTCGACCTGGCCGCCCGTGTCCACGATCCGCTGCGTGCCCGTGAAGAACGGGTGGCAGACGGAGCAGATCTCGGTCTTGAGCTCCTTGCGAGTGGAACCGGTCGTGAACGTGTTCCCGCACGCGCAGGTCACGAGTGCGTCTTCGTAGTAGGTGGGA
>DATKSS010000058.1:0-24155 GCA_035531515.1 Candidatus Dormiibacterota bacterium | reverse complement strand
CCGCCTGGCATGATGCTCGGCCCACGAAGCGCTCCTTCCTCCCCGCCCGACACCCCGGCGCCGATGTAGCCCAGGCCGCGCTTCTCGACTTCCGCGGCTCTGCGGCGGGTGTCGTGGAAGAGCGAGTTGCCCCCGTCGATGATGGTGTCGCCCGGCTCCAAGACCTTGAGGAGCTCCTCGATCGAATCGTCGACGGCCGACCCGGCCTTGACCATGAGGAGAACGGCCCGGGGCGGACGGAGGATCGCGGCCACCTCTTCCAGCGATCCCGCAGGCTTGAAGTCGCCTTCGCTGCCGTGCGCAGCCATGAACTCGTCGGCGCGCTGGCGGGTGCGGTTGTAGACCACAACCCGGAATCCGTGGGAGGCCAGGTTCCGAGCGAGGTTCTGGCCCATCGTGGCCAATCCGACAATCCCGATCTCGTTTTCCATCATTCGGCCACGGAGATCATCTTTCGGGCGCAATCCTCGCAGCCAGAGGCGAGGTCGACTGCTTCGGACCGCAGCAGCAGGCCCACCAGCTTGCCGTCGGAGGTGGTCACCGGCGCGCTCTCGAGCTTATGTTCGACCATGTAATCGGCCATCTCCTTGATCGGGACGTACGGGCGGAAGGTGCTGGGCCCCGGCCGCATCGCCTCGGCGACGCGGAGGTCATCGCCCTTGGCGAGCTCCATGGCGCGCAGCAGTCCGAGCACGACGTCACTTTCGTCCACCACGACTGCAGCGTCCCATCGCGCCGCCTCGGACCGCGCGCGCACGTCCCCAAGGCGCTCATCCGGCCCGCAGGTGGGCACGTCCTTGCGCGCCGCCGCACTGGCGCGCGGCAGTTGGGAGTTGGCGCCCTCGGTCGGCAGTCCCGCCGCAAGCCAGTCGAGCTTGCCCGCCTTGTACTCGTGGATCTCCCGGAAACCCATCGCCTGGAGCCGCGCCGCGGCCCTGGGTGCCATGTCTCAAGCAGCGTCCCAGCAGTACACGATGACCGGGCGGTTACGGTCGATCTGCCCGGACTCCTTTTCCAGCTGGCGGAGCGGATGGCTCACCGCGCCGGGCAGGTGGTCCTCCGCGTACTCATTCGCCGGCAGGACCTCGATGAGCTGGGCGCCGGAGTCGACCATCTGCTGCAGCTGCTCACGGTCGATCAGGGTCGCCATCCGAGTCTCATCGTAGACACGTCAAGGCCTGGCGTCGTACAACTTCGCAAGGTCCGCCGGGAGGGTCAACGCGGGGTCGAGGTTCGCGGCCTGGCCGCCCTGCTGCAGCGCATGAACGACGAGCGTGGAGCAGATCTGATGGTTGCGCCGGATCAGGCGGAGCGGCCACCCGGACAGCAGGTACAGGGTTGCGCCGAACAGGTCGAGGAACCCAAAGCCCTCGCCGACCTGGCCCTCCGCATAAGCCACCGCACGCGAACGCCCGGCAGCATCGAAGCCCGAGCCCAGCCTGACGAGGTGATATTCGTCATCTCGATACTTCGAGATCGGACTGCGCTTCACCCCCGCCGTCTCGGCCTCGACCAGCGATCCGTCCTTGGCGACCACGACCGCGGCGTGGGACCAATGCGCAAACGGGGCGTCGGCGCCGCGGAACCTCCTCTTCTCGGCTTGGCTGATCAGGCCCGCGATGAAGTTGTGACGGTGGGCCAGGATGAAATCCCCGCCGGAAAAATTCCTGGCCTCCTCGCCCGGACCGTAACGCTCGACCGTCGCCATCTCGATGTTGTAACGCCGGGTTAGGCGGTGACGGACGGCGCTCTGGACGCCTCTTCCTCGGCCGGGAGCGGATTGCGTATCCCGACCGCATTGACCAGCGCGCCAAGGACCAGCAGGCCGGCGCCGATGAGCATCGCCAGGTGGAACGAACCGGTCGACGCGTCGCGTACGAGCGACGCCAGATGCGGGTCGGCAGGCGGGTTGAGCGGGCTGACCTGGGTGCGAAACGACGTCGACGAGACGTCGACGGCGGTGAGCCGAGCTCCCAGATAGGAATAGAAGTTCGCGGTCAGGAAGACGAAGACCAGAGCTCCCGCCAGTTGCGGTCCGACGCGCGAGATCGCGTTGTTGATGGCCGAGCCGACACCGGAGTTGCGAACCGGCACCGAGGTCATCAGGGCCGTGGTCAGCGGCGCCACCAGCATGCACAGCCCGGCGCCAAAAAGGACCGAACCGGGCAGGAAGTCGGCCGCCCATGAAGCGCTCGGCACATAGCTCGACGGGTCGCCGGGGCGCAGGCGCCACGCGACGCTGCCGGCCGGCACCCGGCTGTACCAGAGCACCCCGAGCGCCATCACGACCGGCCCTGCCGCCATGAACCAGCGAGGCCCATAGCGTGCGGCCAGGCTGCCGAAGCGGGCCGAGAACAGGATGAGGAAAAGGGAACCTGGGATGGCGCCCGCACCCGCCGCCGCCGCGCTGTAGCCGAGGGTTCCCTGCTGGAACAGGGCGAGGTAGTAGAAGCTGACGTACAGCGCGCCATAGATCAGCAGCGTCGACACGTTGGTGATGCTGAAGTTGCGCGAGCGGAACAGGCGCACCGGGATCAGCGGGTGGGCTGACGTGACCATGAGGATGGGCAGCGCAATGGTGGCGAGCACGCCCACCGCGAGCGCGACGTAACCGATCGGATCGCGCCAGGCCCTCTGCTGGCCGTAGATGGCGCCAAACGCGAGCCCTCCGACGGCCAGGGCGACGACCATCGCTTCGAGCCAGTCGAAATGAGAGGAAGCCTGGTCGTCGCGGCTCTCCGGGACGTGCCTCCATGTGAGCCACAGCGCGACGGCTACGAGCGGGATGTTGATCAAGAACGCGACACGCCACGAGATCGTGTCGACGAGCACGCCTCCGACCAGCGGCCCGAGAATCGACGTGAGACCCGAGGCGCCCGCCCAAACACCGAAGGCCCGGCCCCTCTGCTCTCCAGAGAAATTGGCCGTGATCAGCGCGATCGAGCCCGGGACCAGCATCGCGCCCGCGGCGCCCTGCAGGATGCGGAAGAGCACCAGCGTCTCCATCGTAGGGGCGAGGCCGCACAGCACAGACGTGACGCCAAAGCCGAAGAGACCGAGCAGGAACATGCGCCGGCGCCCGTAGTAATCGGTCAGCGCCCCGCCCAGGATGAGCAGGGAGCTCAGCGTGAGCAGGTAGGCGTTGTAGACATACGACTGGCCTTCCAGCACGCCGAGAAACGCGCGTGGGAGGTCGCGGCCGATGCGGGGCAACGCGACGTTGACCACCGTCGAGTCCAGAAAGATGATGCCCGAACCGAGCACGGCGGCCGCAAGGATCCAGCGCTTGCTGGTCATCTGGTGAGCGTTACTCGAGGTGGAAGTCGGTCGTGACACCGACCCCGTTGCGCAGCGTCTGCAGGGTCGAGCAGTAGCGCTCCGCGCTCGCGAGCATCCGCTTGGCCCGCTCCGGGTCGACGCCGTCCTTGACCTTGACGGCGGTCCGCATCTCGATGCCGGTCGCGCCCACGGGGACCTCACGATCAACCGCCAGCGTGCCGCGGAAATCCCAATGGATTCGCACCTCGACGTGCACGGACTCGAGCTCTACTCCCATGTTCGCGGCGACCGAACGGATGGTGCTCTCCTCGCAGATGGCGAGCGCGCTCGCGAGGATGTCCCCTGAACACGGCGTGTCGCCGGCCCCGCCGGCAGCCGGATGCAGGCCGGCGTGAATGGTGACTGCGGGGAACCCGGATGGCGCGACGCTGCAGTGCCGCGGGTCTGACAGGTCGCTGGGAACGCTCCTCGCTTCCGTCACGACAAGCGCTGAATCGGGGTCGGCGCGATACCTCTCCTTCAAAGGAGCCTGGATGTTTCGCAGGTCGATCTTGTATGGCATGGGTACATTGTCTTCGTGCACGAGCAGGTGCGCACCTGCACCTGGCACGGGCCGCTTACGATGCAGCGGCCTTGGATCTCGCCGCCGTCATCACGCTCGTCGCAGCCGGCCTCTTTGGTGTGGTCTCCGGTTTCAACGACGGCGGCAACCTGCTGGCGTCGTTCACATCCGGACGCGTGATCACGCCCTCGAAGGCGGCAGCCCTGCTGCTGATGAGCCTCGCCGGACCGCTGGTCATCGGCACCGCGGTCGCTCGAACGATCGGCGTCAACATCGTCGACCTGCGCGGCCAGGGTGAGCTGGGTTACGTGATGATCGTGCTGGCGCCGCTGTCGGTCGTCCTGCTGTCCTGGCGCGCCGGGATCCCCACGAGCATGACCCTGGCCCTGGTCGGAGGGATGCTGGGTTGGGTGCTGGCCTCAGGCGGCCACGCGGTCGTGCACTGGCCGGGCGTGGCGCGCGTGCTGATCGGAATGCCGGTATCGGTGTTCGGCGGTGGCCTGCTTTCGCTGCTGGTCTACTGGGGCATCCGCAAGCTGATGGGGACGCGGCCTCATGCCACGATGCTGGAGCTCGCCAGGTTTCAGCTCGTCACGGCCGCCATCCAGGCATTCGCCTACGGCGCGAACGACATGGAGAAGTCGGTGGGGCTGATCGCCGTCGGCATCGCGCTGGGGAATCATTCGCCAACCGTCGCGTTTTCGAGCCCCATCCCTATCATTGGCGCATTCGTCCTTTTCGATGTTGGTGCGCTTGTCGGCGGCTGGCGCGTGGCTAGCCGCATCGGGTTTGGTGTGTTGCGAGTCCGCCCGGTGCAGGCGCTTGCTCAGCAACTTGCGTCGGGCACCGTGGTCGCCGCGCTCGCGACGGCGGGTGCGCCGGTCAGCATGACGCAGACGATCGACGGCGGCCTGGTCGGCGTCGGCGCCGCCCTCCGCGCGTCGGCAGTCAGGTGGGGCATCGTGCGCGAGATGCTCGGCTCCTGGCTCTTGACGCTGCCGCTTGCCGTGGTCGTCACGTATGCGCTGCACCTCGCCATCCGGGCCGCGGGGGTGGCGCCATGAGCTTCGGCCGGACCATCAAGGCGCTCGCCCGCTCGAACGACCGCCGCTTCGTCGCGCTCCTGTCCGAGCAGGCCGACCTCACCATCCGGGCGCTGCAGGCGCTCGAAAAGTTCGGCCGCGACGAATCGTCGGACGGCGAGATCATCGACGAGATCAAGGAGATCGAGCGCGAGGGCGACTCCAAGCGACGCATCCTGATCGACGAGCTGGCACACACCTACGCGACGCCGTTCGACCGCGAGGACCTGTTCGCCCTTTCGCGCGCGGTGGACGACATCCTCGATGCGGCCAACGAGACCGCCATCGAGCTGGCGATCTACAAGATCCCCCCGCCCGCGGGCCTCCAGGAGATGGCGGGCGTGCTGGTGGAAGGGGCCCGCCACATCCGCGCCGCCGTCTCGGAGCTGCTGGACCACCCCCGGGTCGCGTCCGACCACGCAGTGCGCGCGAAGAGGTCCGAGAACAGGATCGACGGCCTGTACCACCTCGCCGTCGGCCATCTCTTCGACAGCGGCGCGGAAATGAACCAGATCCTCAAGTCGAGGGAGATCTACCGGCACCTCAAGAACTCGGCCGACCGCATCGACCGCGCGGCGGACGAGATCTCGGTGATCGTGATCAAGCGAAGCTAGGGTCCTGCGCCGGAGGTTCGTGAGCAAAGTCGCGGCACCAGCGGTCGTTGCCAAGGCACGGGTGGCGCAGCGAGGAGTGCGTCGGTAGACGCATGACGAGATGCGCCGGGCCCCGTAACGCAGGCTTCAGGGCCGGAGGCCCCCGGCCGCTGGGGCCGATGGATTTGCCACGAATTTCTGGAGCAGGACCCTAGGGTTTCATCGCGCTCGGCGGCCCCGGCCGCCACAGGTGCGCGACCTGCACCACCACGACGGCAAGCAGCACCAAAACTCCGCCCGCCACCTGGACCGCCGAAAGGCGGTCGCCCAGCAGCGCCACCGCGAGGATGACCGTGACCACCGGCTCCCACGTGCTGATCAGCGCTGCCCGCGCGGCCCCGATGCGGGGCAGGCCTGCGAGGAACAGCGAGATCGCGAGCATGGTCGGAAAGAAGGCGATGCCGATGGCGACGGCCCATCCGTTCACGTTGCGCGGGGCGGCGGCCTCGTGGCCGAACGCCGCCAGCACGCAGAACGCAAGCGCGGCGCCCGACATGATGACCGCGCTGGCGCCAACCGCGGGGACGGAAAGCATCACGCGCTCGCCGATCAGGATGTAGCCGGTGTAGATCGCGGGCGACGCGATCGCGAACACCAGCGCCCACGCGATCTGAAAGTGAGCACCGCCGACGAGCATCGCGACGCCCACGAAGCTGGCCGCAAGCGCGACCCCATGCCACACGGAGACCTTGCGACCAAGGAAGATCCAACCGGCGACGACGACCAGGCTGGGGTAGATGTAGGCGATCAGCACCACGAGGGAGGCGGGCAGGGTGCGCAGGGCGATGAAGTAGGTCAACGACTGGCCCGTGTACACGACCGCGCCAAGCAAGCCGAGGGTCACAAGGTCTTTTCTGGCCAGGCGCCAGGGCTGCTGCCCGAGCGCGCTGGCCAGAGCCCACATGCCGATCGCAGCGAGCGTGAACCGGAACGCCAGCGTCTGCTCGGTGCCCAGCCCGGACGCGTACGCGAGCTTGGCGAAGATGGCCAGCGTGCCAAAGCCGGTGGCCGAGATCAGGACCATCGCCATGCCCACCACCTCCCTGCGGCGGGCGGTCGTGGCGGGATTTATGGCCAGAGGAGGTGGCCGAGCAGCATGCCGATGAGGACGGCGAAGGCGTATGTCGCGCGAGGGAATCTCCTGACCATCGAGCGCACGCGGTTGCTCATCGGGTCCCGGCCCCGCGCAAGCGCGATCGACTCCTCGAGCATCACAAGGAATGCGAACAGCGAGCCCGCCGTCGCGATGAGCGAGAGGATCGCCGGAGGGTTCAACGTCACGGACGGGCGCCCGGAGGCGAGGTCCTACCCCGCGCCGGGCCCCACAGGAAGTGGCCGAGCAGGAGGCCGATGACGACGGCGATGACGAAGGCTACGCCTGGGTACGAATGAACGGCCGGCCGCACGTAATCGGTGATCGGCGTATGGCCTGTCAAGAGCGCCCAACTCTCGAATGCGAGCGCCAGCGTGATGACGCCGAACAACGCTGTGACCAGCCACGAGAAAACGTCGCCCAGGGCAAGCCTCATCGGACGAAAGCTTAGGCGACGGTATGAGGGCGCCCGGGCCGTCCGCGCCCAGGCCCAGCGGAAACCCTCGGTCAGCGGACCCCCGCGGTGACCTGAACCTCGTTCAGACGCCCAGTTTTGACGTCATAGATGAAGCCGCGAACGCTCGACCTGTTGGGAATGAACGGACTTGCCTTGATGCGGGCGATCGACTGCTGCACGTCTCCTTCGAGGCTGCTGAAGGCCTCGAGCGCGAACTGCGGGCGGATCCCGGTCTCCTTCTCGATCTGGCCCTTGACCTCGTCATCCTTGAACGTCAGCATGCCGCAGTCCGTGTGGTGGATCAGCACGATCTCCCTGGTGCCCAGCAGGCGCTGCGAGATGACCAGCGAACGGATCGCGTCATCGGTGGCGACTCCGCCGGCGTTCCGGATGACGTGTGCCTCGCCCTCCCGCAGGCCGAGGATCTTTTGCACGTCGAGCCTCGCATCCATGCATGCGAGGACGGCCACGTGCTTGGCCGGCAGCATGGACAGGTCTCCCTTCGTGAACGAAAGCGAATAAGCCTGGTTGTTGTGAACTAGCTCGTCTGTGACGCTCATCAGAAATCTCCTTGAAATGCTGCGTTAAAAGAAAACGGGCACGCAGCAGGTACAGAGCGCCGATGAGCATCGGCAATGGTCCACAGCACGGCGGCGGGTCAGCAAATCCCCCACTGGATTCACGATAGCGGGACCCCGGCCGCAAACTCAAGTACGGAATTTCTCGACCTCGCTGGCCGAGGCACGAAGCTAGGGCCGGAAATTCCTCTATTCGCCCGCCACGTGCGACGCCTACGCCGTGGAAGGGGGAGCGGTGGACCGCCGTATGACGAGGCTGACTCCCACGAGCTGAGTCCGGGGCGGTCCATTGAACCTTTGCTCGACGCGGTCGGTGATCGTGGCGATGGCGAGCCCGGCCAGCTCGTCGCGAGGCTGAGCCACGGTGGTCAATGCAATGCGCGCCATGCCCGCCGTCGGCACGTCGTCGAAACCGACGATCGAAAGGTCTTTGGGAACCCGAAGGTTTGCCCGGTCGGCGAAATCCTGCAGCGCGATCGCAGCCCCGTCGTAGGCGGCAAAGACGGCGGTTACGCGATCGGGTCCGCTGAATATATCAAGTAGATCGACCTCCTTTCCGTCGATCGACGCATGGTCTGCGGGGGGCGACCAGCCGATCCACCTCACCGGCCCAAGCCCCGCCCGGAGCAGCGCCTGCCTGTATCCCTCGAAACGCGACAGGTCGGACTGATCCTGGTCCTCCAGGATCGAAAGGTAAGCAATTCTTCGGTGTCCGATCCCGATCAGGTGCTCGGTGGCCAGCACCCCACCCTTGATGTCATCCACCGACACCGTGTCTCCCCAGTCCGCGGTGCAGCTGACGAAGACGACCGGCACGTGGTGCTCGAGGGTCTGCTGCATCGTGTGCGACCGGCCCGAAAATCGGAGGAAAACGATCCCAGCGACCCGGTACTCGAGGAGGGTTTCGATTCCGGCGAGCTCACTTTCGCCGTCCCCTCCCGTGTTGCACAAAATCGCCGTGTACCCGCGGGCTGCGGCATGTCTCTCGACTGATTTCGCCAGCTCTGCGAAGAACGGGTTGGCAATGTCGCCGACCACCACGCCGAGGGTGCTGGTGCGCTGCTGGACCAGCTGGCGGGCGAGCACGTTGGGCCGGTAGCCCAGCTCCAGGATCGCGCCCTGAACGCGCAGGCGGGTGGCTGCCGAAACCCCAGGCAATCCGCGCACCACGTTGGAAACGGTGGACTTGGAGACGCCAGCCTGCGATGCGACGTCGAAGATCGTCGGCTGCCGGCGCACGATTGGTTGGCTGTCGCGGCCCCTCGCCATCGGCTGCAATGTTATTCCGGGGACCCGGAAGCCCAGACCTCAGCTTGCGATCGCAGGCAAGCCGTCGGAACCCACCGAGGTTGACCGAATCGTGGCTACAGCTGCCAGCGGTGGTCGGCGTCTGTGGTGACGAGCCAGCGGCGGCGAGGTCCCGCCATCACGTTGAGGTAGTAGAGGTCATAGCCTGGACCCGCCGCCACAGGGTGATAGCCGCGCGGCACGAGGACGACGTCGCCGTCGTGCACCTGGAGCGCTTCGTCCGTCGAGCGATCGCCGGTGTAGACGAGCTGCACCGCGAACCCCTCCGGCCGGGCGGTACGGTGGTAATAGGTCTCTTCGAGGTAGGTCTCCTTCGGCGGGTCGTCGGTGTCGTGCTTGTGCGGCGGGTAGCTGGACCAGTTCCCGCCCGGCGTCAGAACCTCGGTGACCAGCAGCGACTCCGCCGCTCGGTCCTCCATGAGGATGTTGTGGATGGTGCGCTCCGTCCGGCCCGAGCCGCGGGTGAACGGCTTGATCTCAGCCGCCCGTATGAGGGCCGGCTCGGCGCCCCTGGTCGCGGGCGCCCAGCAGAGCGCCACCTCGCATCGCCCGCCGGACGCCGACACGCCAAGCACTCCGCCCGGCGGCGCGTACACCGCGTCGGGCGTGCCCTGGAAGACGCTTTCCCGAGCTCCGACCCCGCTCCAGCGGCGGTCGCCGAACGAGATGTCGGCCCGTCCCTCCAGCACCACCGCGCAGGCCTCCCGCGCCGAGGTCTCGAGCTCGATCCGCATCCCGGCACCCAGCCGGTAGACGTCGAACCCGACGTATGACCAGCCGGCCGACGCGGGCGTGACGGACACCAGCAGGCCGTCGGGTCCAGGCGTACGCGCGCTCGGCGCGACGAGGCTTCCGCTCACACGTACCAACGGCGCCGCGCCATCCCGCGCTCGTGGTCCTTGCGCGCCTTCCTGACGTCCGAGGATTCCGACACCTCGGCCACCGGAACCTCCCACCAGCTGTCGTAGCCGGGGACGCCCTCGTAGCGATCGACCGGGACGTGGATGACCACCGTGCGATCGACCTTCTTGGCCGCGACCAGCGCATCGCGCAACTCCTCGATGTTCCTGGCTCGGAACACGTGAGCGCCCAGGCCCTCCGCGTTGAGGGCCAGATCGACGGGAAGCCTTTCGCCGCCGCCTTGGGCCTGGTCGTCGCCCAGCGATCCATCTGATCGGTAGCGGTAGCGCGTCCCGAATCCTGCCGTGCCTTTGGAGCGCGACAGGCCGCCTATGGAGGCGAACCCGTCGTTGTCGACCAGCACGACGATGAGCTTGGCCCGCTCCTGGATGGACGTGACAATCTCCTGCGCCATCATCAGATACGAGCCGTCACCGACCATCACGTAAACCTCGCGGCCAGGGTCGGCCAGCTTGACTCCGAGGCCGCCCGCGATCTCGTAGCCCATGGTCGAATAGCCGTATTCGACGTGGTAACCCTTGGCGTCGCGCGTGCGCCACAGCTTGTGCAGGTCGCCAGGCATCGAGCCCGCGGCGCAGACCACGACGTCGGTCGGCGCGGACAGGTCGTTGACCGCTCCGAGGACCTCCGACTGCGCCGGCAGCGGAGAGTGACCAAGGTTGTAAAGGCGCGACACCTCCCGGTCCCACTCTTCCTGTAGGGCTGCGCATCGGGCCCTGTAGTCATCTGGCACGGCCCAACCCTCGAGCAGCTCGTCGAGCGATTCGATGGTGGCGCGAGCGTCCCCTTGCAGCGCGACGCCCGCGAGCTTGTGCGCGTCCGCCTCCGCAATGTTGACGTTGACGAAGCGCACGTCCGGGTCCTGGAACGCGGTGTGGGAGGCCGTCGTAAAGTCGCTGTAGCGCGTCCCCACCCCGATCACGACGTCGGCCTGGGCCGCGATGCGGTTGGCCGCGAGGGTGCCGGTGGCGCCCAGGGCGCCCATGGCGCCGGGCTGGTCGAAAGCGAGCGAGCCCTTGCCCGCCTGGGTCTCCCCGACCGGGATGCCGGTCCGCCGCACCAGGCGCTGCAGCTGCGCGGTCGCCTCGGAGTAGATCACGCCGCCGCCGGCCACGATCAGCGGGCGACTCGACGCCCGGATCATCTCCGCAGCCCTGCGCAACGCGTGCTTGTCAGGCAGCGGGCGGCCGATGTGCCAGGTGCGGTGCACGAACAGCTCGGCCGGGTAGTCGAAGGCCTCGGTCTGCACGTCCTGCGGCAGCGCGAGCGTCACGGCGCCCGTCTCGGCGGGGCTGGTCAAGACTCGCATGGCGGCCAACACCGCCGGCACCAGCTGTTCCGGCCGCTGGATGCGGTCCCAGTAGCGCGACACCGGCTGGAAGCAGTCGTTGACGCTCAACTCGCCTCGCCACGGGGTTTCGAGCTGCTGGAGCACGGGGTCGGGCCTGCGCGACGCGAACACGTCGCCCGGGAGGAGCAGGACCGGCACGCGGTTGACGGTCGCCGCAGCGGCCCCGGTGACCATGTTCGTAGCGCCAGGGCCGATCGACGTGGTGCACGCAAGGGTGGCGAGCCGGTTGCGCATCTTGGCGAATCCGGCGGCGACGTGCACCATGCCCTGCTCGTTGCGCGCCTGGTAGTACTTGAGAAGCTCGGGGTGCTGGGCAAGCGCCTGCCCGACACCGGTCAGGTTGCCGTGGCCGAAGATGCCGAAGCAGCCTTCGATGAACCTGTTCTCGACCCCATCGCGCTCGACGTTCTGCGCCGCGAGAAAGCGCACGAGCGCCTGGGCCATCGTCACGCGAAGGGTCTTCATGCACCGACCCCTTAAGCCGGTTCGGGGAGGATCACGTCGCGCACCATGGCCTCGAGGTCGCTGCAGGCCGCGATGAACTGGCGGAGGGTGCGCACGGTCGGCGCGAACGTGTCGAACTCCTCGAGTGAGAGACCGTCCTCGGAGTAGGCGCGCCGGAAGTCGGGGAAGTGCTTGACCAGCTGGTCCACCACCATGGGATCGACCGGGTCGTCGATCCGCGAGCGAACTTCTATGTCACTCGCGTTGAAGCGCTTCTGCCACGCCGACGGTGGCGATATGACGGCATCCGCACCGATCAACTCGCTCCATTGCATGTGGTTGCGGAAGGCTGCGGACAGCAGCCGCAGCCTGTAGCCGCGCTCGACGAAGATCCGGTAGGTCTTTTTGAAGACGGCGACGCCCGCCCACTCGGTCACGCCTGGGTCGACTGTGATGTCGCGCTTCTCGAGGAGCAACTTCAACCAGTCGTCGAGACGGCCGACCATGATGGTGCAGACCGGGCCCATCGACTCGATCTCCTTGCCCTCGGCCTCGCGCCGGTGCAGACCTCGCTCGACGGCCTCGGCGACCGCTATGCACTGCGGGAGCGTGAAGCAGACGGTTGCGTTGATGCTGAGCCCCCGGTAAGTCGCCTCTTCGATGGCTCTGACGCCCGCGTGGGTCACGGGGATCTTCACGATCATGTTCGGAGCGAGGCGGCCGAACGCCACCGCGTTCTCGACGATCGCGCCGGCGTTGCGGTAGAGCCTGGGGTCCGTCTGGATGGAAAGCCGTCCATTTCGTCCGCGGTGCTCGGCGAAGGCGGGCTCGAGCAGCCGGGCGGCCTGGACCGACATCTCCTCGACGAGCGTCCAGCCGATCTGGTCCGCGGTCGCTTCCGGGTGCTGGCGCATCAGGTCCTGGATCCGCGGCTTCCATTCGGCGAATCGCTTCTTGAGGATTCCCAGCGCGATCACGGGGTTGCACGTGGCTCCGACGGCGCCGTTTTCGATGGCGTAGCCGAGCTCGTCGATGTCAGCCGAGTCGTTCCACAGACAGGTCTGCGTGGTCTGCGTCATCTGGTGGAGGGGACTCTTGTACGTGACGGTCGGGCGAGTGACGGTCAAGTCGTTCTTCACATTACACCGCGACGCGAACCGCTCACCACCTGGTTACGACGACCTTTTTGCGCGTGAAGAATTCGATCCCGTCCGAGCCGTGCACGTGGAGGTCGCCGTAGAACGACCCCTTCCATCCGCTGAACGGGAAGAAGGCGAACGGCTGCGCGATAGGCACGTTGATGCCGGTCATGCCGGCTTCCACACGCTCGCGAAACTCTCGCGCCGCGCGGCCCGACTGCGTGAAGATCGTCGCCATGTTGCCGAGCGCCATCCGGTTGGCCTGGGCGATCGCCTCGTCGAGAGTGTCGACGCGGGCGATGGACAGGACAGGGCCGAAGATCTCCTCGTGCCCGACGGTCATCTCGGAGGTCACACCGTCGAGGATGGTCGGACCGAGAAAGAAGCCTGGCCGCGACATCTCGCGACGGCCGTCGACCACCAGCTCGGCACCTTCGGCGACGCCCCTGTCGACATAAGCGGCCACCCTGTCGCGGTGGTCGGCGCGGATGAGCGGGCCGACCTGCACCCCCGCCTGATCCCCGGGCCCGACCACCATCTTCAACGCTGCCAGGCGCAGCGGGTCGAGCAGCTGGTCGGCCGCCTTCCCCACCGCCACCGCCACCGAGCCTGCGAGGCACCGCTCGCCGGCGTTGCCGAAGGCCGAGTTGAGCACCGCCGGCACCGTCACCTCGGGGTCGGCGTCGGGCATCACGACGATGTGGTTCTTGGCGCCGCCGAGCGCCTGCACCCTCTTCCCGCTCGCCGCCGCCGTCTGGTAGACGTGGTGGGCGACGGGGGCCGAGCCGACGAACGAGATCGCGTTCACGCCAGGGTGGGTCAACAGCGCGTCGACGGCCTCGCGCGCGCCGTGGACGACGTTCAGGACGCCCTCCGGGAAGCCCGCCTCGAGGAAGATCTCGGCCAGCCGCGTGGCGCCCAGAGGCGTGCGCTCGGACGGCTTCAAGACGAACGTGTTCCCGGCCACGACGGCGAGCGGGAACATCCACAACGGGATCATCACCGGAAAGTTGAAAGGCGGGATGCCGGCGCAGACACCGACCGGGTAGCGGTACAGGTCCTGGTCGACGCCCCCCGACACGTCGCGCAGGGTGCGGCCTTGCAGGAGCGTCGGCGCGCCGCATGCGAAGTCCACGACCTCGATCCCGCGGCGCACCTCGCCTCGCGACTCTTCGAGGGTCTTGCCGTGATGGCGCGTGATGATCGCGGCGAGCTCGTCGAAGCGGTCTTCGAGGAGCGCCTTGTAGCGGAACATCAACCTCACGCGCTCCATCAGCGCGGTGCGCGACCAGCCTGGGTACGCGGCGGCGGCGGCTTGCACCGCCGCATCGACCTCGCGCGCGCCGGAGAGCGGCACCTGGTCGATGACCTCACCGGTCGCGGGGTTGTAGACCGGCAGCGTTGCAGCCCCTTCTGGGGCTCTCCACTCGGGTCCGATCAGGTTAGGGATCATGGCTTGCCACCTCCTGCGCAGAATCGACCGCGCTGACCGTCCTGTCCTTTCGACCTTCCACCATCACGGCCGCGATGAGCGCCGCCACGAGGGCCGCCACGGCAAACGTGTAGAAGGCCGCCTGGATGCCCGCGACCGACCACGCGACCCCTCCCAGTATCGGACCTATCGTGACCCCGACGTTTTCGAACTCCCCGAACAAACCCATGTAGAGGGCGTGGCGCCGGCGCGGCATGGACTCGGCCATCCATGCCATGGCCGCCGGCCAGATGAGCGAGGCGCCGAGCGCACGGACCGCGGTCGCCACGAGCACCTGCGCGAAGCCGCCGGCCGTCGCGTAGATCACGAAGCCGATGGCGGTCAGGGTTCCGCCGGCGACCATGGTGGGCCGGCGACCCCACCGGTCGGCAGCCCTTCCACCGGGCACCAGGAACAAGCCGCCGAGAAGGCCGACCGAGAGCATCGCGATCCCCGCGCTGGACGCGGACAGGCCGAGGTGCGCGGTGACCAGGAGCGGCAGGAGTGCCCCTTCGCCGCCCAACCCGACCTGGAAGAACAACACCATCGACGCCGTCACCACCAGTACGCGCACCAGGCTTCTGCCTCCGCGGGATTCCACCATGCGAGCCTGGTCGTCATCGCTCCATCGCCCGCGATGCTCGAAGTGCGAGTAACCCCTGAAGACCGGCACGAGCAGCAGCGCCGACAGTGCGGGCAGGACGGCGGTGGCGATGAGGACCGCCCGAATCGGGAAGTGGTCGATGAGCTGCCCCCCGCCTCCGGCGCCGACCGCCTCTGCGATGACCCACTGGGCGGTCAGAAGCGCCAGCCCCGTGGCGCGCAGATGCGCGTGCAGCGTGGTGCCCAGGTAGGAGCGCGCGATGGGGCCGACCGCGACCATCATCCCGGAGGCGAGGAAGTACGCGGCCGCGATGAAAACTATCGAGTCGGCTCGGGCGAGCAGCGCGATGCAGCCCGCGTACAGGAGCTGCGACGCGATCAGCGGCACGCCGTAGCCGATGCGGTCCGCGACGATGCCCCAGACCCACTCGAAGGCAAGCATCCCGAAACCGAACATGGCCAGCGTGATGCCGATCTGATCGGGTGTCGCACGCAGCCCTCGGAGCTCCAGCGGCAGGCTGATCTGCACGAGGCCGGTCGCCAGCGTGGAGAACGTAAGCGCGGCGATCAGCCCGCCGCTGCGGCTGCGGATCAGAGGTTCGGTGATGGTCGCAATACGATAGGCGGGACGTGATGGAGGCGGACGGCCGGCTGCGGATCGGGGTGGTGACCGAAGCGTTCGCCGATCGTCCGCTCGTCGACGTGATGGACTGGCTCGTTCGCGACGCGCCCCTGGTCACGGACCTGGAGGTCGGCGCGGGCGGTTATGCCCCGCCCGGACATTGCGACGTGCCGCGGTTGCTCAAAGACGCCGGCGCTCGCAGGGCGTGGATCGACGAGATCTCCTCCCGCGGCCTGCGCCTGGCGGCGCTGAACGTCTGGGGCAACCCGCTCCATCCTGATGCCGCCGTCGCAAGCAAGCACGACGCCGACCTTCGCGACGCGATCCGCCTCGCCGCCCTCCTGGGGATCGATCGCGTGGTCGCGCTCGCAGGCTGTCCAGCCGGCGCACCTGGCGACCGCACGCCTCATTTCGCGGGTGGTGGCTGGCTTCCGTACCTCGAGGACATCTACGACCCGCAGTGGGAGTCACGGGTCGAGCCGTACTGGTCCGGCGTGGCCGCATTCGTGCGACGCGAGCAGCCTGGCCTCCTGGTCTGCCTCGAGCTCCATCCGGGCACAGTGGTCTACAACGTGGAGACGTTCGGCAGGATCTCTGCCCTCGGCGAAGGGATTGCGGCGAACATCGACCCCAGCCATTTCTTCTGGATGGGCATGGACCCGCTGGCCGTCGTGGAGGCGATCGGGAAGCGAGCAGGCCACTGCCACGGGAAGGATGTCGTCTTCTCCGGGCGCCTCCTGGCCCTCAACGGGCTGCTCGACCATCGGTGGCCCAGGCCGCCCGACCAGATGCCCTGGAACTTCGCCGTCGTCGGCCGTGGCAAGGACGCCCCCTGGTGGCGGAAGTTCGTGGCGGCGATCGGCTCGTCCACCCGGGTGCGCACCATCGCGATCGAGCACGAGGACCCGTTCGTGGCTTCCGAGGCCGGCGTCCTCGAGGCGGCTTCGGTCCTGCGCTCGGCAGGCTAGTGCTGTTGACACTGCCGGTGCCTTCGGATAAGGTCCCACGGAACGTTCCAGCTTCGTTTGGGCGGGGGGTGGCATGGCGAGGCGTCTGAGGGTCGGGGTGGTCGGTTGCGGGTTGATCGCGCAGGTCATGCACCTGCACTACCTGCGCGAGCTGTCCGACCGCTTCGAGATCGCCGCGATCTGCGACCTCTCGGAAGAGGTGCGGGAGGCCTGCGGCCGCGAGTACGGCGTCGAGGCGCGTTTCGCGACCTGGCAGGAGCTGGTGGCCCAGCCCCTTGATGCGGTGCTGGTGCTGACCTCGGGCAGCCACGCCCCGATTGCCATCGCCGCCGCCAAGGCCGGCATGCACGTGCTGGTGGAGAAGCCGATGTGCTTTTCCGTGACCGAAGGGCAGGCGATGGTCGACACGGCCGAAGCCGCCGGGGTGACGCTGATGGTCGCCTACAACAAGCGCTACGACCCCGCCTACCAGCGAGCCGTCGAGGAGATGGGCAAGATGCGCGACCTTCGCCTCGCCCAGATCACCACGCTCGAATCGCCGCTCGAGCCTTACGTGCAGCACTACGAGCTGAGGCGGGGAGCGCCACTGGCCAAAGAGACTTTGGACGCCCTGACCGCAGACAACCAGGCCAGAATCTCGGCGGCGATCCCCGATGCGGACCCGCTGTCACGCTGGGCCTATCACCTGGTGCTTCTGGACAGCCTGGTCCACGAGCTCAACGCGATGCGCGGCGTCCTCGGCGAGCCCGACCGGCTCGAGTTCTCCGACATCCGTGAGACCGGTCTCACGGCGATCTTCAAGTACGGCACGGCACAGTGCATCCTCGCGTGGGTCGACCTTCCCGGGATCGCGCGCTACTCGATGGACTTCGCGTTCTTCTCCCCTGAAAGAAGGGTGACCCTTTCATTTCCGTCACCATTCCTGCGCAGCATGCCGACCCTGCTCGTGACCGAAGACGGCTTGGCCAAATCGCCGAGGTCATCGCGGACCGAGGAGATCACCTCCTATCGCGAGAGCTTCAAAGAGGAGCTCATCCACTTCCACGACTGCGTCATCGGCGGCCGCGAGCCTGTCACCTCTGGGCGCGACACGATTCACGACATCGCGCTGTGCGAGGCGATCGTCGCCGTGCATCGCAGCCGGGCGCCCCGCGACCACCCGTCCCTGCCGGCGGCGCCTGCCTCGCGCGGTGAGAATTCGTGACCCAGCAGCGCGTCGGCGCGCGGCTGACAGGCTCGACCGCCGCCGGCGACATAGTGGTCGCCAACGCGCCCGTCAGCTACGGCGCGTTCGAGCTCACGGTCGGCATCCTGCCCGACGTGCCCGACGCGGCGACGGTGCTCGACGAGGTGGCCGGCGCCGGGTACTCAGGCATCGACCTCGGGCCGCTCGGCTACTTCGGGTACGGAGAGGAGCTGTCCGACAACCTGTCTTCGCGCGGGCTCGCGCTCGCCGGCGGGTTCTTCGAGCTGCCCTTCAGCGACGTGGCCAGGATGCCCGCCGCGCTGAAGGAGCTGCGGGCTCTCCTCGACGTCTTCGACGCCGTCAAGCCCGGCCCGGGCGGCCTCAAGCCGCGGCCGACTCTGGCGGACGCCGGCTCGGATCTGCGCCGCTCACGCCCCGGGCAGGCTGCGACGAACCGCGAGCTCGGCTTCGACGACGAGGGTTGGAAGCATTTCGCCGAAGGCGTCGAGATGGCGGTCATGTGCTGCCGCGAGCGAAAGTACGAGGCCACCTTCCACCACGAACCCGGGACCCACATCGAGGCCCCCTGGGAGATCGAGAAGGTCCTCGAGCTCACCTCCATCGGGCTCTGCCTCGACACCGGCCACCTGCTCCTGGGCGGCGGCGACCCGGTCAAGGCGATGCGCGAATGGGGCGAGCGAATCAACCACGTGCATCTCAAGGACGCTCGCCGCTCTATCGTCGACCAGATCGTGCGGGAGTCGGCCCACGTGAACGAGATCTGGCGCCGGCGGGCGTTCTGCCGGCTCGGCGAAGGCGACCTCGACGTCGAGGGCGTGCTCGCCGAGCTTCGGACGCGCTACTCGGGCTGGCTCGTCGTCGAGCAGGACGTGCTGCCGGACCGCGCCGGCAGGTCGGCCGCCGACCAGCGCGCCAACCGCGAGTACCTGGCCGCCCGAGGCTTCTGACTCGTGGCAAGTTTCAAGCTGGCGCTGGCCGGCGCGGGCAGGATGGGCCGCAACCATCTGCGCGCGCTGGCCGAGTCCGACCAGGTCAGGGTCACCGCGATCGCGGAGCCGGGCGAGGCGGCCCGCGCGGCCCTGCCGCGGACCGAAACGAAGATCTATCCGGACCTCGATACGATGCTCGACGCTCAGGGCTTCGACGCCGTGCTGGTGTGCGTACCCAGCGATCTCCACCTCGAGACCGTGGAGCGCCTCGCGGCAGCCGGCCTGCCCGTGCTCTGCGAGAAGCCGGTGGGAGTGACGGCTCGCGAGGCGCGGGAGGCGGCTCACCTGATGGCCGCGGCGGGGCTGCCGTTGCAGGTCGGATTCTGGCGTCGCTTCGTGCCGGCCCTGCGCAAGCTGCGAGAAAGGATCGCCGCGGGGGAGCTGGGCGGCTTGTACATGGTGGGCTGCTACCAGTGGGACGGCGAGCCGCCCAGCGCGCAATTCCGCCGCCACAGCGGAGGCATCTTCGTCGACATGGGCGTGCACGAGTTCGACCAGACGCGCTGGCTCACCGGCCAGGAGTTCGGCGCCATCACCTCGCTGGCCTGCGGCGTGGCCGCCGAAGCGTGGCCGGGCGACCCGGAGAGCGCGCACGCGATCGCCGAGCTTTCCGGCGGCACCACCGCCGTCCTCTCGCTGGGCCGGCGTTTCCCACTCGGCGACGTGTGCAAGGTGGAGGTCTTCGGCACGAAGGACGCCGAGGAATGCCGCTTCCTGTGGCCGCCCACCGCGGACGACACCTTCTTCGGCGCCCTCCGGCTCCAGGCGGAGAGCTTCGCGCGGCATGTCCGCGGTGCGCCCCTGGAGGGCGCGGGCGGTCTCGATGCCGCCGCCGCCCTCGAAGGCGCGGAGCGCGCGACCTCCCAGCTGGTCGGCGCTTAGTGCCTCAGCCCGAGGTCGGGATCGGGATCGCAGGCTACGGGATGATGGGCAGGGCCCACTCGTACGCCTACACGGTCGCGCCGGTTCTGCGACGCCTCGACCACCGGCCGAAGCTCCGGGTGATCAGCGGTCGGGACAGGGAGAAGGTGGCGCAGGCTGCCGCCGCATACGGTTTCGAGAGCTGGACGGAGGACTGGCGCGAGATGATCGCCAGGCCCGACGTGGACATCGTCGACATCTGCACCCCCCCCGGCACTCACGCCGAGATCGCGGCCGCAGCAGCCGCCGCCGGCAAGGCCGTGATCTGCGAGAAACCGCTCGCGATCACGTACGGCCAGGCCGCCAGGGCCGTCGAGGCGGTGAAGAAGGCAGGCGTGCTTTCGGCGGTCGGGTTCAACTACCGCCGGCTGCCGGCGGTGTCGCTCATGAAGCGCATGGTGGACGAGGGCGCGATCGGCGCAGTGCGGCTCGTCCGCGCGACCTGGCTTTCGGACGAGTTCGCGGATCCCACGATCCCGTTTGACTGGCGTTTCGACCGCGCCATGGGAGGATCGACGATCGCCGACCTCGGCAGCCACCTGCTCGACATGGCGACGTGGATGGCCGGCGGCATCGCGGAGGTCTCCGCCCAGTCCGAGACCTTCGTGCGCGAGCGATCTGGCCGGCACGTGTCGGTCGACGACGCTTCGAGCGCCCTCGCGCGCTTCGATTCTGGAGCGCGCGGCGTGTTCGAGATGGCCCGGACCGCGGTCCGGCGCCCCTGCGATTTCACAATCGAGCTCAACGGCGACCGTGGCACCCTCGTCTTCGAGTACGCGCGGTTGAACGAGCTCATGTATGGAGCCGGGGATGACGAGCCTGGGCTGTACGGCATGCGCCGGATCCGCACCGAGCACGAGTCGCACCCGTACGCACGCGATTGGTGGCCGATCGGCCAGGGCGTCGGCTACGGGGCCAGCTTCGTCAACCACCTCGGCGACCTGATCGAGCGCTGGCCGGACGGCCCCTGGGACCCCGACTTCGCGCAGGGGGCGGCGGTGCAGGCGGTGTGCGAGGCCATCGAGACTGCGGCGGCAGAGCACCGCTGGGTCAGCGTGGACGAGGTCCGACGCCAGCGCTGAGCGGCCGTCGCGAAATCGTTCTTGACGGGCCGTGGAGCTTGGCATATGGTTCTGGAACCTTCCAGCGGAATCCCGCTGGGGTGCCGGAAAAGCCGGATTAGGGGAGGGGAAGCGACATGGCGTCGACCACTAGCGCGTCCGGGGGTGGGAAGGCCGCAGGGGGCCAGAGCTTGTTCACCCGCCAGTCGTCAGGGCTGGTTCGAGAGCTCGGCATTCCGGCCGCGACGGGCATCGCCCTCGCATCGGTCGCCGTGGTCAACACGTTCATCAACTTCTACTCGGGTCTCTTCAACTTCACCCGGGTCGACATGGTCCTGCCGCTGCTGCTCGGCGCCGGGATCTGGCTCGTGGCCATGTTCGCCTACAGATACCTGCTCCGGGCGATCCCCCGCGCGGGCGGCGAGTACATCTACATGTCCCGCATCATCTCCCCCGCCATCGGGACCATGATCGGCATCGCGACCGCGGTTGGCTTCTCGTACACGCTGTCCGCCAACGCCAACTTTGCAGCCGCTTACGTGCCCTTCGCCCTCAACAGCCTCGGCGCGGCGTTCAACAGCTCGGCGCTCACCAGCGCGGCTTCGAGCATTTCCAGCACCACTTCGTGTGTCGCGGTCACCTGCTCGCCAGGGCTCGTCATCTGCGCGGTGGGCATGCTCGTGATAGTGGGCCTGGCCTCGGTCTTCAGCCTGCGCAGGATCGCGCAGGTCATCCTCGCCCTGGTCATCTTCCAGGTCGTCGCGTTCGTGGTCCTCGGCTTCCTGCTGGCCACGCACTCGCACCAGGACTTCGTCAACGCGCTCGGCTCTTACAGCGGCAAAGCCAGTGCCTACAGCGACGTCATCGCCCTGGCCCAGAAGAACGGCGTCCCGCTCGGGGTGGACGTCGGCGCCTCGCTGCTGGTCGTGCCGTTCATGGTGCTGAACTACAACGGCGTGCTGTACTCGTACTACGTCGGTGGCGAGCTCAAGCGTCCCGGCAGCACCTACCTCTGGGCCTCAGCCATCAGCCTCGCCCTCCTGATCGTGGTCTGGGTCGGGGTCTGGCTCTTGATGCTGAACACGATCGGACGAGACTTCATGCAGGCACAGGCCCAGGTCGGCGGTACGTCCGACTACGCGAGCATCACGGGCCTCCAGGCCAACGCCGGCGGCCTTGGTTACGGTCTCGTCCTGTCCGGCGACCCGATCAGCAAGATCCTCATCGGTCTCGCGGTGCCGGCAGCCGAGATTGCCGTCGACCTTGCTTTCGTGGCGGTGGTGACCCGCGTCATCTTCGCCCTCGCCTTCGACCGGATGCTGCCCATGGGCCTCGCCAAGGTCAGCGAGCGCAACGCCTCCCCAGTCAACGCCATCATCCTGGCGGTGCTCGTCGGCATCGGCTTCACAATCCTCGGCTCGGTGCTCAACATCGCCAACATCTCGGCCAACCTCGCGCTGTTCTTCGCGCTCGTGCTCCTGGCGGGCTCGATCGCTGCGACGGCGCTTCCGTTCCGGCGGCCGGAGCTGATCTACAAGCCCGGCACCACCGACGTCGACCGCATCGCTGGCATCCCGACTGCTGCCGTCTGGGGCGCCATCTCGACCGTGCTGGCCCTTTTCACAGTGGGCGTGATCATCGCGAAGCCGAACGTCTTCGGCGCTTTCAGCGTCGCGTCGGTGGGCTCCTTGATCGTGATCTTCTTCTCGGGTCCGATCATCTACGTGATCGCGCGCCGGATGCGCCTTTCGTCGTCGTCGATCGACATGAGATTGGCGATGCGCGAGCTGCCGCCAGAATAAGGCGAAACATGACGCGGCATGCCCAATAGAGGGAAGCGGGCGCTCCGCATCTTCTTCGCGACCGACGTCCATGGCTCGGAGCGCTGCTTCCGAAAGTTTCTCGCGGCCGCAAAGGCATACGAGGCGGACGCCCTGATCCTCGGCGGCGACATCGTGGGCAAGGGCCTCGTTCCGATCCGCGAGCACAACGGCTCGCTCACGGCCACCGTCCGTGGCGACTCGGTGACCGTGCCGCGCGAGGATGGTGAGCGGTTGCGCGCGGAGATCAACCAGCTCGGCTTCTACTCGGTCATCGGAGGGGACGACGAGGTTCGCCGCATCGAGACCGACCGCGAGCACCGCGAGGCGGTGTTCAACGGCGAGATCCGAAAGCAGGTCGAGGCATGGTGCGAGCTCGCCGCGGCGCGGCTTCCGGACGATGTCCGCTGCGTGATCACGCCGGGCAATGACGACCCCCGTGAGATCGATGCGGTGCTGAAAGCCTCGCCCAGGATCGACAGCCCGGAAGGCGAGCTGTTCGAGCTGGGCCCGATCCTGCTCGCCAGCTGCGGCGACGTCACGCCGACCCCCTGGAACACCGAGCGCGAGTACAGCGAAGAGGAGCTGTTCGGCCGCCTTGCCAGGATGCTGGACGCCGCGCCCGCGAACGCCAAGGTCGTCGCAAACTTCCACAACCCGCCTTACTCGTCGGGGCTGGACTTCGCCGCCGAGCTCGACAAGAACCTACTCCCTGTCCTGCGCGGCGGCCGCCCGAGCATCATCCCGGTCGGGAGCAAGGCGGTCCGGGAGGCGATCAAGCGCTACCAGCCGGTGGTCGGCCTGCACGGCCACATCCACGAGTCGAAGGGCGCGCAGAAGATCGGCGCGACCATGTGCCTCAACCCGGGGAGCGACTACTCGGCCGACGTCCTCCGGGGCGCGATCGTCGACATCGCCGAGGACGGCAGCTTCATGGACTTCCTTTTCACCGCCGGCTGACAGCAGGCGGCGGCATCCCAGCGGTCAGCGCTCGGCGCGGTGGCGCCTCACGCTGATCAAGCTGCCGTCCGAGTCCGTGGCCGCCGGCGGCGGCGAGGTGTGGTTCGTCGAGCGCGGCGGAACCGTGGCGAAGTTTCACCTGAAGTAGCGTTAGCAGCTGAGATGGCTGCGACTACGCTCGACCAGGTCTTGAGGGGCGGCCGCGACGCTGACCCGGCCATCGTCGTCCCAGGGGGTGTCGAGCTGACCTACCGCGACCTGCGCGAGCATGTCTCCAGATCTGCGGACGAGCTCGCGCAGCTCAGGCTGGGCCGGGGCGACCCGATCGCACTGGTGCTGCCGAACAGCGCCGAGTCGATCGTGCTTTTCCTCGCCGCCGCGACGGTGGGTACGGCGGCGCCCCTGAACTCCGCATATAAAGAGGACGAGTTCCGCTTCTACCTGGAGGACATCGGCGCCCGGGCCCTGGTGGTCGCGCCGGGCCAGGGGGAGTCCGCACGGCGGGCTCTGCCGGCGGGCGCGACGCTGGTCGAAGCTTCGTTCGATCCGAGCGGGCGGCTCGTGCTCGAAAGCGGCGCGCCTCGATCGGCCGGCCGCCAGGCGGCTGGACCTTCGGGCGACGACACGGCCCTGGTCCTCCACACGAGCGGGACGACCAGCCGGCCC
>DATKSS010000057.1:0-16761 GCA_035531515.1 Candidatus Dormiibacterota bacterium | reverse complement strand
CCCGTCTCCCGCTCCAGTTTCAACTCTCATCTGCTTTACGACCTGAGTCAAGAGGTGGCCGCGGCGTGACCGACATTGCGAACCAACCCCTGGGCTTTCTGCCAATGAACGTTGGCCGAGCCGCCGCGCCCTCCCCGCCCGCGACCAACAAAACCCGGGCTGGTGAGCCGGTTCCAGCGCCAGCTTCGAGCTTCATCTCAAGGCAGTTGGGTGGTCGGCCATAGGATGCCGATAAGCCCATCCCAGCAGATTGACAAGCTCATCGCCGGCATTCCAGACTGGCGCGCCAAGACGCTCGCCAAGCTTCGCAAGATCGTCCACGAGGCCGACCCCGGGATAGTCGAGGAATGGAAGTGGATGGGCACTCCGACCTTCTACGACAACGGACTCGTCCTGCTCTTCAACCCCCACAAGGACAAGGTCAAGCTGACCTTCTACGAGGGAGCGAGCCTTCCCGACCCGGACAAGCTCTTCAACGCGGGCCTCGGAGGCGGCAAGTGGCGGGCGATCGATTTCCTCGAGGGTGACAAGGTCAACGAGCGAGCCCTCAAGGCCCTCGTCCGTGCCGCGGTGGCCCACAACGCGTTGAAGAAGAAAAAGAAGAAATGAGCTCGGCCACGGGCCTTGGCTGGACTGACCCGATTTACGTGACCTGATTCTCCGGCGCGATGCCACAGCCGCGCAAGGACTTCACGCGCGATTCCCTCGACGGAACAAGATGCCCAGTAACGTCCCGCCAACGATCAGGACCACCCAATCGATCATGAGGATGGTGACCTCGACGGCGATGAGGTCATGCGCTTCCAGCCAGAAGCCCACGAACGCGGCCGCCGCCGCAACGAAGCCGAGCGTGAAGACCATCCGAATCGTCCGTTCGAGCTTGCCTCCGGCAAAGACGGGGGTCGCGGCGAGGAACGTTGCAGCCATCGACAGATAGGCCAGCACCTCGAGCGCGATGAAGAAGCCGTGGGGGTTGTACTGCGTGAGAAGTGAGAGATTCTGGGTTTCTCCAGCTTGCAAGCTGGGGATGACGACGGTGAATTGGACGAAGTAGTTGACGATGATGACTGCGGCGTAAATCACCGCGAACGAGATCGCGATGCGACTGAAAGCCTTCCTGGTGTCGGTCGCGTAAGAGTGGATGCACACAACGAGCCCGACGAACAGCGGAGCCAACAGGATTCCGGGGATCAGCCACAGGTAATCGCCGAGGATGAACTGGCCAACGTCCACGTAGGGTGCCGGGACGCATCCACTCTGGCAGAAGGGTCCGCTCCTGGCGGGGGTTGCGATGGCAACCACGGCGAAGATGGCGGTTACGACGACGGTCATCGTCGCCATCAAGAATCCAAGCTGAACCGTTCCGCTCCTGGAGGCTTCTTCTCGGGTGCGATCCAGGGTCAACCGAGCGATTGGCGTGGCCATGACACCCTCCTCACCGCTACTTTCGCGCGGTCAGTCTGAGCGGTCGAGTGCCGGTTGGCCCTACGACCGCCGGGCCGATGGCCGCCTGCACCACTCGCGCACTCGGCCCAGCTGGCGTCAAATCGACAGCTTCGAGCCGCCCCTTATCTATCGCCTGCAGCGCCCTGGAGATTGGGAAGGTTGATGGTCGCCGTCGTCCCCGACCCCGACACGCTGTCGATCGTCAGCGTCCCGGAGTGGGCGTTGACGATGTCGTGCGCGATTGCCAGGCCCAACCCCGAGCCCTTGGACTCGGGGCCCCGCGCGAATCGCTCGAACACGTGAGGCAGCAGGTCCGCCGGGATTCCCTCGCCATCGTCACTGACCTTGATCGTCACCTGGCCAGCCGCCGGGCTGACTGTCGCGTTGACCGAGCCCCCGGCCGGTGTGTGGCGGATGGCGTTTGAAAGCAGGTTCGCGATCGCGCCGCGCATCCGCGCGGGGTCCAGGTCGAGAGTTGGAAGCTGCCCGGCGATGTCGGCCGTCAACGTCACGCCGCCCGAGTCGGCCTGAGATCGGAACGATTCCACAACATCGCGCACCAGCGCGCCCACGTCAGTCGGCTCTCGGTTCAGGACCAGGTTGCCGGCATCGGCCAGGGCCAGGGTCCGGAGGTCCTCGACCAGGCGCTCGAGGGTTAGCGCGGCATCCACGATGGGCGCGATGTGCGCTGCGTCGCCCGGATAGAGCCCGTCTGCGATGCCTTCCGCCTGGCCCCGTATCACCGACAACGGAGTCCGCAGCTCGTGCGTCACGTCGGCCAGGAATCCTCGGCGCTGCTCGTCGATGGTCTTCAGCCGTGCCGACATCGAGTTGAAGGCCCGCGCCACCGACCGGATCTCCGGCGGACCCCACTCAGGGACCTGCGCCGAGTAATCGCCGGCCTCGATCTTGCGCGCGGCCTGGGTCAGGTTGTCGACCGGCCGCGTCACGCGACGTATGCCACTCGTGGCGGCCACCACGAGCAAGGCCACGAAAAGGATCGGGATGAGAACCAACGGGTGGAATCCAAACCGACCGAAGATCGCGCCGACCCCGGCTCCGAAGACCGCGGCCACCAGCAACGCGCCGAGGAACAGGCAGCCGATCAACCGGATGAACTGCGGTGGCCCGTGGCGGCCACGGCGCCACGCCGGTGGGAAGGGCTCACCCTCCGGCCACCATGGCGGACGGCGGCGCGGGGGCGCATCGGGGTCGCTGGTTTCGACCCAGCCCTGCCAGCGGCCGCGGCCGCCGCCGGCCCTCATCGCTCGGGCGGCTCCGCGAACCGGTAGCCGACCCCGAATACCGTCAGGACATAGCGGGGCGCGTGCGGATCGGGCTCGACCTTCTTGCGAATGTTCTTGATGTGGGCGTCGATGGCGCGTTCGTACGACTCGAAGGCGACGCCGCGGACCGCGTCTAGCAGCTGCGCTCGCGTGAACACCCGGCCTGGCTGCCGCGCCATCGCGACCACGATCTCGAACTCGCTCTTGGTCAGGTCCACTCGCCGTCCGCCGAACCGGGCTTCCATGCGCGGCACGTCGAGCTCGACCTCCGGGCCGACCCGCACCACGTCGGACGGAGCGCGCCGCCCCTCCGCGCGCCGCAGCACTGCGCGCACCCGCGCGACCAGCTCCTTGGGGCTGAACGGCTTGGTCAGGTAGTCGTCCGCGCCGAGCTCCAGTCCCACCAGCTTGTCCGATTCCGCTGTCCGCGCGGTGAGCATGATGATCGGCATCTCGCCGTCGCGGCGCAGCGCGCGTGCCACGTCCAGGCCGTCGAGCCCCGGCAGGCCCAGGTCGAGGATGACCAGGTCCGGCCGGCCGGTCCGCGCCGAGCGAAGCGCGGACGGCCCGTCGGATGCCGTGAGCACGCTGAACCCACCATGCTCGAGGTAGTCGCGGACGAGCTGGACGATCCGGGGCTCGTCATCGACCACAAGAACGGTTAACCCCACGAGCCCTTGGACAATGCCGTCAGCTCGTGGGGACCCCGCAAGAAGGCCACGGCGACCATCCTAGGTTCGACGTCACACTGACCGCTGGTCGGGTGGAGGTGGAGGCGGGGTGGCCGGCGCCTCGCCGTGCGCCCGCTTGTGCCACTCCTGCATTCGCTCGTCGATCGCCGGCGGCATGCCGTGGCCGTGCCCACCGTGGCCGTAGCCCCATCCGCCGCCCCACATCCTGCGTCCGAACAACGCGAACCTGAGCAGTCCGAACAGGCAGAAGACGAAGAACAGGAACAAGAAGAAGCCGAAGATACCGAAGCCCCATCCGAACGCATGCGGGCCGTAGCCGTAGTAATAGGGCGGCGCCGCCGCCGTGCCGGCCGGCAGGTGCGTTGACACACCGTCCGACCAACCCACGTTGTAGGCGATCACGCCGACGATCACCAGCACGATCGCCGTCATGACCAACCCGATCACACCGAATCCGCGTCTCATGTCGAAACCACTCCTTTGGGAATCCGGGCTGCTTGCTGCAGCACTCATCCTTCGCCGGAGTTGTGAGGGAGTTGTGAAGGGCTTGCGAGCGAGGTGTGGAGACCCGTTACGGGATCGTCTGGAGGACCGTGTCGTCGATTTCGTAAGTCATGGTGCTGCGGACGCCGATGACGCCCGCGACGGCGGTGACCGCCCGCACCAGCGCATCGCACCGGCTTCTTTCCTCGAACGACCCCGTCAGCTCCACGACGCCGGACGCCACGCGCGCCTTCAGGCCCTGCCCGCCGTGCTGCCCGGTGGCCTCGTCCAGCACCCGCTTCACGTCGGCTCGAATCTCTCGGTCCGTGCGCAGGAACACGGTCAGAAGGTCGCCCCGCGAGACGACGCCGACGACATGGCCCGTCTGATCGACCACCGGCAGCCTCTTGATCCCGCGCGTGTGCATCTCGCGCGCGGCCAGCGCAATCGGGAAGTCCGGCCGCACGCTCACCACTTCGCGGGTCATCGCGCTCCCCACGTCCATGGCCGCGGCGTGCGCTCGGTCGGCGCGGTGGCGCTTCGACTCGAGAAGGTACGACTCCGGGTCTCGCTGCTCGACCTTGTTGAGCAGGTCCGCCTCTGTGATGATCCCTACCAGCTGGCCGGACCTGTCCACGACCGGCAGGCCGCTCACCCGCTTGCGGCGCAGCAACCGCACCGCATCTTTGAATGTGGTCTCCGGCGTCACCGTCACGACCGGAGAGGTCATCACCGTCGAAACCGTGTGCATGAACTGGATCGTGCCTGCACTTCATCGCGCATTCCCGTGCCGAAAGACCCGCTCTTACAGGGACTGAGGGCCGGTGCCGCCACGAAGGCGGGCGAGCACCATCGAGCCATGAGCTGGACTGTGTCGGACGTAATGACCAAGGACGTCGTTTCGGTGGGGCCCGAGGAGGACTTCAAAACCGTGGCCAGGCTGATGCACCTGCACGAGGTGAGCGCCCTGCCGGTGGTCGATCAGGATGGCAAGCTCGTCGGCATCGTTTCGGAGTCCGACCTCCTGGCCAAGGAGCGCGAGCGCGGCGCCAACCGCCCGCTGCTCGGCCTGCGCTGGAACGAGGACAACCTTGCCGCCGCCCGCACCGCCGGCGACGTGATGACCTCGCCCGCCATCTGCATAGCCCCCGACGCCACGATCCCGGAGGCCGCCCGGCTGATGTACCGCGAGGCGGTGAAGCGGCTGCCGGTGATCGATCACAACGGCGATCTGCAGGGCATCGTGAGCCGCGCAGACCTGCTCAAGACGTTCACCCGCAGCGACGAGTCCATCCGCCGCGACATCATCGAGGAGGTCCTCAAGAAGTCGCTCTCGATCGAGCCCCGGGCGGTGAGGGTGGACGTTTTCAATGGGCTCGTGCGGTTGACCGGCGAGGTCGAATCCAAGAGCCTCGCCACGCTCGTCGTGAGGATGGTGGAGCGCGTCGAAGGCACGGTCGCGGTGGATAGCAAGCTGACGAGCCGCCTGGACGACAGCAAGATCCATGTCGACCCGCCGGCGCGCGCCCTCCAGCTGTCCGCTGACGAGCGCTGAGCCCGGAGGCTCAGAAACCGGCTCCTTCGAGCTCGACCATCTCCGCGCTTCGCTTCCAAAGAGCGGCCTGCAGCTCCACGTCCTGGGACTGCTGTGGCGGGTCTATCCGGCGGGTCCCCTTGAAGAGCCAGCCTGTCGTCCCCGAGTGAGAGGGGGAGAGGGCGAGCTCGGCCAGGTCCTGGGCCGCGCGCTCTGCGCCGCCCGAGATCCAGCGAGCCATCAGGCGGGCCGCTCGAGGCGCGTCCTTCATCAGCCCTGAGCGAACGAGGCCAGGGTGAAACGCGTTCGCTCGGACGTCCCAGCGATGGGCCCGCCGCGCGAGCTCGAACGTGAACATGAGGTTTGCCGCCTTGGTAGCGCCGAACGTGTGCATCGCGTCGAAGCCGTACTTGTCGAGCAGCTGGTCGATGTCGACACGCGTGCCTGACGGCGCGGTCACCGTGATGACGCGCCCGGCCCTGATCAGCCGGTCGCGCAACAGGTTGGTCAGCAGGAAAGGCCCCAGGTGGTTGGTGGCGAGCATCAGCTCGAATCCGTCCGCGGTCTTGTGGTAGCGGGGAGCGAAGATCGCTGCCACGTTGAGCAGCGCGTCCACGTGACCTCCGGCGCGATTGATCTCACGCGCCGCGGCGCGCACCGATGACAGCGACGAAAGGTCGATCGCCACGCTTTCGACCCGCTTGTCGGCGCCGCCCAGGTGCTTGACGAGCGCGTCCAGCCGCGGGGAGGGCCGTGCCATGAGCACCACGCGAGCGCCGCGGCGGGCCAGCACGGCAGCCGTGGCGGAGCCGATTGCGCCGGTCGCGCCGGTCACGATCACGGTCGGGTGCAGGTTGACCACGGACTAAGTGTCCGGGCAAGGTGCCGTGGGTGGCAAGCTGCTGGGGATGAAGCCCCTCATCAGCGCGCACCGCGGCGGGCTCGTGGTCGAGGGGCAGAGCGCCGCGGACCGCTATCGCCATGCGATCGCCCTCGGGGTCGATTACGTCGAGTTCGACGTGCGCAAGACCAAAGACCGAGTCACGATGATCTGCCACGACGACTGCACCGCTTCAGGCCGGCCCATTCGCGAGTACGCGTACGGCGACCTGACCCAGGAGCTCGGCGGCGAGGCGCTGACCTTCGACGAGCTGCTGGAGCTGGCCGCCGGCCGGGTCGGACTTCACCTCGACCTCAAGGAGACCGGCGACGCGGAAGAGGTCGTGCAGCGCGCCCTCGCCGCCGCCCCGATCGACCGCCTTGTGATCACTTCAGGCGACGACGCGATTCGGGCGATCAAGGAGCAGTTTCCTGATGTCACAGCGGGCCTGTCGCTGGGCGATGAGCTGCTCGGCGCCCTGCCCTGGGTGAGGGTTCGCACCCGCCTCAGCGAGGTATTCCCGCGCCGGCGGCTGGAACGCTGCCACGCCGATTTCGTGGCGGTCCACCACCGCCTCGCAGAGATCAACGTGCTCCGCCACTGCGCTCGGCACGGCATCCCGGCGTGGGTGTGGACCGTCGACGAGGAGGCGATGATTGCGCGCTTCATGGCTGATGAGCGCGTCGCGGCCGTCATCACGAACCGGCCCGAGGTCGCGCTGCGGCTCAGGTCGGCGTGATCTTGATGTCCGTCTCACAGCAGAAGACGCCGAGGTCCGGCGACCAGCGCAGGATGAACGGCGGACTCGAATTGGTGGCGCGGAAGCACACGTCGATGGGGCCGAACGTCGCGCCGCCCGAGAACTCGTGGCGAGCCCATGTGTTGCAGCCCGCAACGTTGGTTACGAGCCCAGAAGACTGCCGGCTCGCGTCGATGAGCTGCAGGTCCTCGGGCGAGGCGTGCGTTGAGACGCTCGAGTTCTTGAACCTCACCTGCATGCGTACCAGGTCGGCCTCCACGCGCACGTTGGACACCCACATCGTGAATCCCTGGACGTCGGCGCACGGACCGGGTGAGCAGTTCTCCGGCGTGAGACTGGTGTTGGGCGCGACCTGGATCGGGGATGTCAGCGACGAATAGGCGACGTAGGCGACGATCGCGGCCACCAGCAGGCCCGCCGCGATTCCGAAGGCGGTGACCAGGCGCCGCCTCATCTCGCCCCTTGGCCGGACGCTATCGCCATAGGCTTTGGCGCCCTCCTAGACGGCTCACGGACAGAGTTGGGAGTCCGAGTCCGAGGTCCAGGGTCCCTAGGCTACTGGAACTTCCGCCGATCCGCCTCGGACACCTCATACAATTTGCGGCGCCATGAGAGGGCCTGGTGTCCAGCCTCCTGATCAGGGGATACGCGCTCGGGTTCGCGATCGCGGCCTCGCCCGGCCCGATCTTCTTCCTCTGCCTTAGGCGCACCCTCGTCCGTGGCCGTCTTTACGGCCTGGTCTCAGGTCTCGGGGTCGCGACGGCCGACGGGTTCTATGCCGCCCTCGCCGCGTTCGGCGTCGCCGCCCTCGTCTCGGCTTTCGTCAGCGGCCGCCGCGCGCTGGCGCTGGTGGGCGGAGTGGTCCTGATCGTGCTCGGCGTCAGGATCCTGCTAGAGCGTCGCAAGGTGGTCGTGAGCGAGGCGCCGCCCAGCGCGCGCGGGCTGGCATGGGCCTATGCCTCCACCCTGGGCCTGACCATCACCAACCCCGCGACCATCATCTCGTTCGCGGCTCTGGCCGCGACGCTCGGTCTCGGCGCCGGCGGAGGGCTCGCTCGGCCTGCGACGCTGGTGGCGGGCGTTGTGGCCGGTTCGGCATCGTGGTGGTGCGCGCTCGCGTTCACCGTTTCCGCGATGCGAGCTCGCGTCACTCCGGGCCTGGTGCGTGGAATCAGCACCGCGAGCGGCGTGGTGATCGCGGCGCTTGGAATGTTGGCGGTCGTCTCGGCTTTTCAATTCGCGCCATGACCCACACGATCCACGTCGTCGATGTCTTCACCGACAGGCCGCTCGCCGGCAACCCGCTCGCCGTGGTGGTCGGCGCCCAGGTTATCCAGGGTGAGGTGATGCAGCAAATCGTGAAGGAGATGAACCTGGCCGAGACGAACTTCGTCTTGAGAGACGCCCACGCGGTGGGCTCTGCGGTGTCCGAAGGGCAGAAGCTCCGCGAGCTGTTCGCGGGACGCGAAGCGCGCCCGGTGTACCTGTATGCGGCGAATGGCGCGAACCGGCTGTACAGCCGGATGTTCGCGCCACACGTTTTCGACATCCCGGAGGACCCTGCCTCGGGGTCGGCCAACGGTCCGCTGGGCGCGCTGGCGGGTCAAGTACGGCCTCGTGTCTCGCACGCCGAAGGTGTCGATCATCAGCGAGCAGGGAGTGAAGATGGGCCGGCGGAGCGTGATCATGATCGAGGTCACGTATGACGCTTCGAATGAGCTCCCGACGAAGATCGAGATCGGCGGCACGGTCCGCCAGGTGCTCACCGGTACGCTGTCAGACTTCTAGGCATTGATCGTCGACAGCTATCGCTTCCTGCCTCGCAGCTTTCGGCCCCTGTACGAGGGGCGTGGCCCGTTCCCCGGCGAGGAGGCGCCGGTATGGGCGCCTTTCGAGAAGAGGCTCGCCTCTTCGAACATAGGGCTGCTGACCTCGGCAGGAATCTACGTCAAGGAGTCCCAGCAGTCTTTCGACCTCGAGCAGGAGAGGTCGCAACCGGAATGGGGCGACCCGAGCTGGCGCTCGATTCCTGCTTCTTCGAGTCCGCGCGACCTTGGCGTCGCGCACCTGCATTTAAATGACGAGGACCTGCTGGCCGACCCGGAGATCGCCCTCCCGATGAACCTCCTGGACAAGCTCGCCGGCGAGGGCGTGGTCGGGCGCGCAGTGACCAACCACGTGGCGGTCATGGGATTCCAGGATCGGCGCTTGAGGGAGTGGCGGCGCGCAGCCGCACCAGAGATAGTGGCCCATCTTCGGGATCAGGCGGCCGACGGGCTGATCCTCGCGCCCGCTTGACCCGACTGCTGCATGAACGTGCCCGTGCTGGCACGATGGATCGAAGCGGCGGGGATCCCGACGGTGGTCGTCACGATGATGCCGGACCTGGCCGAGGAGCGGCGGGCCCCACGCATCGTCGGAGTCGAGTTTCCCTTCGGGCACGCGTTTGGCATGCGCGGGGACAGGGAGATGCAGCGGCGCACGCTGGAGCTTGCCCTCCGCGTGCTCGCGGGCGCGCCCTCATTCGGCACGCGGGTCGACCTGGACGTCGAGTGGCCGGTGCCCGTGCGCGAGGCCTACCGCTCGTGGCAGCCGAAGGAGCCGAGCCCGATCGTCAAGAAGATGCTGGAGTCGCGGGGCTCCTAGCTCTTCTTCGACAGATCCGGCCGCGACTGCTCCGCAGTCTCGAGCTTGATGGAGGCGGAGTTGATGCAGTAGCGCAACCCGGTCGGCTGGGGCCCGTCGTCAAAGACATGGCCGAGGTGGCCTCCGCAGCGGGCGCACGTCACCTCGGTCCGGACCATGAAGTGGCTGTCGTCGACGTCTTCGGTGATGGGTGCGCCCTCGGCGGGAGCGTAGAAGCTCGGCCAGCCGCAGTGGGCGTCGAACTTGGCATCCGACTCAAAGAGCTTGGCGCCGCAGCCTGCGCAGAGGTAGACGCCGGGCGTCTTGGTATCCCAGTACTCGCCCGTGAACGGCCGCTCGGTTCCCTTCTCGCGCAGGACGTGAAACTGCATCGAGCTCAGATCACGCTTCCATTCCGCATCGGTCTTCTGCATGCTCGGGCTCTTCTTCACGGCTCTACTCTGCCACGATCTCCGGACCACGAAACGCCACGGGCTAGAGTTCGTCGGGGAGATATGACCTGGTGACACGACCGGGATTCCTTGAGCGCAACGTCGGGCGTCGAGCTTTCCTCGCCGGCGCAGGCGTGGCGGGCCTTGCCGGGCTCGCGTCGCCCCTGATCGCCGCATGTGGACAGGCGGTCGAGACGATCAGCAGGCCCTCAAGCCGGCCGTCTCGCACGCCGATCAAGCATCTGGTGGTCGACCTGCAGGAGAACCGGTCGTTCGACCACTACTACGGTTTTGCGCCGTTTGTCGGTTCACATGGCGTTCCGGCGCATTACGCACAGCCGGACGGTATGGGCGGCTCGGTGGCGCCGTACCACCTCGCGACACCTTCCACCCCGGACATCAGCCACACCTGGGCCGCCGTTCATGGCGGCTACGACGGGGGGCGCATGGACGGCTTCTTCACGTCCGACGGGCTCAATGCCATGGGTTACTACACGGCGTCCGACTTGCCCTTCTACTACAGCCTTTTCGAGTCGTCGACGCTGTGCGTGAACTACTTCTGCTCGGTGCTCGGGCCGACCTACCCAAACCGCTTCTACGCGGTCGCCGGGACGTCGGGCGGCATCACGACGAACGGCGTGTTCGGATACGGGGTGTTCGACTACCCGATCGTCCTCGACCTCCTCGAAGAGGCAGGTGTGAGCTGGAAGGTCTACAACATCGGCCTCGACCCCGTTTCCGACGGCGAGTCCGACAACGTGTTCGTGTTCTGGAAGAAATGGGCCCACGACCCGCGCACGGCCGCCGCGAAGCAGGACTACCTTGACGACCTGGCCCACGGACGCCTGCCCCAGGTCTCGTTCGTCATCCCGAGCTTTTCAAGGGGTTGGGACGAGCACCCGCCGGCCGACATCTCGGTCGGAATGGGAATTCAAAAGGAGCTGGTCGACGCCCTCCGGAACTCCTCGAGCTGGTCGAGCTCGGCGTACATCCTCGCCTACGACGAGGCTGGCGGTTTCTTCGACCACGTCGCGCCTCCACAGGTGGACGCGTTCGGGCTCGGCATCCGCGTCCCTGCCTGGGTGATCTCGCCATTCGCCAAACCGGGTCACCTCGAACCCACCCTTTATGAGCACACGTCGATCCTCAAGCTGATCGAGACGATGTTCAACCTGCCGACGCTCGCCTCGGCCAACCATCGTTTTGACGCGGGCACGCCCGCGGGGTCGAACTACGAGGCTGCCGGCGACCGCGCTGTGGGACCGCCGGCGCCGCCACGCGATGGGATGAGCGCAATAGGAAACCTCACGGAATGTTTCGGTTTCTGACGCGCACCTTGCGCGTTCGCCCAGCGCAGTAATCTTGGTCACATGACGCATCCTCTTCGTTTCGGGCTGAAGCTTTCCGGTCAGGAGTGCACCATCGAGCAGCTGCGCGCGGTGTGGCGCATTGCAGACGAAGCCGGGTTCGACCACGTGTGGGACTTCGATCACCTCGCATCGATCGGAGAGGGCGGTCCGGACCGTCCGATCTACGAAGGTTGGACGCTGCAGGCGGCGATCGCCGAAGCCACCAAGCGCGTGCGAATCGGATGCCTGGTCACCGGCAACACGTATCGCAACCCGGCTCTCCTCGCAAAGATCGCCGTCACGGTCGACCACCTGTCAGGGGGCCGGCTCGAGTTCGGCATCGGCGCTGCGTGGGCCGAGATCGAGCACCAGATGTACGGCATCGACGGTCTCGACCACCGCGTGGGCCGGCTCAGCGAGTCGCTGCAGATCATCAAATCACTGTGGACCGAGGACCGCACCAACTTCGAGGGCCGCTACTACCGGATGACTGACGCGATCGCCAACCCGAAGCCTTTGCAGAAGCCACATCCGCCGATCTGGATTGGCGCGTCGGGCGCCACCACGTTGCGGTTGGTCGCTCGACATGGCGACGTGTGGAACATCTCGGGCGGTGATCCCGACCGCGTCAAGGAGCTCACCGCGAGGCTCGACGATGCATGCGGCGCCGTGGGCCGCGATCCTGCGGAGATTCGCCACTCGCTGCAGTTCGGATGGGATGGCAAGGACCGCCGCGAGCTGATCGAGCTTTCGGGCAGGCATCTCGAGCTCGGCGTCACCGAGCAGGTGATCTACCTGCGAGGCGACCCGGTTGCGTTGGCGTCCAGGATCGCGGAGGTGCTCCCGGAATTGCGCAAGCTCGAGCGCGCCGCCAGCGGTAAGCGACAATGAAACCGAAGATCAGCCCATCAACACGGAGGTAGCCATGGCCGACAGCGTTTATCGGGTGACCGAGCTGGTGGGAACCAGCACCCAGTCCTGGGAGGCGGCCGCCAAGGCAGCCGTCGAGACCGCGTCCAAGACGCTTCGTGACCTCCGGGTGGCGGAGGTGGTGAGGCAGGACCTGACCATCGGCGACAACGGCAAGGTCGCGACCTACCGAATTCGCCTGAACGTCTCGTTCAAGTACGAGCCCGAGACCGCCAAGAAACGGACGGCGACCCGCCGCCGATAAACCCTTCTAGCGTGGCAGAGGGCGGCCGGGCTTTGCCCGGCCGCAACTTTGTCTCCCGTCACCGCCAATGGTGGCGGGTGATCACTATTTCGAAAATTCCATCCGCATACCGGAATGGGAGCAGCGCCTGCGCGAAGCGCACGAGCGATGAGGGAAAACCATCCGGGTTTTCTCTCAAATCTACGGTGCGGTCGCGGCCTGGACCTGGCAGCCGGCCGCCTTCATCTCTTCGATCGCTTGCAGGCCGGTCGCCTCGGTGACGGCAGCGCAGAGGTTGACGAGGATGCGCACCTGGAAGGCATTCTTGCGCGCGTCGAGCGCGGTTGCGCGCACGCAGTAGTCGGTGGCGATCCCGCAGATGTCGATGTGGTCGATCCGCTGCTCCTTCAAGACGTCCAGGAGAGGGTGGCCGCGCGCGTCGACGGCCTCGAACGCCGAGTAGGCGGCCGCGTGCCGACCCTTGCTGACCACGGTCTGGATGAGCTTCTCGCGCACGAGGTTCTGGATCGGCGGAACGAAGGCGGCGCCGGGCGTGCCGATGACGCAGTGCGGTGGCCACGTGTTGATGTAGTCGGGGGTGGCGGAGAAGTGGCCCTGTGGATCCTCGTGGTAGTCGCGAGACGCGACGACGAAGTCGTACTCAGTCTTGAAATGCCTGATGTGGCGCGCCACCTGGGCGGCCACCGGGAGGCCGTTGGGTACGGGGAGGCTTCCCTCCTGGACGAAATCGCTCTGGATGTCGACGGCCAGCAGCGCGTTCCGCATCCTGTCCTCCTTCGGCCTCGTTCGACCAGCCTAATTAGACTGACTCAATGGCATCCGTGATAGTAGCGGGCGCGCGCACACCTTTTGGCAAGTTCGGCGGCGCGTTCAAGGATGTCCCGGCCAAAACCCTCGGCGCCCATGCCATCCGCGAGGCACTGGCCCGGGCCGGGGTCAAGGGATCGGACGTCGACTACGTGATCATGGGCCAGGTTCTGCAGGCCGGCGCCGGGCAGATCACCGCCCGCCAGGCTGCCATCGAAGCCGGAGTCCCGCAGGAGGTGCCGGCCATCACCATCAACAAGGTCTGCCTCTCCGGCATCAACGCGATCGCGTTGGCGGACCAGCTGATCCGGGCCGGCGAGGTCGACGTCGTGGTCGCGGGCGGCATGGAGTCGATGTCCGAGGCGCCCTACCTCGTGCCGAAGGCGCGTTTTGGGGCTCGGATGGGCAACACACAGATGGTCGACTCGATGGTGCACGACGGTCTGTGGTCGACCTTCACCGGGCAGCACATGGGCGAGAGCTCGGACGAGATCAATCGCGAGCTCGAGATCAGCCGCGAGGAACAGGACGCCTGGGCCGCTCGCTCCTATCAGCGCGCGGAGCGCGCGTGGGAGTCGGGCGTGTTCGGGGACGAGGTGGTCGTGGTGGCGCTGCCCCAAAAGCGGGGCGACCCGTTGAAGGTCGATCGGGACGAGGGCCTGCGTCCGGGGACCACGGCCGAGTCGCTGGGCAAGCTGCCTCCAGCTTTCAAGCAGGACGGCACCATCACCGCGGGCAATGCTGCGCAGATCTCGGACGGCGCGGTGGCCGTCGTGGTGATGTCCCGTGAGCGTGCGCAAAAGCTCCGAATCGAGCCACTGGTGGAGATCGTCGCGCATGGCATGAGCGCCGACCGCTACTCGTGGCTGCACACCGTGCCCGCCCTGGCCCTGAGCAACGCCTTGAAGAAGGCCGGTCTGGACGTTGGGGACCTCGACCTGGTGGAGATCAACGAGGCGTTCGCGGCCGTCGCGCTCAACGCGACACGGATGCTGGGCATCGACGAGGACCGTGTCAACGTCAACGGCGGCGCTGTGGCGCTCGGGCATCCCATCGGTGCTAGCGGCGCGCGGCTGGTGCTCACGGTCGCCCACGAGTTGAAGCGCCGCGGCCTCACCATCGGAGCTGCGGCGCTTTGCGGAGGCGGCGGGCAGGGCGATGCGTTGATCGTGCGACGCCCGCTCCGATGACCACGCGCAAAGTCGCGCCTTATGGATCATGGGCTTCGCCCATCACACCCGACCTTCTTTTGAAGGGCACCGTGCATATGCGAAATCAGATGGTTCGCTGGGACGGCGACGACCTCTACTGGTCGGAGCTGCGGCCACATGAAGGCGGACGGATCGTGGTGTGTCGTCGCAATCCCAACGGCACCCTCTCAGATGTCACACCGCCAGGCTTCAACGCCCGCACGCGAGTCCATGAATACGGTGGCGGTCACTTTGCGGTGAGCGCGGGGTCTGTGTGGTTCACCAACTACGTCGACCAGCGCCTCTACCGCCAGGATGACGGCGGCGAGCCGCGGCCGATCTCGCCCGCCGGCGACATCAGGCATGCCGACATGACCGTCGACCTCGAGCGGCAGCTCCTCTTCGCGGTGCGCGAGGACCATACGACCGCCGGCCCGGAGGCGGTCAACTCTCTGGTGGCGCTGGACGTGGACGGCCGGCGCGACGCAATGACGGTGGCCGCCGGCAACGATTTCTACTCTTCGCCCAAGCTCAGCCCTGACGGCAACCGGCTCGCGTGGACCACCTGGAACCATCCGAACATGCCGTGGGACGGCTGCGAGCTGTGGATCGGCGAGCTCGATCGTGGTGGGCGCATCAGGTCGTCGCGCAAGATCGCGGGCGGCCCTGCCGAGTCAATCGTGCAACCCGAATGGTCGCCGTCTGGCGAGCTCTACTTCATCTCCGACCGTAGCGATTGGTGGAACCTCTACCGCGCCCGAGGCGAAGACGGCGAACCGATCTGCAGGCGCGCTGCCGAGTGCGCGGCGCCGCAGTGGACTTTTGGGATGCGCTTTTACGACTTCAGCGGTGGGGACCAGATCGCTTTCCTTTCACTGGGCGAACACGGCACGAGGCTTGGACGCCTCGACCTGGTGGGTGGAGCGGTCGACGAGGTCGAGCTTCTCTACTCGGCCCTCGGCAGCCTGCAGGTGCATGGGAGAAGGGCGGCCATGTTCGCCAGCTCGGCGGCGCTCGCGGAGCGCCTGTTGGTGATCGACCTGGAGACGCTGGCGCAGGAGGTGGTGAAGGTCGCCAACCCGGCGCACATCGACCCCGGCTACCTCAGCATTCCGAAACCGATCGAGTTTCCCACCGAGCACGGCCTCAAGTCGCATGCGCACTACTACGCCCCCAAGAACCAGGATTTCGAAGCACCGCCCGGCGAGCGGCCGCCTCTGGTCGTCCACTGTCACGGGGGCCCGACCTCCGCGGGCGGACCGACCTATCCCTTCGAGTTCCAGTACTGGACGAGTCGAGGATTCGCCATCGTCGACGTCGAGTACGGCGGATCCTCCGGTCATGGGCGCGAATACAGGCTGCGCCTGAACGGAAACTGGGGAGAGGTGGACGTCGACGACTGCATCAACGCGGCGCGCCACCTTGTCGAAGGTGGTGTGGTCGATCCGGCCCACATATCGATAACGGGCGGTTCGGCCGGCGGATACACCGTCCTGCTGTCGTTGACCAAGCGCAAGTTCTATGCCGCCGGCGCGAGTCATTACGGGATCGGAGACCTGGTTTCCTTTGTGAACGAGACCCACAAGTTCGAGTCGCGCTATGTCGATACGCTGGTCGGCCCTTGGCCGGAGAGTGCCGACGTGTATCGCGAGCGGTCGGCGATCAACTACGCGAAGGACATGAGCTGTCCGGTGATCCTGTTCCAGGGGCTCGAGGACAAGATCGTGCCACCCGATCAGGCGGAGAGGTTCGTGGACGCGTGCGCAGAGAAGAAGCTGCCGTATGCATACGTCGCGTTCGAAGGCGAGCAGCACGGGTTTCGCCAGGACAAGAACATCCGCCGATCCCTGGAAGGCGAGCTCTACTTCCTGTCGCGGATCTTCGGATTCTCGACGGCGGACGAGATCGAACCGGTGAGGATCGAGAACCTGTAGCCAACGCCGGTGGCGCTCGCCTATCGTTTCGGTCGGCAAGTCGGCGTGGCGGAATGGCAGACGCGCCAGCCTTAGGAGCTGGTGCCCGAAAGGGCGTGGAGGTTCAAATCCTCTCGCCGACACCAAGCTGATTCCCGTTCTGGGACTCG
>DATKSS010000056.1:0-2843 GCA_035531515.1 Candidatus Dormiibacterota bacterium | reverse complement strand
TAAAGTTGGTCCAGGGTGAGCAGGGCATGGCTGGGAGTGAGGTGCTGCGCACCTCACTCCCAGCCATGCCCTGCTCACCCTGGACCAAAACTACAGTTCGGCGATCAGTCGCCGCAGGTAGGTGATCTCGTGGGCGGCGGTCTCCTCCCAGGGGTGGTGGTTCGGGTGGTCGATCGAGATGTAGCCGTCGAAGCCCTTGCTCCGGAGGATTCGGATGTAGTTCGCGAAGTCCAGGTCGCCCGAGTCGAGGAAGGTGAGCTTGCCCCAGCGCGTCGCGCTGCCGTTGGTCCAGTTGTGGGCTTGCACCTGCACCGTGACGTGGCCGAGCTGCTCGGCGCTGTACTCCGGCGTTTCGCCGACGAGCGGCGTCTGGAGGGCCACGTGCAGGTTCGGGCGGTCGACCAGCGCGAGCAGTCGGAGCGTGCTTGCGCTGGTATCGGTGAGGGTTGGACCGTGGTGGAGCACCTGGTGCGTTTCGAGGGGAAACGCGATCCCGTGGGCTGCGCCCAGGTCGCAAATCTGCCGCAGCGCGTGGACGCTGCGCTCCCACTGCTGGTCGGTGGCCTCGGCGTTGGGCGTGTTCAGGGTGTAGGTCCGGATCCAGGCCGCGCCGAGTCGTCGCGCGTAGCCGACGAACTTCTCGGCTTCGCGCAGACTCTCCGTGCATGTGTCCTGGCTGGTCGAAAAGTCGAAGTAAGGGCAGAGCTGTAGAATCGTCAAGCCGTGTTGCTCGCAGAGCTGGCGGGTCCAATCAAGGTCCGCGGTGTCGAGATACTGCTTCCAGAACTCGATCGCGTCGTAGCCGAGCTGGCTGGCGAGCCCGATGCAGCGCTCCGCGACCTCCCGCGTGTAGCCGAACCCCATCATGCAGAAAGATGTCTTCATCGTCCCTCACCGGTTTTGATGCGACGGGGGTGTGCTGGTGGGTGAGGGGTTGGCTGCGCCAACCCCTCACCCACTTTGCCCGAATCGTTCGATGGTCTGACCGACCAGATTGTCGACACTGGACGGGTCGGCGATGTCAGCGCGTAAGAACAGCACGTCACCCAACTCTGCCGCGACCGCTTGCCCGCGCGTCGCATCCACGTCCGACACCACGACCCGCGCGCCATCGGCGGCCAGTGTCCGAGCGATCACCCGCCCGAGTCCGCCGCCGCTGCCCGTGACGATGGCAACGCGGTGCTGTAAGGGTGCTTCCACCTGCTTCACCTCTCGATGCCGACGAAGCGCGTTGGGGTTCCTAGCCAAGCCTGAGATTCAGCGCGTGGGGCACGCTGAATCTCAGGCCTCGCCACAGCAACTTCCCCTGACACTGAGCAGTCCGGCGCGTAGCCCGTAGGGTGGCAGCTTGTCTGCCGCCGCCCGGCCGTGGTGCAGCGTCGAAACATCGCGGCGGCAGACAAGCTGCCACCCTACGGGCTCCGGGCTCTCGGCCGTGTGTGCGCTCAATGTTTCCCAAAACCGCTCTGGTGTTTCTCAGGCGCGCCCCGGGTACGCGAAGAGCGACCCGCTCCCCTGGAAGATGATCCCGTCGTGCCCCAGGCGGTCCGCCGCGGCGATCAGCCCGCGCACGACCTCCGCCGGCCAGACGCCACCCTGGATGATCGGATAGCTCGGCAGGCCCGGCGATAGATAGCGGCGGCTCTTCTCGAGATCACGTTCCATCAGGCCCACGATGGGCACGTGGCGAAACTCTCCGTCCGGCCAGTCGAGCCCCAGCGCCTCGATCGTGTCGGGCATGCCCAGCCCGTCGTAGCCGGTCAGCCCGTACAGAGCTGTCAGTGCGTCGCTCTCGGACAGGCCGGAGATCCGCGCCTGCAGGAACCGGGTCCAGCTCGCGAAGCCCCGCGTGATGAAGGCGAAAATGTGTGAGAGCAACGGGCTGGAGAAGTCGGAATGGCTCGCCCACTCGCCGTAGCGGTGGCCGACCAGGGCCGCGAGCGCCGGCGGATAGGTGTCGCTGGCGAAGAGCACCGGACGCCCTGTCGCGTGAACCGCCTGGTGAAATCGGCGCAGGTTGCGCGCGAGCAGATCGCAACGGAAGCTCAGCCACGGACCAAGCGCGGCGGCCTCGGGCAGGACCTGGAGCAGGTCGAAATAGCCCGCTGAGCCACGGGCGGCCGCGGCGAGCTTGTCGGCCGAAATCCGTCCCAGCCGCTCGACCATGCGACGGAGCGCGTCGACCATCCCCGGCAGGTCGTATCCCAGGTCGGCCGCCGAGCGGGCGCAATCCGGGCAGGCGCATTGAAACAACGACTCGACAAAGTCGAACTTCGGGTAGCGAGCGTGCGTGACGTCGATTGCCGCGACCTCGTAGCTCCGCGCGACGTCCGCGTACACCGCTTCCAGCCACGCATTGACCCGTTCTTTGCTTGGACAGAACATGAGGCTGTTCGCGGTCCAGGCGCCGCCGACGTACCACGCCGTGAGGCCGCGGGCCCTGGCCACGTCAATCGCCCGCCGCAGCCCCGAGTCGTCGCCAAAGGCGACGGAGGGTCCTCGCCCTCCCTGCCCCGTTCGGGCCTCGTCCAGGTTGCCAGGAATTTCTCCATCAAACCCGCGGCACACCAGGTCCTTGACCACGTCCCGCGGGTCGGCGGCGCCGGCATACGGATTGAGCGCGAGCGTATCCGACGAGAGGCGGACCGGGTGCCCCGAGAGCAGCAGATGGGTCAGACCAATCTTCTGCTGCAGCGCGTCGAGGTAGCCGGGATCTTCGTTCACGACGCTCACGGGCAAGTAGATGCCAACCAGTTTGCTCATGGTGTTCCTTGCTGGTGTCGTCTCAGCCGAGATATTTTGGATTGTCCGTGAGACAGTTGGCCCGGCGGGCCAACTGTCTC
>DATKSS010000055.1:0-101609 GCA_035531515.1 Candidatus Dormiibacterota bacterium | reverse complement strand
CTCTACACGCACTGCGGCACCCACGTGGACACGTTCACCCACTTCGGGTTGCATGGACAGATCTTCAATCGCTTCAGCGCGAAGGAGCACCTCGGCAGCCGGCACTGGAAACGAGGCGGAGCCGACAAGCAACCGCCCATCCTGGCGCGTGGCGTCATGATCGACGTCGCCGCGGCCGCGGGGGTTGACATGCTGCCGGACAGCTACGCAATCGGAGCAGAAGAGCTGCTGGACGCACTCAAGCGCCAAAAGACGGAGCTGCGTCCGGGCGATGTTGTCCTGATCCGGACCGGGAGAATGACCATCTGGCCGGACCAGCAGAGATTCGTGCCCAACTCTCCGGGCATAAACCGGGAGGGTGCCGAGTTCCTCGCCAAGGCCGGGGCCATCTACATCGGAGCCGACAACGGCGGCGTCGAGCACACGCCTTCGGCCGACCCGGAGAACTGGCTGCCGGTGCACACCTATCTCCTCGCCGAGGCGGGGATCCCCCTGCTCGAGATGGCCTATCTCGAGGACCTGTCGCACGAGTCGATCTACGAGTTCGCTTTCATCGGGGCCTGCCTGAAGATCAGAGGCGGCACGGGCAGCCCGATTCGGCCGATCGCGCTGCCGCTGCGCTCTTGACCACAGGGCGGTTCCAGGTGCGCGCGATGGCGCGCACACCCGACGCGGTCCTCGAGGCTACCGCCTGCGTGGTCGCTGGCGGCTGGGGAAACTACCGCCAGTTCCACGCGATCTTCAGCTTCTACGCGGCCAACCGCCAATGCCGCGCGTTCGTGGCTCGTGATGGCGGGGGCAGCGTGGTGGCGACCGCCGTCGCGAGCCGCTACGGGCGCACCGGTTGGATCGGCCACGTGTTCGTACGGCCTGACCTTCGGGGCCACGGGCTCGGCACGCGGATGACAGCGGTGGCGCAGGCTGCCCTACAGAGAGCACGTTGCGAGCGCATCGTGCTGGCGGCCACCGCGCTGGGCCGCCCGATCTACGAGCGGATGGGTTTCCAGGTCGAGAGCTCGTACCACGAGATGCGCGGGACAGCGCTGCCGAAAACGGTCGAGCTGAGCCCCTGGCGGCCCTTGCTGCCGTCGGACCATGATGCCCTGATTGCGATGGACCAGGAGGTGTCGGGTGCAGACCGGGCCCCGGTCTTGACCGCCTTTCAGGACTACGCGTGGGGACTGTTCAGAGCGGGGCGTCTCGCGGGCGCGGTGATCCCGGTGCCCTGGGGTGGAGCGTCGGCATCGCTGGTCCCAGGCGCCAACGAGGCCGAGACCGCGGCTCTTGTCCGGCTCATCCGCTCCGTCGGTGCGACAGGATCGGAGGTCATCGTCTATCCAGCCGATGAAAACCATCAAGCGCTGGACCTGCTGGCAGAGCAGGGATTCGAAGAGCTGCGCACGGTGCCGCGAATGGTCCTGGGCAGGCCCTCCGATTGGATGCCGTCCGCGGTGTGGAACCCGTTGAGCCTGGGCCTGGGCTGATCCCGCTCGGATCCTAGGGTCGCCGGGATTCGAGGTGCTCGCGAACCAGCGTTCCGGCTTCGATGACGTGCTCTTCCATGAGCCGGCGTGCCGCGATTGCGTCTCGAGCGTCGAGGGCGTCGATGATGGCCGCGTGCCTGTCCCGAGTCGCCTCTTTCCAGCCCGGGATGGTTTCGTAGAAACGACGTGGCACGTACCGCGCCGCCGCCCGCAAGAACCACCGGAGACGCTTGGCGTCGGGCACGTGGTTGATGGTCCGGTGGAACTTGAAATTAAGCTCCTCGACGCGGTGCGCCAGCCGCTGCTCGTCCTCAACCGGACTGAAACTTTCGAGGATTGCATCCTGGGTCTTGCGCAGCTCGGCGATCGTGGATGGAGTGATGATCGGCGCTGCTTCTTCTATCAGCAAGCCGGCAACGAATGCGTGGACCCTGAACGCGTCCTCAACGTCCCGCAGACCTATCCTCGCCACCCGGAACCCGCGCCGGGGGATGACTTCGAGCAGGCCCTCGTTGGCGAGTGTCACGAGTGCTTCTCTGACCGGCATGGTGCTCACGCCGAGCGATTCAGCCAGCTGGTGCACCGCCATCCGCTCGCCGGTGGCGTACTGGCCGCTGAGCAGCGCGTCGCGCAGGTAGCGTGTCGTCTCCTGGCCAAGCTTCTTCCTGGCGAGGTGGGCGAGAGGAGGTTCGCCGCCCTCGCCGAGATCGTCCATGGACGGTGGGGGGGACGGGCTCAGCATTCTGGGATCATCCCTGGGACTGCTCCGTCCATCGGTGCTTCTGCTCAAACCCGAGCATTCGCCGCGCCTTCGAGTTGCTGACCAACGATCCGTGCTCGGAGATCTCGGCCTTCATCGGCACCTTGGGATAGAACCTGCCTGCGAGCTCGCGTATGGGCGTCACGTGCGCGCTCTCGCCCGCGAACGCGTTGAAGACCTGGAACCCGAGACCGTCGGTGCTGACGCACAGGCGAACCATTTGCGCGACATCTCGGATATCGACGTAAGCCCACAGCTCGCGCTTGCGGATCGCCGGGTCGGTGGTCCACACGGGAAACTTCGCGTAGTCCTGAGGAGCCATCACGTCTCCGATGCGCAGGCCATAGAAGTCGCCGCCGACTCGCGCGTGAAACGCCGCCGCCGTTCGCTCGTTGGCGACCTTCGAGAGGCCGTACGCGTCCATGGGCACGGTCGGATGCTCCTCGTCGATTGGGAAATAGTCGGGATCGAGGTGGTCGTCTGCGAAATCGATCCCATATGCCGCCTCGCTCGACGCGTACACGATCTTGCGGATCCCGGCGCGGATCGCCGCCTCCATGACGTTGTAGGTGCTGGTCGTGTTGATCCTGAAGACCTCGGCATCGGGCACCAGCTGAACTCGCGGGATGGCCGCGAAATGGACGAGCGCATCGATCGGCTGAGGGCGCAGCGACGGTTGAAGCTCGTCGATGCCGGTGTAGACGCCGATGGCGCCGTATGCCTGGCCGGAGTCGGTCAGGTCGGCGATGAGCGTCCGGCACCGGGGATCGGCAGCCGGTTTCAGGTCGACGTTGAGGACCTCGTGCCCTTCGTCGAGAAGCTCTTTGAGAACCCAGGCTCCGATCTTCCCGCTACCGCCGGTGACGACGATCCTTTTCATTGGCGTTGTCCTTGGAACGGCGCGCGCCGGTCAGACGCTATGAGAGGCGTGTGCTTTGGCCGCCGGGTATTGCTCCATGAAGGTGCGTGCCAGATCGATCCTGCGGCAGAACCAAACGTCGCCCGTCTTCTGCGCGTAGTCGATGAACCTGGCGAGCGCGTCGGCTCGGCTCGGATGCCCGCTGAAACGCGCATGCAGCCCAATCGACATCATCCGGCTGACACCGTCGCCATCGTTGCGGAAACCGTTCAGCTCGGCCTTCGCATATTCGAAGAAGTGCTCCGGGCTTCCGTAACCCTGAGCCACGACGAAGCGCGCATCGTTGACGACCAGCGAGTACGGGGTGACCAGGTGATCCTTCCCGTTCACCTTGGTCCAGTAGGGAAGGTCATCGTTGTAGCAGTCGAAGTCGTAGACGAACCCGCCTTCCTCCACGACCAGCTCTCTCGTGTTGACGCTCATCTCGCGGCAGTACCAACCCACAGGCCGCTCACCGACCGTGCGCTTGATCGAGGCGACAGCGCGCTTGATCGCCTCGCGCTCCTCGTCGCGCGTCATCTCGAAGTGGTTGACCCAGCGGTAACCGTGGCCGGCGACCTCATCGCCTCGTGCCGCCAGCTTCTTCGCCACCTCGATATTGCGCTCAAGGGCTACAGCGGCCGCCACGCAGGTGACGTTGATTCCCGCATGGGCGAAGACCCGGAAGAGACGCCAGACGCCGGCTCGCGAGCCGTATTCGTATGCCGACTCGATCGCAAGGTCGCGCATGCCCTCCTGCTTGTAGGGCAGCTCGTAAAGGTCTTCGTTGAAGTCATCGCCCATGGCGTAGGTCTTTTCCGACCCCTCCTCGTAGTTGAGGATGATCTGGATCGCGACCTTCTTGCCGCCGGGCCAGTTGATCTTGGGCGGGAACTCGCCGTAACCGACCAGCTCCCTGGGCGGGCCGGCAACCCCCGGGATGTCCGTGGTCCGGAACCACTGCTCGCTGAGGCCTGTCGTCATCTCGGCCCTCCTTCAATCAACGGTCCTTGCGCAGGCCCATCAACCCCGTCCTGCTGCGGTTAACGAGACTATGTGATCAAAGATCCAAAGTCAATTGTTGGTGATAGCCTGACGTTTCTGTGGGCAATTCGACCTCGAAGTCGGCGGATTCGACCGCTGTGTCACCTCCCGCCGGCGAGCGGCCCGAGCTCTCGATTCTCGAGGCCATCCGCGAGGCTCTCTTTGAGGAGATGGGCCGCGATGAGAGGGTGATGGTCCTCGGCATGGACGTCGGCCGGCTGGGTGGCGTCTTCAGGGTGACACGCGGTTTGATGGAGCGATACGGGCCTGATCGGGTCGTGGACACCCCGCTGGCGGAGGCGTCGATCGTCGGCGCATCGCTCGGGCTGGCGATCGGTGGCATGGTCCCCGTCGCGGAGATCCAGTTCCTCGGCTTTACCCATCAGGCGTTTCACCAGATCGGGCCGCAGCTCGCACGCTATCGGTTTCGCTCGCGCGGTCGCTTCAACGCCCAGGTCACCATCCGGGCGCCATTTGGCGGCGGCGTCAGGACCCCGGAGTTTCACCCGGATGCGATCGAAGCCCAGTTCAGCCAGGCGCCGGGCGTGAAGGTCGTCTGCCCGGCATTCCCGGATGACGCAAAAGGATTGCTGCTCGAGGCGATCAGGGATCCCGATCCCGTTCTTTACCTCGAGCCGCAAAGGCTTTACCGCTCGATCCGCGGACCTGTGCCGGCCGGTGACCACACAGTGCCGTTCGGCTCGTCGCGCCTGGTTCGGGATGGGAAGGACGTGGTCCTCATCGCCTGGAGCGCGGCCGTCCACCTTTGCCTGGCGGCAGCCGATCAGCTGGCTCTGGACGGGGTGGAAGCCGCCGTGCTCGACCTCCGCAGCATCGTCCCGCTCGACGTCGAAGGGCTGGTTGCGGCCGTGCAAAAAAGCGGCAAGGCCGTGGTCGTTCATGAAGCGCCGCTGACCGGTGGTTTCGGCGCCGAGGTCATCGCGACCATTCAGCAGGAGGCATTCGGATCGCTGGATGCTCCGATCCGCAGGGTGGCGGCGCGTGACACTCCTTATCCTCCGGGCTCGCTCGAAGACCACTACCTCCCTTCGGTGCGCCGGATCGTGGCCGCCGCCCGCGAAACCGTGGCGTACTGACTTGGTCCAGATGCTCGACGTCGAGGGGAGGATCAGCGGCTCGTCGCCAATGAGTCGCGGGCAGGTGCTGGAGGCGCTGCGCCTCATGTTGCTGTCGCGTGCGGTTGACGACCGGCTCATCAAGCTACAGAGAATGGGCCGCGTCGGCGTGTACGGCCCTGTCCATGGTCAGGAGGCCGCGGTGATCGGATCCGCGATGGCGCTCGATCCGCAGCGCGACTGGATGGTCCCCGCGTCGCGCGAGCACCCGGCGATGCTCCGGCACGGCCTGCCGCTGAAGAACATGTTCGCCACGTACATGGGCAATTTCGAAGCGGCCGCGATCCCGGATGGCGTCCGCCTGCTGCCCCGCCAGCAGTCGATCGGTGCCCAGCTGCCCCACGCAGCGGGCCTGGCCTGGGCCCTCAAGCTGCGTCAGGTTCGCGGGGTGGTGGCCGTGTACTTCGGCGAGGGGGCCTCGTCGGAAGGTGACTTTCACGAGGCTTCGAACCTTGCGGGTGTCATGCGAGTGCCGCTGGTGATGCTGCTGATCAACAACCACTACGCCATCTCTACGCCCGCGTCCAGGCAGAGCGCCGCACCTTCGCTCGCGCGCCGAGCAGAGGGCTATGGCTTCCCGGGATTCGAGGTCGACGGCAATGACCTTCTTGCGGTCTACGCGACCACCCTGGAGGCTGTGAACAGGGCACTTGCGGGAGAAGGACCGACGCTGATCGAGTGCCGGACCTACCGCATGGGCTTCCACAACACCTCCGACAACCCCAAGGAGTACCGCGAACCATCCGAGGTGGCCGAGGCTGAGCGCCGCGATCCGATCGAGCGCGTGCGCCGGTACGCGACGGCCGAAGGATTGTGGTCGACGGAGCAAGAAGCCACGACCATGGACGAGATCCGGGCCGAGATCGATGCCGCGCAGGCGCAGGTCGAGGAACTGCCCAGGCCTGGAGCCGCATCGATCTTCAAGCATGTTTACGCATCGCTGTCACCGCGTCTCGAGCAACAGCGTGCCGAGGCGATCGACGAATCCACCTAACCCAGCTTCTCGACGGCCTCGGCCGTTTCCCGCGTCGCTTTCGCGAGAAATCAGAACCGCCCTGCCGCCGACCTGATGGCCTCGCTCGTGGCAGCCGGGTCGTCGACCCCGATCACGAGCTCCGAATAGCTCTCGTCCCGCAGGTGAATCGCGATCGCGCTCTTCGGATCGTGGACGTCCCAGAAAGCCCACTCGCCATGCTCAACGAAGCGACCGGCCGTGATGACACCCGGGACGTTGGTGCCGCCCATGCGCAGGCCGTGCCACACGCGGCGCGCTTCGTCCGCGGCGGGTTCGACCGAGGCGATGTGCTGCAGGGGCACCTCGAGGCGGCTCTTCATCGCGAAGACACGATCCGCCCCGCGAATGTGGACGATGAGGCTGGTACTCGTCAGCTCGACTTCCGCCATCGCGCCAGGCTAAGCGATCCGAGCGTAACAGCGGTCAACCGCGGCCCGCCAGAGTGGTAACCGGAGGCTGGCGCGCATGCAAAATGCAGCCTGGTCGAAGACTATCCCACCTTGCTCCAGGCCTGGCCGTCCCAAACCCACGTGTCGTAGAACTGGGTGAGGTTCTGGCCGGTCTGCAGCTCTCCGCCGTAGAGCACGACCAACTTGCATGCCGAGTCGAAGGCCATCTGCGCCATCGCGCGCGCAGGTGGTGCGATCGCAACCGCCTTCTTCGACCAGGCGCCCGACCACTCCCACGTCTCGTTGAGAGCAGTCGAACCGCTGTCACCGCCGCCAAACATCAAGACGCCGCCTTGCTGGTCTGTGGACATCCCCGGAAACGAACGCGGCTGCGGACTGCCGGCGGCGGGGGGATAAGCCATCGATGTGTTCGCGCTGTGCGTCCACGTGTTCGGAAGCCGCATTTGAAGGTCTTTTATTTAAAGCCGGTGGCCGCGGATCGGGCAAGGTTCTTTCGACCCTGCCCCTGGATGGATTGACGGGCGCGAACGAACTCAGGCCGCCCGCGTCTGCATCGCGCTCAGGCGGGGTGCTTCGATGAGAATCGGTGGAGCGAGACGATGCGTCCGCCACCGCCTTCAGGGCGCGAGACCAGCCGGCCCAGGTTGGTCGGCTCGGCGCGATCAACCATCTCCAGGGATGCACCCCCTCGCCGGTCCGCCAGGTCCTGGCAGTGCAGGCAGCGGGTGGACTCGGGCCGAAACGAAAGCCGCGCCTCGCTGATCGGGGAGCCGCAGTCTTCGCACGATCCATAGCCGCCCGCATCGAGAACCGCAATTGCGTGAGCGATGCTGGCCCGCGCCTCGCTGATGGCCGAGTCGAGGGCGATGCTGAAGCGCGCATCGGAATTCTGCAGGGCGCGGTCGACCTCGTCGACGACCTCTTCGCGGACGGAGTCCCACGCAGAAGCGAGCACGTCCTGACGTTGCTCGAGAGCCTCGGCCATCGCAGCCAACCTGACCCGTACCTCCCGGTTCTCGCGCGCGGTGCGCTGTCCTTTTCGGTGGATCATCTCGGCCTCCTTCGGGCCTCGGGGGCAGGCTCCGCCCGCTGCCAGGCGTACACCTCTCTCCGCGCACCCGACCAGGTCCGCGATCGCCGGTCCCAGTAGTGTCGGCCGCCGGCCATCGGAGGCTGCTTCAAGCGGTCGACGGTGGTGGCGATCAGCCCGACCCAGCTCGTCATCTTGTGCATCCAGGCATTCATTGCTTCCTGCTCCTGTCCGTTTTCTCGGCCGTCCTTCCGGCCGTGATCGGAAGATTGCGGCCTGGGGTTTGGAGGAGCCTTGGGCGTTGCTGCGAATCGGCTGAGAGCTTTCGTGCCGACCGAAGGCATCGGCAAGACGCCGCCCCTATGCGCCTAAGCCTCGGCGCTGGCCTGCGCGTGTACTTTGTGCACCGACACCTGGTAGTCACCGCCGGGTCGCCACAGGTCCCGGTCCCACGTCGACCACCGCTCGACAAGCGCCAGGCCTGCCGCGGCCGCGAGGCGGTCGTACTCGTCGACGGTCAGCTGACCCGGCCGGAGAGAGAACCCGGCGACGAATGCGCCGCCCGGAGCCAGGTGGCGTACGAGGTTGGCCACGACGGCGCTCTCGGTGCCCGGGGTCAGGAAGATCATCACGTTGCCTGCGAGAAGGACGATGTCGAAGACCCGCCCGAGGTCGATGGCGGCGAGGTCGCGGTGATGCCACTCGAGCTCTGGCGCCTTGCGCCGCGCGGTCGACAGCATGTCTTCGTCGAGATCGACGCCGGCAATCTCCACTCCGCGCCGCGCCAGCTCCCGCGCGATCCGCCCGGTGCCGCAGCCGGCGTCGAGCACCGTGCGCGGTGCCAGTCGCATCACAAAATCGGCTTCGCCGTGGACGTTCTCGCCTGCGGCCGCGCGACGCTCATACGTCTCGTCGTACTCGTCGCCGGAGCGCCGGCGTGAGCGCAGCCAGGGGTTACGCTCGACGACGTCTTCTTCCGGGGTCACCCGCAAAGGCTAGCGGGCGCGAAGCGCGGATCTTAGATCGCCAGGGGAGGTCAACGCGGCGTGCCCGTAGGTTCGCTTACCGATTCTGTTACGGGGAAGGGCCCAGGCTTCGAATCAGCGGCCCTGCGAACCATTACCCCTCGCGAGGCCGTTTCTTTTTACGCGACGCGACTCTGATCATCCAAGGAAACCTACGCCTCAGTCCCCGAACAGGTCGATCAGGCGCAGTCGGGCTCTGCGCGTGGAATGCGCGCTTCTGCTGATTCGCCGTCCTCGTCTTCGTAGGCCCATTCCCAGCCGGGCCCCGCTCTCATCGCCAGCAGGCGCTTCTGGACGGCGAACAGCTGATTCATCACGTCCCGATTAGAGCGCCCGCGGGCGAAGCTGATCCCAAAATGCGCGGTCGCGCGAACGACCTCGGACAAACCTGTGTCGAGCACTCGAGCAGGCGGCGGCGTGCCTCTCACGTTGTGGCGCTCGAGCATGGCGATCATCGAATCGATGACGGTTATCGCTCGGTTGAGACGCTGGCGTGGCGCTTGCTTGATGGCGCGCTGTCTCGTGGCTTCCTCTAATTGTTCTGCTGCCCTCGCGATCGCGCCGATCCCGGGTGAGCTTTCCGACAGGCCGTTCAGCAACTGACACCTCCACAGAAATGGGTTGGCGTCCATCCCCCCAGTTCATCCAAGGCGGCCCCAGAGGTGGAAGCGCCCAGGTCCTGACTCGACGCAGATGGTCGCGGCAGTCGCGTAACAAAGTCTGTAACGGCAGAGAACGGCTTCACCACTCTCCTGCCGAACGCATCGCCCGGGGCCGCGCGTCCGGGTCGTAGATGATCCGGTACAAGGGCTCTGCCCACAGCCTGGTCCAGCGCGAAGGGCGGATGCGCGGGTGAGGTCTCACCCGACCGGGAGGCCGCTGCCCGATCTCGCCGCCCCGGTGCCACCGATCCAGGACTTCAGCCGTCTGCCGGAAAGCGGTCCAGGCCTGCATCGGATCGAGGAGATCCCGATCGTCTCCGTCAGCGCGCCCGAGATGCTCCTGCCACAACAGCAGCCGAAGGTTGCGTGCGAAAGGGCGGGCGCCGTCGCCCAGACCGCTCGGGTCGACGGGTTCTCGAAGCTCGCGGTCCCCGTCCAGGACCGCACAGGCGATCTCGGAGTCGTGACTCCACGACCTCCGGTTGAAGTTGTCGGATCCGACGGACGCCCAAACGTCGTCGATCACGCTGACCTTGGCGTGGACGTAGACCGGGACTCCGTCGAGGTTCTCGACGTCGTAGATACCGACGCGGTCCGGCGCTGCTTCGAGCAGGACCTGTATCGCTTGCTCTCTTCCCACCTGGTTCGGGCGCAAAGTCATGGTTCCCGCCTGGTCGAAGAACCTCGGCACGACTGCGATCAGTCGCAGATCGACGTTCGCGGTCAGTGCATCCGCAAACGTCCGTGCCACCTCCGCCGACCACAGGAACTGGTCTTCGACATAGATGAGCCGGCGCGCTCGTCGGATCGCTTTGCGAAATCCACGGGCGACGCTTCGCTCGCCTTCGGGTGCAAACGGATAGCCTCCGTGGCGCCGCGCGTAAGTACGAAGCACCTGGACCGAATGGGTTCCAGCCGGTGGGGGGTCGGGCGGCATCGCAGGCAGGTTGCTCGCCTTGCGATGCGTGTGCCTCAGCAGGTCGTGCACGATGCCGACCGGGTCGCGACTGAGGGGGCCGCGATCGTTCCACCTCTCGCGGAAGTGAAAGTCCAGGTCGCCGACCGCAGGACCCGTGATCGCGACCTGGACGTCGTGCCAGGGCGGTCGGTGGCCGTACACCGGCGCCATCTTTTGGGCTTGGGGGTCACCGCCGTGGCCGTCGTCATCGCGGCGGCTGTGGCAGAGGTCGATGCCGCCGACGAACGCGACGTCCTTCTCCGGCCGTGAGGCGTGGCGCATGATCACGAGCTTCTGGTGGTGGGAACCGCCCAACCGCACTCTCTGGTCCAGGAGAACCTCGCCCCCGGCGGCGTTCACCTGCATTCCGAGATGACGATTCTCTTTGGCGCTGAACCCGAGCCGGTCCGCATGCGAGCGCCACAGGAGTCCCTTGACGCTCACCCCGCGCCGTGCTGTGTCAGCCAGGACCGCTCCGATTTCGCTCTGCGGGGTGCCGTCCAGGCGCTCGTTGGGGTCGCCGCGCCAATCCGTGAAGAACAGCTGATCCCCAGGCTGCAGGTCGCCGACGGCCGCCAGAAGGCGTCCAAAATAGGTCGCGCCGTGGATCAATGGCTCGACATTGTTTCCGGTCGTCCAGGCAACGCCGCCCGCGTGGTGAGTATCGAGGCCGGTGAAGTCATTGCCTCTCTCGCGGTTCGTGAGAAACCAGTGCTCCTCGACGTCAAGTGCGTCCGTAATACCAACGGAAGCTGATCGGTCCTTCGTAACAGGTGCAGCAACAGCGTCCGATGGCGAGGGTGGCATTCGAGCGACACCTGTTCGATCGCTGAAAGCTCTCCGGACCTCAGAACGCGGCCGTCCGCATCGCTTGTCTTTGTCAGTACTTACACGCCTTAACCGCCGAAACCTCCGGAAACCGACCGATTTCCCGTTATCCCCCATGTATTGCGCCCAATCGTCGAGTTCGACGGAGTGACGCGAGCGTACGGATCCAGGCTCGCGCTGGACGATGTTTGCCTGGCGCTCGAGCCAGGTGAGCTGAGTTTTCTCGTCGGTCCCAGCGGGGCCGGCAAGACGACGCTCCTCAGGCTGATCAACCGAGAGATCCGCCCGACCAGCGGCAAAGTTTGGATCGACGGCATCGCCGCCCACTCGTTGAAGGCGTCGCGCGTCTCGGATCTTCGCCGGCGCGTCGGCGTGGTGTTCCAGGACTACAAGCTCCTGCCGCAGCTGACCGCGGCCGAGAACGTGGCGTTCGCGCTCCAGGTCGGCGACTTGCGGGTTTCGGACGAGGAGGCGAGAGACCGTGCCCTCGATGCGCTCGAGGCCGTCGGACTCGGCGATCGCGGCGCCTCTTTTCCAAACCAGCTGTCCGGCGGGCAGCAGCAGCGGGTCGCCGTGGCGCGAGCGGTGATCGCCAAGCCGCCGCTCCTGATCGCAGACGAGCCCACCGGCAACCTGGACATGGAATCGGCCTGGGAGATGATGGACCTGTTCGAAGACATCGCGGCCTGGGGCATCACCGTCCTGATCGCGACCCACAACGTCGAGATCGTGAAGCGCCTTCAGCGACGCGTCTTGACCCTGGTGCATGGTCGGCTCGTGCGCGACCAACCGGCCGGCCAGATCGGGAGGATGGCATGGCTGGCATCGTCCTCGTAAAGGGCCACTTCCCGCGCCGCCGCATGGCCCAGATCGTGGGCACGAACGTCATGCGCTACGTGTTCGGGGGGGCCGGGCGCAGCTGGCTGCGGAACATCTCGAGCACCGCGCCGGCGCTAGGCTCGATGACCCTGCTCCTTCTCCTGTCCGGCCTCGTCGGCCTGGCCGGATACGCGCTTACCAACCTGGAGCGCGTTGAAGCAGGGCAAGCTTCCCTGCTCTATGTCTACCTACGTGACGATGCGACCTTCCTCGAGGTGAACGACCTCTCGTCGCGTCTCGTGAAGGATCCGCGTGTTGCGAGCGTGACCTACACCTCGAAAGCCGACGCGCTGAAACGTGCGCAGACCATTCCTGGTCTGCCGCAGCTGGCCAGCTCCAGCGACAGCAACCCGTTCCCCGCCAGCCTCGACGTGCAGATGAAGAACATCAACGAAGTGGCCGGGGTGAACTCTCTCGTGCGCAGCGACATCGCGGTCGATCCCTCCTACCCGACCTCTTACGACCAGGGTTCTTACCAGCGAATCCAGAACGTGTTGTTCGGCCTTGCGGTGGCCGGGATCGTGTTCCTGGGGCTGCTCGGTTTCGTGGCGGTCACAGTGACCGTCAACAGCATCAGGGCCGCCATCCACGCGCGGCGCGACGAGATCAGGATCATGCAGCTTGTCGGCGCGCCGCGCTGGATGGTCCGTGGCCCGTTCGTGGTCGAGGGCGCGATCACCGGAGCCCTCTCCGGTGCCGCCGCCGGCCTGGTCACCTTCGGACTGGTCGCCGCGGGGATCCATGCGGGTTCGGCCTCGTTCACCCAGTTCGCGCCTGGCGTCACGGTGGTGGTCGCGGCGGCCGGCGCGGCCATGGTGTTCGCGGCGGGCCTCGGGCTCGGCTCGGGTTCGTCGCTGCTCAGCCTGCGGAGGCACATGGAGTCGTGAGGAAGCTGTTGCTCGCATTCGCGCTCGTCGTGCTGGCGCTCACCGGCGCGCAGGCCGGCGTCTCGGCCGACGCGACAGCCCCTGACCCAACCCAGCAGCAGGCGGTCATCGACCAGGTCCGCACTCAGCTTGGCAGCAACCTAGCGGATGCGCTTGCTGCCCAGGACCAGCTCCGGCAATCTCTGCAGGACAACGCCGCTCAGCAGCAGACGGTCCAGGGGCAGATCGTGGACGTCGAGGCGAAGATCGCCGCACTCGACGTTCAGATCACCGCGGCGCAGCAGCGCGAGGCGTACCTTGCGCTGCGCATCGACGCGGAGAGGGCGCAGCTCACGCAGCTGGCCCGGGCCATCTATGTCGCGCCGACCTCGGTCCTCGTGGTGCTGGGTGAAGCCCAGAGCCTCAGCGACCTGCTGTCGAGGATCGCCGACCTCAACGTGGCGGGCGCGCGGGCATCCGAGGTCAAGCGATCCCTCGCGATGGACCTCGTCGAGCAGCAGGTGCAGCGCAAGAGGGAGCAGGACGCGCGCGCGGCGCAGGTTATCCAGCAGGACCAGCTCGACTTAGAGCTGGCGCAGCTGAAAGTGCTCCAGGCGCAGCAGGAACAATCGATGGCCGACCTCGACACCAAGATCGCCCAGACGAGGTACGAGCTCTGGCGCCTGAACACGCAATCGGCCCAGCTGGCGCAGCAGATCACGGACATGCTGACCCAGCAGGAGGATGCCCTCATCGCGGCGGCCATGCAGGCCGTGTGGACCCAGGTGCAGCTGTGGACCCAGTCGAACAACGTTGGGCAGATCGCGACGAGTGCCGGTCACTCGACCAAGTACCGCTTCATCTGGCCCGAGCCGCAGGCGCAGATCTCACAGCCGTTCGGACCCAGCCAGCTGGCGCTCGAACCGCCTTACGCCGGCTACCCGCACTTCCACACCGGGATCGACCTGGTCGAGCCGTTCGGCTCGCCGGTCTACGCGGCGGACGACGGTGTGGTGGCGCTGGTCGGCAGCACGACCAGCGGTTACGGCAACTACATCGTCATCGCCCACACCGGCGGCCTGGACACCCTCTACGGCCACCTTTCTGCCGCGCTCGTCAAGGCGGGGCAGACGGTGTCGCAGGGACAGACGATCGGGCTCGAAGGATCGACCGGTAACTCGACCGGTCCGCACCTGCACTTCGAGCTCCGCATCAACCAGAAGCCGGTCGACCCGACGCTGTACCTGCCCCCGGGGGCGCCTTCCTCCTACAAGCTCTAGCCCCGCAGGCTAGCCGGCGGCCGCCAGCCCCGCCTGGGCGACCTCCATGTCCTGCGTGTAGTGACCGCCGCTGACGCCGATCCCACCGATGACAGCATCGCCCGCCTTGATCGGGTAGCCGCCCCCGAAGATCACCAGGCGGTCGATCCCGCCGACGGCGCCGGCGGCCAGGGGAGGGTCGTTCTTGATGAAGTCATGCCACCCGTCCGTCGAGAGGCCGAAGCCGACCGCCGTGTACGCCTTGTCCTGGGCGATCTGAACGCTGAAGAGCGCGGCCCCGTCCATGCGGCTGAAGGCTTTCAGGACGCCACTCTCGTCGCAGACCGCGATCACGAACGGGTGGCCCATCGATTTCGCCTTGGCCTCTGCCGCGGCGACCAATTTGTGCGCCAGCTCGGTCGAGATGGTCGGCTTGCTGTACGTGTTGCTCAATTTCTCTCCTCCGTTCAGGAATGTTGGTAACGCTGCTCGAGGTCACGTATCTCGGGCAGTCCGATGAAGTCGAGGAACTCCGCGAACCTGGGCAGCTCGGCGAGGACGTTGATCGGCGTGCCGTCGGCGCGAATCTTGGCCAGGACCGTCCGCATGGCAAGGGTCGCCGCCAGCAGCGTGGCGATCGGGAAGATCACGATCGCGAAACCGAGCTCGGCCAGCATCGCATGGTCGACGGCCGGCGTCTTGCCGCCCTCGGCGTAGTTGAACAGGAGCGGCACGGTCGGGAAGGCGGCGGCCACCGCCCTCACCTCGTCGACAGATTGGGGGGCTTCCACGAAAAGGACGTCAGCACCCGCCTCTCGATAACTGGCCGCACGCTCGATCGCCGCGTCGAGCCCCTCCACCGCGCGAGCGTCGGTCCGGGCGATTATGACCAGCTCCGGCGAGATCCGCGCATCGACCGCGGCCTTCACTTTCGCGACCATCTCGGCCACCGGCACCACCTGCTTGCCCTCCATGTGGCCGCATTTCTTGGGCGCGACCTGGTCTTCGATGTGAAGCCCTGCCACACCGGCCCTTTCGTATTCGCGGACCGTGCGCAGGACGTTGATCGGGTTGCCGTAGCCGGTATCGGCGTCCGCGATCACTGGGAGGCATGTCGCTTCGACGATCCGGCGCGCGTTGTCGGCCATCTCAGACATGGAAACCAGCCCCACGTCCGGGCGTCCGAGGAGCCCGGCGGAGGTCCCGAATCCCGTCATGTAGACGGCGGAGAAACCTGCCTCCTCGATGAGGCGGGCGCCCAGGGCGTCGTAGCAGCCTGGCGCGAGAACTGGCCGTGCGGTCTGCATCAGCGTGCGCAGTCGTGGCCGTGGCCCTGCGCTTCCCGGGAGCAGTGGTGCCATCGCGGGAATCATCATCGCTCGCTCGAGCACGCCGCGTAGCCCAGGGCGCGGCCATCCCGCGTTCCGCCTTTAGCTATCTTGACGGGAGCAAACCGAAGGAGGCACCGATGAACCCACCCGCCGGCGTGCATTCTCGGACCGTCCGCACGAGCCGCCTAAACGTCCGCTACATCGAATCGGGGCCGCCGGACGGCATCCCAGTGCTGATGCTGCATGGCAACCTCTCGACTGGCCGCTTCTTCGAGCACCTCATGCCCGGAGCTCCCGACAGGTACCGGATCATCGCGCCGGACATGCGCGGGTTCGGCGACACGGAACGGGTTCCGATCGACGCGACGCGCGGGCTCCGCGATTGGGCCGACGACGCCCATTCGCTCATGCAGGCCCTGGGCATCACGCGACCCGTGCACCTCGTCGGATGGTCAACCGGCGGGGCGGCCATCGCCAACTACGCCCAAGACAGGCGCGTGGCGTCCCTGACCTTCGTCGATCCTGTCTCGCCGTATGGATTTGGCGGCGTTCGGCTGGACGGCACTCCGTGCTTCCCCGATTACGCGGGATCGGGTGGCGGCACAGGCAACGCTGACTTCACGCAGCGAATCGCCGACGGTGACAGGTCTTCCGATTCCCCGTTCTCGCCACGCAACGTGATCAACAGCTCCTACTGGAACGCCTCGCACAAGGAATCGAAGGAGCGCGAAGACATGCTCGTCGACGAGGTGCTCAAGTCGGTCACCGGCGACGACGGCTATCCCGGCGATTCCACGCCTTCTGCCAACTGGCCCGGCATCGCTCCCGGGACGAGGGGCATCCTGAACGCCCTCTCCGGCAAGTACTGCAACTGGGCGGGAATCGTCGCCATCGAGCCGAAGCCGCCGATCCTGTGGACGCACGGGGGCGCCGACATCGTCGTAGCCGACGGCTCGGCATGGGAGATGGGCACTCTCGGCAAGATGGGCGTGGTGCCGGGATGGCCCGGAGACGAAGCGTTTCCCCCACAGCCCATGGTCACCCAGATCCGTAACGTCCTGGAGAGCTATCGGAAGGCGGGCGGCCAGGTCCAGATGGAAACTTTCGAGGGCTCGGGCCACGGACCGCTGTTCGACGCGGCCGAGCGCTGGAGCGAGCTCTTCTTCGGGTTTCTGGCCAAAGCCGATTCGAAGCTCGCGGAGCAGACCGCTTAGGGCTCGCAACTCGCCAGGCGTCCAGGTGCTCTGTTCGATGTGGGCACTGGCCGCCTGGCGCGCGTACAGTCGAGGTGCGGGCGGCTCGACATCTGCCCCATTTCTCACCGGCTCGTGAATCCCCCGCTGGGGTCGCCCTATGGGCGAGGAGAATGCCTTGTACGGAACCATAGCCAAGATGAAGATGAAGCCCGGCGCCGAGGAGAAGGTCATGCAGGTGATGGGGGGCTCAGACAGCGCGGCCGAGGGTCACATCTCGACCTTCGTGTTCAAGTCGGACGCCGACCCGAACGTCCATTTTGTGACGACGGTTTTCGAAAGCAAAGCCGCGTACAAGAAGTTCGCAGACTCCGCCGAGCAGAACAGGCGATTCCACCAGATCAAGGAGCTCCTGGCAGGCGAGCGCGAGTGGCACGACGGCGAGGTCATCCACCACGACACGAAGGTCGTAGCGCACCGCTAGCAACGTTTTTGCAGTCGGCTTCGGGTGGTCGTTCGCGCCGCGCGCGACCGGCTGCCAGGAGCGGATCAAGGTCAGGCTCGGCGAGCTCTTGCGTCGCGGTTCCCGAGTGGCACACCTTCCTGGCGCGGGCGCTGCCCGTGCTCGGACCTAACCGGAAAGTGACGCTTCGATGATCTCGGCGGCACGAAGGTCGCCGCCCTCCGCGCGCTCGCGGAGCCGGTCCGCAACTTTCAGCTTCGCCTCCCTGGTGCCGGCCGGTCCGGTCTTGAACTTGATCTGTCGCCCGACCACGCGCAGCTTCATGGTCGCGAGGCGTCGGAGGCGCGGGCCGTAGAAATCGCCCATCTTGACCGGCTCGTAAGAGGCGCCTGGCTCGTAGGCAGCGAGGAGCCGGCTGAGCGCGCCCGCCACGTCGTCGGGATCGGTCGACACGCGCTCGGCCTCGCATTCGAAAGAGACCGCCCGGAAGTGGAGAGTGGCGCGGCCCGCGTCATGCTCGTCGACCCAGCTGTGAGGCGACCAGGCGAGGAAGTCGGAAACGAGGAAGGTCACGCGAGGATTGGCCCGAACCGCGTCGAAGGTCGGGTCGCCCTGGACGCAATGGAGCTCGATGAACTCGCCGGTCTTCACAAAAGGAAGGATGCTGACCTGCGGGTAACCGTCATGCGTGCACGCGATCAGCGTCCCGTGTCGCATCTCGGAAACGAAACGGTCGGCCGCAGCTTCGTCGGGAGGATAGTTGGAGCTTGCAAACACGTCGAGCAGTTTGGCACGCGGCCCACGAACTGGTCTAAGGGTCGCACAGGGGCCATTCCACCCGTTCCGTGAACGGGCTCGGCGCATAGCCGAGGCCGAGGAAGGCCGGCCAAGCGCCCTCGCTCATCACGAGCCTGGGGCATGCGTGAGGGGTGGGGACCGGAAAGACCAGCGTCGCGTCAAACGATGCTCCTGGACCGACCTGTCGGTCGAGGTCCGCCTGTGGTCCGCCTGCCCGCGATCCCGCCTGCCCGACGAGCCATGCCTGGGGATGGTCCGGACGCTGGGTTGCGGCCTTGGCGTCGCTCCTGACATGCACCCCGACCTGCATCGCGCCCGTTCCGGGTGCGTAAGAGGTTGGCGTCACGCACCATTCGGCGAAGCAGAACTCTTGGCGAAACGGGAGCTGGTGGATGGTGGTGCCGGCCGACGTCATCGCCAGCCATCCGCTCGTCACCATGACAACAACGGCAAGGGCGATGGCGAGGAGCAGGCCCCGCCGCCGCAGGACAGCTGGCGCTCTCACCAGCGGATTGTCCCCAATTGACATCTGCCTCGAGGCCCTAGCATCGCGGCATGGATCCCGGAATTGTGGGCGACCCCGATCTCCGGGGCGCGATCTCGCGAAACCTCCTGGCGTTCGAGCGTCGAGCCTCTCCCCGGCCGCTCATCCCGGCCGCGGTGGCGGTCGTGCTGCTCCAGGTTGACGGCGCCCCAGGCATTCCAATCTTTCAGCGGACGCTGGGTATGAGCCGGCACGCCGGCCAGATGGCCCTTCCCGGCGGCAAGGTGCACGCCGGCGAAGACTCCCAAGAGTGCGCGCTCCGCGAGCTCCACGAGGAGCTCGGCCTTGCGATCGACCATTCCGACGTCTTGGGGGCGCTCGACGACTTCGACACGAGGTCCGGCTTCACGATCACGCCGGTCGTGGTGTGGAGTGGCGCCGGCGCGACCACGCTGCTGCCTTCCGCGTCGGAGGTGGGGGAGCTGTACCTGATCAGCGCTCGTGATCTGCGCGACGCGGTCGCGTCGGCACGGCCCGGAGTGTCTCGATCGTTCTCGTTGCGACTGCCGAGCGTCGAGGTGTTCGCGCCGACCGGCGCCATCCTTTACCAGTTCAGCGAAGTTGCGCTCGACGGCCGCTCGTGCCGTGTCGCCGATTTCTACCAGCCGCCTTTCACGCACAGGTAGGCACCCGATGAATACCGGGGCTAATCCGCGACGCGAAGACCGCGTAGTGCTGTCGACGACGAGCCTCGTCGCCATCGGCGCGACGTTCCTTTTGATCGGCATGGTCGTCTCCGCCTACGGCCCTCTGCTCCAGATCCTGTCACATCGCTTCGGCGTGAGCCTTCCCATCGCGGGTGGTGTTCTTAGCGCGCATTTCGCGGGAGCGCTGGCGGGCGTCCTGGGCTCCATGCGAGCCATGGAGCGGCTCCCCAACCGACACGTGGTTGTCGGGGCACTCGGATTCGTAGCCGTCGGATGCGCGCTCGTGGCGCTCGCGCCGGCATGGCCGGTGATGCTGGCCGCAGTGTTCGTTCTCGGCATCGGATTCGGCGCCCTCGACATCGGGCTGAACCAGATCGTCGCCCACAGCGAAGGCGCCAGGAGGACTGCCGTCTTGAACATTCTCAACGGCGCGTTCGGGCTGGGCGCGGTGGTCGGTCCGATCCTGGTCGCATTCGTCGGCGAGCACCACTTCGCCCTGCTCTATGCGGGCGGTGCCGTCCTCGCTTTAAGCCTCATGTGGGAGGGTCTTCGGATACCGGGGCGGCTGCCGGTGGCGCCCCCATCGACGGCGCCCCGGCCGACGGGCCTCGTCGTGGTCTTCGTCGTCGGGTTCGCCCTGTACGTCGGGACCGAAGCCGGGGTCGGTGGTTGGTCTACCTCCCACCTCCGATCACTCGGCCTGGGAGCGGCGCCCGCGGCCGCGCTGACCTCCGGTTTCTGGCTCGCGATGGCGGCCGGTCGCCTGCTCATCGGCCTGTTGCCCTCGCGCATCCCTGAGTGGGCGATCGTGACCACGGGCTCGGCCCTCGGGGCGGTCGCCCTCGCGGCAGCGGTTTCTGGGGCTGCCGCCCCGGTCGCGTACGTCGTCACCGGCCTGGTCATCGCGCCGATCTTCCCGACCGGGGTCGTCTGGCTGGCCAGGCTGCTTCCAGGCGACTCGCGCGCCACCTCGTGGCTCTTCCCGGGGGCGATGGTGGGCGGCGCCGTGATCCCCGCCGTGATCGGTTTCGTCATCACCCGGGTTGGGCTGGGCGGCGCGCCGGTCGTTCTGTCCGCGGTGGCCCTGGGCACCTTCCTCGCCTTCTCGGGAGCCAGGCTTATCAGTGCCGGCCGCTCGCGCGGCTAAGTGCTCAAGGACAGTCACCTGCCGGTGGTCGAGACTCTCCGCTGCGGCGCCCGCGCATCTACCGCGACGATCTTGCCGCAGGCTTGCCCAAGAAGCGAAAACGGACTAGGATGCCCGGCTGTGAGAGCACCCGCGAACGTCCTCGACGTCGCGGGAGATCTCTAGCCTCCGCACCCGGGCGCCCGATCTTCTCCCGCTCCACTTGATTCGCCGCGCCTTCGAGCCGGCGGGAGGAGATCCTCAACGTGCGCATCCGTGCCAGCGACCCGCGGTCGGTATACCTGTTCATGAGCGTCGGCGTGTCCTTCTTGTTCACCGTCGTCTCGGTCACCAATCTCGTCTACCAGGTGGAGGCCGCCCATCTCGACCCCCTCCACCTGCTCCTGGTCGGCTCTGCGCTGGAGCTCACCTGCCTGGTCTTCCAGGTGCCCACGGGCCTGCTCGCAGACGCCTTCAGCCGCCGTTGGGCGGTGGCGGCGGGCTACACGCTCGTAGGAGCGGGTTTCATTCTCGAGGGCCTTGTGCCGCGATTCACCGCCATCGCGCTGTCGCAGGTCGTCTGGGGAATCGGAATCACGACGGCGGACGGCGCCGACGACGCGTGGATCACGGATGAGGTCGGCGAGGAGCGGGCCGGCCGGCTGTTTCTGCGAGCTTCGCAATACGCCCAGGTCGCAGGTCTGCTCGGGATCGTCGCCGGGGTCGCGCTGGCCTCGGTTCGGCTGAGCCTGCCGATCGTGATCGGCGGTTTGCTGTTCCTGCCGCTGTCGGTCTATCTGGGATTCGCGATGTCCGAGGAAGGCTTCCAGGCCGTGCCTCGCCAGGAGGGCGGCGCAGCGCGCGTGGTCGCGGGCCTCCGGTCGTCGATCGGTGCGATATCCGCCAGGCCGCTCGTCCAGACCATCCTGTGCATCACGGTCCTGTGGGGCCTCTCGGGTGAGGGCGTCGACCGGCTGTACCAAATCCACTTCATCAAAGACATCGGGCTCCCCAGCATCGGCGGGCTCTCGCCGGTCCTGTGGTTCGGGCTGATCAGTGGAGGATCGGCCCTGATCGGCATTGCGGCCACGCAAGTAGTCAGGAGGCGTCTCGACCTGGAGGACCACGCTGCGGTCACCCGTTCACTTCTTGCGTTCACGGCGGCTCGCTCTGTGATGATCGCCGGCTTCGCGCTCGCCACCAACCTCGGCGTGGCGGTCATGTTCATCTGGTCGGCCAACGTGATGCGCCAGGTGTTCGGACCCGTTCAGCGCGCATGGCTCAATCGCTCGCTCGACTCCGCCAACCGCGCGACCCTCTTTTCGGTCGACGGCCAGGCCGACGCTCTGGGGCAGATAGTCGGTGGACCGATCCTGGGCGTGGTCGCCTCGGGGGTGTCGATCCGGGCAGCGCTCGCGGCCAGCGCGGCGTTGCTCGGCCTGGCGCTTCCACTGTTCGCGCGCGCCGTCGGCCAGTCTGGACGATCGAGCGCTATTGCCGGCCCCTCCACGCCTCCATCAGCTTGACCCTGGAGCCGACGCGGAGCACCGAGTTGGAGTAGATGCGCGCAGCCAGCCAATTCATGGCCGCGATGCCGCCGATCATGAGGACGAGCGCCACCAAGACCTGCCAGGCCTGCGCGTCGCCGGTGGCCATCCGCGCAGGCATCAGCATGGGCGCAAAGGGAGGGAGCATCGACAGCAACACCCCCAACGGGTTGCTGGGGTTGGCCGCGACCCAGAAGAACGCCAGGTACGTGCCGACGATCAGCATGGAGATCGGCCCGGTCACGGCTCCGAGGTCTTCCTGTCGCGAGACCAGCGAGCCACCCGCCGCGAATATGAGCGCATAGAACGTGAATCCCAGCACGAACCAGAGCAGAGCCCCAAGAACTGCGGTCATGCCGACCGAGGGCACGTCGATGACGTGCGTCTGGGTGGCGGCGATCAACCCGACCGCACCGAGGAGCAGCAGCTGCAGGAACCCCATCAGTCCGATTCCGACGACCTTGCCGAACAAGAGCTGCCTGGGTCGCACGGTGGAAAGGAGGATCTCGATGATCCGGTTCGACTTCTCCTCCACCACCCCTGACGCGACGAGCTGCCCGTAGATCACCAGCGCTACGTACAGAAGGACGGCCACGAAGATGCCCACCACCTGGCGCTGCGTCCTGACCGCGGCGTTCGGGTCGAGGACCAGGAGGTGAATCCTTGCTGCGGCGACCTTCGCATCGATCACCGACGAATTGGCGCCGCTGGCCACTATCGCCTCGTCCAAGGCGACCTGCTTCACGAGCCCCGACAGCGCGGCCGCCAGCGTCGGGTTCAGATCGTCCTTGACGGTCACATCCGGACTCGCGGGATCACCGCTGACCAGGACGTCGAGGCGGCCGGACTCCACCTGACCGTCACCGGTCGCCACGTCTGAGACCACATGTGTCTTGACGTTGAGGCTTTCCGTCGCGGCCACGGTCTTCAACGGCTCGGCCAGTGCCTGGGTGGCGCGGACGAAACCGACATCTACGGTCGTGGTGGCCCGACTCAACACGAGAGCCTGCAGGACGATGTACCCGGCCATCAGCACCATCAGAACAGCCGTCCCGACAAGGAAGAACCTGCTGCGGACCCTGGTCATGAACTCTCGTCGCGCAATCAGGTAGAAGGTGCGAAGACCTTCCGCGCCGACCATCGGACGGTCAGGAAGCCGCGACAACCCTGGTCTCGCTCATCGCCTCGCGGAAAACATCAAGCAGGCTCGGTTGGTCGCGGCGGAACTCGCGCACAGGGCCGGTCGCCAGCGCGACCCGTAGCACGTCCTGGTCGTCGACCGAGGCATCGAGCTTGAGCAGGGCTCGCGTTCCATCCACTCGGTCGACGCTCACGCCGGGCAGTGCAGCCGCCCAACCCGGTGGCGCCGCCGGCGCGTCCACCCACAGCCGTCGAGGGCCCCGGCCACGCAGCTCGTCGATGGTCCCGCAAGCGACGAGGTGTCCGCGCTGGATGATCCCGACCCGGTCGCAGATGCGCTCGACCAGGTCGAGCTGATGACTGGAGAAGACGACCGGAACGCCTGCGGCGGCGCGTTCGTGCAGGACCTCGCTCATCGAGTCGACCGCCTCGGGGTCCAGCCCCGCGAACGGCTCGTCGAGGATGAGGAGCACCGGGTCGAAAACCAGGGCCGCCGCGAGCTGCACCCGCTGCTGGTTGCCGTGGCTCAGCTTGATCACCTCATCGCCCGCCCGGTCGGCGAGCCCGAAACGGTCCAGCCACCTTCTGGCGGCCGCGGACGCGTCCGCCGAGCTCGTGCCATGCAGCTGCGCCAGGTAGCGCAACTGCTCGCCAATCCGCATCTTCGGGTAGAGGCCGCGTTGCTCGGGCATGTACCCGATCCGGCGACGAGTCCCGAAACCGATCGGCGAGTCCGCCCACAGCACCTGTCCGGCGTCCGCGACGAGCACGCCGAGGACGATCCGCATGGTCGTGGTCTTGCCGGCTCCGTTGCTGCCGACGAAACCGAACACCTCGCCGGGCCTGACCTCGAGCTCCAGGTCCCGCACCGCCACAAGCTCCCCGTAGCGCTTGGTCACGCCACGGACCTCGAGACCGCCCGCCACGTCCGCAGTATGCGACGCGGCCGGCCGCGACTACTGAGGCGGGATCGGGCAGCCCCCGGCCAGCAAGCCGATGGTCGGATCAACGCCGAAACCCCAGCCGTAGTAGACGGATGCGAGCTGGTAGGCCCCGCACTCGACCGCGTCGCCGGCGTGACCGCTCAAGTCCTGCCGGATCGCAGTCGCGACATCGGTGTCGGCGGCGAAGATGCCAAGTCCCATCACGCTCAGGTTCTTGGCGGCGAAGTATCTCCACGCCAGGCGGTTGACATCGCCGTTGGCACAGAGTAGCGGCGAGACGCCGCCGTCCGGCAGATGCGTGAGCTGCGCGGTGCAGAGGCCGCCCACGGGCGGGCCGGGCGCGGGCGGCAACACGTCTGGGCTCGATGAGCTCTGACCGCCCAACGCCATAGCCGCAGCCGCGACCCCGATGGCGCACACGATGGCCAATGCGCCGATTCCAAGGGCGAGGCGATTCAGGTTTTGACTACCACACCGATCTCGCGACCCTGCCCACCAGCTCCAGCTTCTGGCGCTGCTGCTCGGGCGATATCCGGTTGCCCTCCATGGTCGAGGCAAACCCGCACTGCGGGCTCAGGGCGAGTCGCTCGAGCGGAACGTACTTCGACGCGTCCTTGATGCGGTCGCGGAGCTCGTCCTCGGGCTCGAGGTCCGGTCTCTTGGTCGTCACGAGGCCCAGCACCACCACGCGGTCATCCGGCAGGTGGCGCAGGGGCGCGAACCCACCCGACCGCTCGTCGTCGTACTCGAGCAGGAAACGATTGAACAGAGTGCGCTGGAAGATGCGCGCGATCGGCTCGTAATCGCCTTCCGCGTAGAACTTGCTCTGGTTGTTGCCTCGGCAGATATGTAGCGCGAACGTGATCCCGGGATGGCCCGAGATGATCGCGTTGTCCATCTCGATGCAGCGGTCGATGATCTCCTCGGGGTCGCTGCCGCGCTGGCGATATCCCTCACGCATCTTGGGGTCGAGGAGCGCGCCGTACTGGGGGCCGTCGATCTGGATGTACGTGCAGCCGAGCCGGATGAGCTCTTCGACCTCTCGCCGTGACAAATCGACGATGTCCGCCAGGTACGCGTCCCTCGTGGCATACGCGCCTTTCGACTTCTCGGGGTCGTAGTAGGCCGCCGCCTGCTGGGCGCTGAGCATGGTGACCTTGGCGAGACCCCTGGCCCTGGCGCGGACGTACACCCATTCCTCCGAGCACATGCTCCTGCGCCAGCGCAGCCGCTCGACCACCACCGGTCGTTTCAGGACCAGCTCTTCGCCCTTCTCGTCCCGGAAGGGGATGGCCCAGCCTCCCTCCTTGTCGAACCCGTCGAACGAGTCGATCAGGTGGCCGTAAAACGCGTATCTCCGCTGCTCGCCGTCGGTGATGACGTCGATGCCGGCCGATTCCTGGAGCTCGATCGCGTCGTCCACCGCCCGGTCCTCGACCTGCTTGAGCTCGCGGTCGGAAACCTTGCCACGTTCGTGTCCTTGCCTCGCGTCGGCCAGGTCTTTAGGCCTCAGCAGGCTGCCGACTACCTCCGAGCGCGCGACCACGGCGAATAGGGTAATGGCTCGCGGTCCGCGCCCGACGTGCGCGTTCCTCTCCATAATGAAGGTGATGCCGGAGCTGTCAGATTTCCGGCTCGGCGCGGACGTCCTGGCAAGCGACGGCAGCAAGGCCGGAGTCCTGGCCAGCGTCCTGGTGGCCCAGGAAGGTTTCGGCCCACAGGCGATCGTGCTCAAGGACGACAGGTCGCTCGTGGGGCGCCTGATCGCCGCCGAGAGGCTCTACATCACCGATGAGGTGATGATTCCGATCTCCGCGGTCGAGTCGGCGACGCATGACCTGGTCCGTCTCTCGATGTCGGTCGAGCAGATCCGCAGCCAGAGGCCCTACTTGAGCTATCGGTTCAAACCGCTGACCGCCGGCGAGGCCGTCCTCGACGAGGCGGAGACGCTGACCGGCGGGGTCGGGCTCACGAACACCGAGGAGGTCGCCGACAAGCCGAGCGGCGCGATCGAGATCGATAACGACGAGAACGTCATGCTCGGCCACACGGGCCGGCGGCTCGGGCGGGTCCAGGAGCTCCTTTACGACAAGGGGGAGCTGGTGGGGGTGGTGATCACGCCCGAGGGGTTCTTCAAGAACGAGGTCGTTCTGCCGATCAGGTTCATCTCCCGCGCCGACGACATGGCCCTGTTCGCCGACCTCGACGAATCGGAGATCGAGAACCTCAAGCCTTTCATCGGCTGACGTGCCGGTCTGAGATCTACGGGTCCGTCGCGTCCGGTGCGGGCCGAACGGCCCCAACTCCCCGGGCGCTTGGTCACTTACGCGACTCGGACGACCGGCAGATGATCGAGGTCCAGATGGGCGTGTTCGGCGCGGCCAGGCGCGGTTCGAGCTTTGGGAGCGAGGTCCGGTTCGTCGACGGCCACATCGCAACGACGCTGCGCGGCCAGGACGTCCTGCACACGCCGCTGCTCAACAAGGGCACCGCGTTCACGCCTCAGGAGCGCGCCGAGCTCGAGCTGACCGGCCTGCTGCCGCCGTCGGTCAAGACGCTCGACGAACAGGCGGCACGCGCATACAGCCAGTACGTCGAGCAGTCCGACGACCTGCACCGGAACATCTACCTGACTTCGCTTCACGACCGTAACGAGGTGTTGTTCTACCGCCTCTTCACCAAGCACATGAGCGAGATGCTGCCCATCGTCTACACGCCCACCGTGGCGCTGGCGATCGAACAGTTCAGCCATGAATACCGCCGGCCGCGGGGGGTTTTCCTCTCGATCGACCACCCGGAACAGGTTGAGGAATCGTTCCGCAACCTGGGAGCCGAGACAGATGACATCGACCTCATCGTCGCCACGGACGGCGAGCGTATTCTCGGCATTGGCGACTGGGGCGTCGGCGGGGTCGACATCTCGATCGGCAAGCTTGCCGTCTACACGGCCGCAGCCGGAATCCACCCGGCGCGCGTGATCCCGGTCGTGCTCGACGTCGGCACCGACCGCCAGGCCTTGCTCGACGACAGCGAATACCTCGGGAATCGGCACCCGCGCGCCAGAGGCGCCGCCTACGACGAGTTCATCGACCTCTATGTCAGTACGGTCTCGAGGCTGTTCCCGCATGCCCTGATCCACTGGGAGGACTTCGGGGCCGACAACGCAAGGCGCCTGCTGGACAGGTACCGGCCCCGCTACCGGACGTTCAACGATGACATCCAGGGCACCGGCGCCGTGACGCTGGCGGCGATCGTGTCGGCGTTGAAGGTCGCCGGCACCCGCATGCGCGACCAGCGAGTGGTGCTGATGGGCTGCGGCGCGGCAGGCGTCGGAATCGCCGACCAGGTCCGCGCCGCCATGGTCGCCGACGGTCTCGACCCCAAAGAGGCCACCTCGCGTTTCTGGGGTCTTGGGCGGCGAGGCCTTCTGACCAGCGAGATGATCGGCACGCTCCGCGACTTCCAGGTGCCGTACGCGCGGGACCTCGACGAGGTGGCGGGATGGACGCGTCAGGACGGCAGGATCGACCTGTTGGAGGTCGTGCGTCAAGCCAGGCCGACGGTCCTCATCGGGGTATCGACCATCGCCGGCGCCTTCACCGAAGAGGTCGTGCGCGAGATGGCCGCCCACACGGCTCGGCCGATCATCCTTCCCCTCACGAATCCCACCGCGCAGAGCGAGGCGGTGCCCGAAGACCTGGTGCGGTGGACGGACGGACGCGCCCTGGTCGCCACCGGCAGCCCGTTCCCGCCGGTGAAATTCGGGGGCGTCGTCTACAGGATCGGGCAGGCCAACAACGCGCTCGTCTTCCCCGGCATCGGCCTCGGTGCGATCGTCGCGCGAGCTGAGCGCGTCAGCGATTCGATGCTCGCCGCCGCCGCCGCCACCGTCGCCGCATTGACTGAGGCTGGCGAGGAAGGGGCCAGCCTCTTGCCGGACGTGGAGCTTCTCCGCGAGGTGTCACTGGCGGTGGCCACGGCCGTGGCGGCGCAGGCGGCGAAAGAAGGCCTTGCTCGGGCGCCTGTCGACGACCTCACCCAGCGTGTCCGAGAGGCGATGTGGGAGCCCGTCTACCGCCCGGTCGTCCCTTCCGCGCCCGCCTGATCGATCATTAGGTGACGAGGGAGCCGCGAACGGCGAAGAATAGCTCCCAGCCGCTGAGCGCGCGGCCGATCAAGGAGGACCTGAGATGACTGTCGAGACCAAAAGAGGCGCGCGAGGAAGCGACTCTCAAGATCGGGAACGCGGGATCCTCGAGGCCTTCGGGTTGGAGCTGGGCGGCACATTCCCCGGAGTGGCCCGCGGCGGGTCGTTCGTGGCGCATCCCGCCGGGCCGGAGCTCGCCACGCTCGATCCTTCCACCGGCGCGGTGCTGGCCAGGATCCGCACGGCCGCCCCGGGCGATTGCGCGCAGGTGACGTCTGACGCTCACGCCGCCTTCTTGCGGTGGCGCATGGTACCCGCGCCGCGGCGCGGCGAGGTGGTCCGCCGGTTGGCGGATGCGTTCCGCGAGCGCAAAGAGGACCTCGCGCGCCTGGTCAGCCTCGAGAACGGCAAGATCCTCAGCGAAGCGCGAGGTGAGGTCCAGGAGGTCATCGACATCTGTGACTTCGCGGTCGGCCTCTCGCGCCAGCTTTACGGAAACCAGATGCACTCGGAGCGCCCGTTCCACCGGCTCACCGAGCAGTGGCACCCGCTCGGCGCAGTCGGCATCATCTCGGCTTTCAACTTCCCGCTGGCGGTGCCCGGTTGGGGCTGGGCGCTGGCGCTCGTTTGTGGCGACAGCGTGGTGTGGAAGCCCTCGAGCCTCACTCCTCTAACGTCGATCGCGGCGCAGAAGATCTTCGACGAGGTGACGCACGGCACCGATGCCGAAGGCGTCTTCAGCCTGATCATCGGCTCCGGCGGGGTGGTGGGGGAGGCGCTGCTGGCTGACCCGCACGTGCCTCTCATTCAGGCGACCGGTTCGTGCGCCCTCGGCGAGCGCGTGTCGGCGGCGGTCGGGAAGCGCGGCGCGCGCGCCATCCTGGAACTGGGCGGCAACAACGCGGTCATCGTGCTCGACGACGCCGACCTCGACCTCGCGCTCAGCGCAGTGGCGTTTGGGGCGGTCGGCACCGCCGGACAGCGGTGCACCAGCACCCGTCGCCTCGTCCTGCAGCGAGGCATCGCGGATTCGTTCCTCGAACGGCTGGTCCGCGCCTACGGCACCGTGCGAATCGGGAACCCGCTCGACGAAGGGATCTTGATGGGGCCGTTGGTGTCGAAGGATGCGGTGAAGGACTTCACGGAAGGCGTGGCCGCGATCAAGGCCCAGGGCGGCGAGCTCGCCTACGGTGGGAAGGCTTTGGGCGACCGGCCAGGCTACTTCGTCGAGCCCACCATCTTCAGATCCCGCGCCGACATGCCGATCTGCGCCGAGGAGATCTTCGCGCCGATCCTGCACGTGTTCACGGTCGACACCCTCGACGAGGCGATCGCGGTCAACAACTCGGTGCCGCAGGGCCTGTCGAGCGGCCTGTTCACGCGCAGCATGCGCTCGGCCGAGACGTGGCTCTCGGCGGCGGGATCCGACTGCGGGATCGCCAACGTCAACGCCGGTACCTCCGGCGCGGAGATCGGCGGAGCGTTTGGCGGAGAGAAGGCGACGGGGGGCGGCCGCCAGGCCGGCTCAGACTCGTGGAAGGCATACATGCGCCGCCAGACCAACACCGTCAACTACGGCACGGAGCTGCCACTGGCCCAGGGCGTGACCTTCGACCTCGATGGCGACGGCGGCCCGCCACGATGAGATTCCTGGACCTCACGCAGGATTTCTCTTTGCACACGCCGGCGTTCGCGGGCTATCCCGGCCCGGCGATCCGATGGATCAAGCACCTGGCCTTCGACCGGGCGGGCGGCCAGGAGATCACGATGACGCTGCACGTCTCAACGCACCTGGACGCGCCGGCGCACTTCATGACGCGCGGCAAGTTCATCGGCGACCTCGATCTCGATTTCCTCGTCGGACCGGCCTGCGTGGTCGACCTCGAGCGCATGGGCGTCGGGGACTTCGACGTTTATGGGCCCGAGCACTTCGAGCGCTGGGAGAAGGACACCGGGCTGCGCATCGAGCGCGGCGACATCCTGGTCATCCATACCGGCTATCACCGCTACTACCCCGAGAACTGGACCGACCGCACGGAGGTCGATGAGACGAAGTACTTCATCCGCCATCCCGGACCGACGCGCGCGTTTGCGGAGTGGGTGCTCGAGCGCGGTGTGCGGTGGATCGCGGTCGACGCCGGCAGCGCGGACCATCCGATGAACACGGTGATCAGGCGAATACGGGCCGACGAGGCGGAGGACGCGGAGCGCAAGCTGGGCCGCAGCCTCGACCAGGTGTTTCCCAGGGCCGACTACCAGATCATGCACACGCTGCTCTTTCCCCACGACGTGATCCATATCGAGAACCTGGGCGGCCAGATCGACGAGGTGCTCGACACCACGGTCCGTTTCGGTTGCTTTCCGTGGCGTTTCCAGGGCGGCGAAGCTGCTCTCTGCAGAGCAGTGGCGATGGTGGATTGAAGCCGGCGCCGTTCGAGTACCACTCCGCGGCCACCGTCACGGAGGCGTGCTCGCTGCTCGTCTCGCTGGAGGACGCGAAGGTGCTGGCCGGCGGCCAGTCCCTGGTCCCGCTGCTCAACTTTCGCCTTGCGCGCCCCCAGCACATCGTCGACATCAACCGGATCGCCGGCCTTGAGGGCGTCTACGAGCGGGATGGCGGCGTCGCGGTCCAGGCACTGGCGCGGCAGTCGGCGGTGGAGGACTCGGAGATCGTGGCGAGGGTGTGCCCGTTGCTCGGGGCCGCCGTGCGGCTGGTCGCGCACCGGGTCATCCGCAACCGCGGGACGGTCTGCGGAAGCCTGGCCCATGCGGACCCGGCATCCGAGCTGCCTGCCGTGTTGCTGGCGCTGGGCGGCAACGTGGTTGCGCGGTCGACGCGCGGTGAGCGCGTCATCCCGGCCGAGGCGCTCTTCCAGGGCGTCATGGAGACCGCGCTGGCCCCGGATGAGCTGATCACCGAGGCGTGGTTCCCCGCTTCCCCTGAACGGTTCGGCGTCGTCGAGGAGTCGCGGCGACATGGTGACTTCGCGCTGGCGGGCGCCGTGCGGGCCGGCGCCCGCCTCGCGCTGTTCGGCGTCGCGGCCACGCCGGTGCTCGCCGACCCGAAAGACCCAGTGCTCGGCCTGCGCCCGAGCGGCGACCTCGAAGCCTCATCCGAGTTTCGCCTGCACCTGGTTCGCGTGCTGACCGCAAGAGCGTTTGCCGCGTGAGGGTCAACGGGGTCGATCATCCGGCGCCCTCCGATCCGCGCCGCCTGCTGTCCGACCACCTGCGCCACGACCTCGGCCTCACCGGCACCCACGTGGGCTGCGAGCACGGCGTGTGCGGCTGCTGCACCGTGCTGCTGGACGGCGCCCCGGCGCGGTCGTGCTTGATGCTCGCCGTGCAGGGCGAGGGTCACGAGCTCACGACCATCGAAGGTCTGACCGCGGACGGTGCCGCGCTGCATCCGGTGCAGCAAGCCTTCCATGAGTGCCATGCCCTCCAGTGCGGGTTCTGCACCCCCGGCTTCGTGATGTCGGTCGTCGGGCTGCTCGCACAGCATCCAGAACCCACGGCGGAGCAGATCGACGAAGGGATCTCCGGCAACCTGTGCCGCTGCACCGGGTACGCGTCTATCCGCCGAGCCGTAAAGCGGGCGGCCGAGCTTTCGGCGAAGTGACCACCCGCTGGTTCGGCGCCCCGGTGCAGCGCAAGGAGGACGACCGGCTGCTGCGCGGCCACGGCCGCTTCACGGACGACATCGGCGAAGGCGCGCTCGAAGCCGTGCTCGTCCGCTCGCCCTACGCGCACGCCCGCGTCCTGTCCATCGACGTCAGCGCAGCGCGAGCCATGCAGGGCGTAGCGGCCGTGTACACGGCGGCAGACCTCCCATTCGGCAAGACCGATCTCCCCATCCTCATCCCGCACCCCAACCTCACGCACGGCCGCACCCAGCGCTGCCTTGCCTCCGAGGTGGTGCGCTATGCGGGCGAGGCGGTGGTGTTCGTGGTGGCGGAGAGCCGATACATCGCCGAGGATGCGGCCGAGCTGGTGCAGGTCGAGTACGAGCAACTGCCGGTGGTGATCACTCCCGAGGTCGCCGCACGCGCGGAGCACCTCGTGCACGCGGACGTGCCCGGCAACGTCGCGGCCGAGATGACGCAGGAGGTCGGCGACGTCGCGAAGGCGCTGGCCGCCGCACCTCGTCGCAAGCGGTTGCACCTCCGGTTCGAGCGCGGCGCCGCGAGCCCGATGGAAGGCCGCGCGGTCTGGGCCCGGTGGTCCAACGCCGAGCGCAAGCTCACCGTGTTCGACTCGACGCAGTCACCGACGTCGATCCGCGGAGGACTCGCCGTGCTGTTCGGATTGCCCGAGTCGAGCGTCGAGGTGATCGCCCCGGACGTGGGCGGTGGGTTCGGGCCGAAGATCATGCTCTTCTACCCCGACGAGCTCCTGGTGCCGTTCGCCGCGATGCAGCTCGGACGACCGGTGAAGTGGACCGAGGACCGGCAGGAGCACTTCACCGCGGTCAACCAGGAACGTGGGCAGGTGCACGAGGTCGAGGTCGGCTTCGACGACGACGGCCGCGTGCTCGCGCTGAGCGACGATTTTCTGCACGACGCGGGCGCCTACACCCCTTACGGGATCATCTTGCCGATCATCACCGCCGGCCAGCTGCCTGGCCCTTATCGCGTCCCCAACTACAAGGTGCGGTTCCAGGACGTCTACACCAACGCGACGCCGACCTCTCCTTATCGCGGCGCCGGCCGGCCGCACGCCTGCTTCGTGATGGAGCGCACGCTGGACGCAATCGCCGCAGAGCTGCATCTCGATCGCGCCGAGGTGCGCCGCCGCAACTTGATCCAGCCCAACCAGTTTCCGTACAACGTGGGAGTCGCGTGGCAGGACGGCAACAGCGTCGTGTACGACAGCGGCGACTACCCCGCGCTGCTGAAAAGAGCGCTGGAGATGCTCGGGCCTCGCCCGCAGGGCGACCACGTCGGGATGGGGCTCGGCGTCTACGTCGAAGGCACCGGCGTCGGGCCCTATGAGGGTGCGCACGTGCAGGTGCTCGTCTCGGGCAAGGTCGTGGCTGCCACGGGGATCCCGAGCCAGGGCCAGGCCCACGCGACCGTATGGGCCCAGATCGTGGCGGACGAGCTCGGCGTCGACGTGGCCGACGTCGAGGTGACCAGCGGCGACACGCGCCGGTTCCCGTGGGGAGTCGGCACCTTTGCCTCGCGCGGAGCGGTGACGGCCGGCAATGCCATGGCGGTGGCCGCGCGGTTGGTGTCCGACAAAGCGAAACGGATCGCGGGCGAACACCTCGAGGTGGACGCCGAGGACCTCGAGCTGGCCGGCGGCGCCGTGCGGGTCAAAGGCTCTCCTCAGCGCGGCGTCCCACTCGCGGCGGTGGCGGTGCTGGCCAACCCGGTGCGGTACGCGTTCGGCGGCGGCACCGAGGCTGCGACCCAGTTTGCCGCCAAACCGAAGCCGGGGCCACCCCTGCCGGAAGGCCAGCAGCCGGGGCTCGAGGCAACTGGCTACTACAGCCCGCCGGGGTCGACCTGGGCGGGCGGATGCCATGCCGCCTACGTGCGGATCGACCCGAACACCTTCCGGATGGAGATCTTGAAGTACGTGGTGGTGCACGACTGCGGCCGCGTCATCAACCCTCTCGTGGTGCAGGGCCAGATCGAGGGCGGCGTCGCGCAGGGCATCGGCGGCTCTTTCTACGAACGGCTCGCCTACGACTCGGACGGCCAGCTCCGCAACGCGTCGTTCATGGAGTTCCTCATGCCGTACGCGACCGAGATCCCGAACATCGAGATCGACCACATCGAGACGCCCTCACCGCTCAACCCGCTCGGAGTCAAAGGGGCGGGCGAGGCGGGGGTCATCCCGGTCGGGGCGGTGATCGCGTCGGCGATCGAGGAGGCGCTGGGCATCCCCATCACCGAGATGCCCCTCTCACCCCTGAAGCTGTTCGATCTCTCTAACCGTCGGTCCTGACCACCGCGGCGACGATATTGCCGCCGGGCGGACCCTGGTGGGAGTTGCGCTCGCCGCCGCTCACGTAGTTGGTGGTGCGCCCCGTGACCGAAGCGATGAGCATGCCGCCCAACGCCTTGCCGATCTGGTACGCGTCGGCGTCATCGAGCAAAGTGATCCGCTGCCCGCGGACCTGGTCGCTGCCGGGGATGACCGACTTGGCGAAGACGTGGACCAGGCGCGACAGGTCGGCCTCGTCCGGCAGCCCACCCTTGAACCGCAGGCCGGCCGACCGCAGGGCGTTCCTCACCCCCTCGGCGTCGATGAAGTCCTTCGTGACCGCATGGCCGATCTGCAGCGGACTCTGGGAGTGCATCGAGTTGCCGAAGACGACGACCTCACCGTGCCTCTTCTCGCCGCCCGACGAGGTCATCGCGACCTCGGAGTAAAGGCTCCAATCGCGGCGCACGACCTCATCGGAAAGCGCCGACTCCTTGACCTCGCCGAGGGCCACCGCAACCCCGAGCGCGGCGGCGTCGTTGGCGTACACACCGGCGCCCTCCGGTCCGAAGGTGAGGTCGTGAGAAACGACGGTCTTGCCGCGCGACTCCGCGTCCTTGATGCTCGCCGTCGTCAACCCCGGCACCTTGACCATCACGAGGTGGACGTCTTTCACATCTGTGAGGCCCGCGTCGGCCATGGCCCTGCGGGTCGCCTCGGCCACCTTGTGGATCTGTCCCATCCGGCCGACCTCCTCCGGCGGCATCGGCTCGGACCCGGCGCGGCCGACGACAAGCCTCTTGCCGGGGCCTGCCTTCACATCGCCGTCCGGGACCTCGACCCACTGCCGCGTGATGGCCACGATGTGGGGCGTGATGACTCCTGGGCAACCGCCGGAGAGCACGAACACGACGCGGTTGGCCACCTCGGCGACAGGAATTCCGGCGAACCTTGCCGTCCACTCTCGAAGGGCGACGTCGGCCCATACCCGGCCCCAGTCGTCGTGCGCCCCGGTGCCCTCGGTCTTGCCCACGAGGGCGACGAGGTTGTCGGGGGCGATCTTGCCATCGTCGGCAAGGTTCTGCAAACCGGTCGTGTCCGATGGCGAAGCCATGGGGCAGACGAACATCTCGACGCGCTGAACCTTCACGCCACCACCTCCACGCACGTTCTCATTCGTAGCCGACGGGACGCTGAAACCTAAAGCCGGGCATCGCCTCCAGCTTCTCGGCCAGGTCGAGCAGCTCCCATTCGCGGCCAGGTTTGCCGACCAGCTGCACCCCGACCGGCAGACCGCCGTGCAGCCCCGCCGGCACGGACACGGCCGGTGTATGGGCGAAGCTCACGGGCAGGACGAACTGGATGTAGCGGCCGTACGGCTCGCTGAGGAAAGCCGGCACATCCTCGATCCGCATCGGGACCAGGCCCAGGGTCGGCGTGAGGAGGAAGTCGAAATCGGAAAGCAGCGGCCTGATCACCACGCGGTGGGCGGCGTCGGTGGCTTTTTCAAAGGCGCGGAAGTAATCGCCGGCGCCGAGCGCGCGCCCCTCCTCGACGAGTCGCCTGATGCCGGGCGCGAACTGGGCGGGGTCGGCGGGGAACGACGCCATGCTCGCCCTGCGCACCACGCCATAGCCCGAGGCCACGAGCTCCGACTCCCAACCGATGCGACGAACGTGATGGCCCGCCGACTCCAGCGCATCGGCCGCACGCCGGCACGCGTCGCCGCACGCTGCGTCCATCCCCAGGGACGTCGAGTCGGCGAAGCCGACCCGGTAAGGGCCGGCCACGCCGCGATCCCCACCGGGGCTCGTCGCTGTCAGCACCGAGAACATCAGCCGCACGTCGGCCACAGTGCGACCGATGGGGCCCACCACCGACAAACCGGCGGGGTCGGCGATCTCGCAGGGCACGCGGTCGGGCGATGGGCGAAGGCCGACCACCCCGCAGCAGGACGCCGGGATGCGGATCGAGCCTCCCATGTCGGTGCCCAGCGCGAGGGTGGCCAACCCCGCCGCCACCGCGGCGGCGCTGCCCCCGCTCGAGCCGCCGGGGGTCACGCCGGATCGCCATGGGTTGTGGGTGGCGGGGAAGATTGCGTTCGTCGTCCCCACCGCGGCGGCCAGCTCCGGCAGGTTCGTCTTGCCAAGGATCGCCGCGCCGGCAGCCCGCGCCCGCGCGACCGGGATGGTGTCCTCGGACGGCACGCGGTCTCTCCAGACGGCGCTGCCGTCTGTCCATGGCATACCGGCCACCGGCAGGCTGTCCTTGACAGCCACCGTGGTGCCGGCCAGGGGACCTTTTGATCCCGCCGCGTGCCGGTCCACATGGACGTAAGCGTGCAGGCGAGGTTCAAAACGATCGATCGCCGCGAGATGCGCGACCGCCACCGCGTCCGGCTCGAGCTCGCCGCCGTTGGTCCGCTGCGCGACGTCTGCAGCCGGGAGCCAGCGCGCCGAATCGCCGCTCACATCTGCTCCAGCGTGCGCACGATCGTTTTCTCGAACACCTCGCCGGCGGTGTCGGCGCCGAACGCGATGACCTCCTCCAGGTTGAAAGACTCGTCCGCCGAGTCGGAGGTGATGCGCAGGCCGCCCCACGGCACCCCGTTCTGGTGAGCCACCTGGGCGACGGCCGCGGTCTCCATGTCGAAGCAACTTCCGTCGGGGAAGGCGGCCATGATGAGGTCGCGGGCGGCACGGGAGGTGACGATCTGATCGCCGGTGAGGATCAATCCGGTGCACACCTGGTCCGGGCGCTCGATGCTGGTTTCGGCCGCGCGCTGGAGCATGTCCGAAAGCGTAGTGTCTGCCGGAAACACGCTCATGCCGAGGCCGGCCACCACGCCTCGCGCTTCGGTCAAGGGCCTTCCGTCCACGTCGTGCTGGATGGCGCCCGAGGCGACGATCAGGCGGCCCCGCGCAGTCTCGCTGTCGGTCGCGCCGGCCAGCCCGATCGACACCAGGGCGCGAGGGCGGTGGAGGTCGCACGCGAACTGCGCGGCGATTGCCGCGGCAACCTTCCCGACGCCGCAGAGGATGAGCACGACCGGCTTGCCGGCGAGCTCGCCCTCCCAGGACGGCAGGCGGGGTCCCGCGACCCTGGCGCGGGCGAGGTGCGCCGCCAGCTCCTGAGCCTCTTCCCGGAGAGCCGCGAGCACCGCCACGGGATGCTGAGTCTGCTGCATGACTACGCCTTAAGCTTGACCGTCATCGACGCACACTGGATGGCGGTCGCGCGCGGTGATGAGCCGGCCGACCTGGTGCTGGCAGGGGGACGCGTGCTCTCGGTCTTCACCAAGGAATGGCTCCAGGCCGACGTGGCCGTCAAGGACGGTCACGTGGTGGGCCTGGGCCGGTACGACGGCCGCGAACGGATCGACGTCTCGGGCGCCTATCTCGTCCCGGGCTTCATCGACGCGCACATGCACATCGAGTCCTCCAAGCTGACCGTGGACGAGTTCGCACGCGCCGTCCTCGTGCACGGGACGACCGCGGTCGTCGCCGACCCGCACGAGATCGCCAATGTGCTCGGCACCGACGGGATCCACTGGCTGCTGGATTCGTGCTCGGACCTTCCCCTGGACGTCTACGTGATGGCGTCCTCGTGTGTACCGGCATCCCGTTTCGAATCGCCGTACAGGCCGTTCACGCCCGGCGACATCGAGAGCCTCTTACGGCGCCATCGCACCATCGGCGTGGCGGAGATGATGAACTTTCCGGGCGTCGTCGCCGGCAGCGACTCGGAGCTGGCGAAGCTCGGCACGGGACTCACAGACCATGTCGATGGCCACGCCCCCGGCGTCCGTGGCCCTGCCCTCAACGCGTACGTCGCCGCCGGGATCCGCTCCGACCACGAGTCGACCACCTTCGAGGAGGCGCTCGAGAAGCGGCGGCTGGGGATGTGGGTGATGCTCCGCGAAGCCTCCATCGCGCGCAACCTTCGCGACCTGCTCCCCCTGGTCAAGCAGTACGGCCCCGAGCGCTGCATGTTCTGCACCGACGACCGCGAGCCGGACATGATCGTCGAGGAGGGCCATATCAACCAGATGGTGCGGGTGGCCGTCGAGGAGGGGATCAGTCCCGAGGACGCGGTGATCATGGCGACGATCAACCACGCGACGTATCACCGGCTGTGGCAACTGGGCGCCATCGCGCCCGGCTACCAGGCCGACATCCTGGTGCTGGAGGACCTGCAGTCCTTTCACCCGCAGCGGGTCCTCAAGCGCGGGGCTCCGCCGCGCTTCGTCAAGCTGGATGCGCCCGAGTGGGTGCGGCAGACCGTGAACCCCGCGCCTTTGGATGCGAGCTCGTTCCGGATCCCGGCCGGCCCGAAGAAGGTCCGCGTCATTCGCGTGATACCCGCGCAGCTGCTCACAGGCGCCGATTCGGTCGAGCCCTCCGTCCGCAACGGGTGGCTGGTCGCCGACCCCGAGCGCGACCTGGTCAAGATCGCCGTCGTGGAGAGGCACCACGCCACGGGTCGCATCGGTCTCGGGTTCGCCACCAACCTGGGGCTCAAGCGGGGCGCTTACGCGTCCACGGTTGCGCACGACGCCCACAACATCGTCCTGCTGGGCGTCGACGATGCGGACATGGCGGCCTGCGCCACGCGCCTGGCGGAGATCGGCGGCGGCATCGTGATCGCCGAGGGCGGGCGGGTCGTGGAGGAGCTGCCGCTGCCGGTGGCGGGGCTGATGAGCGACCGGCCGGTTGGCGAGGTGCACGAGAGGATGCGGTCGATGGAGCGGCGGCTCGCGACGATGGGCGTCTCGATGGCCGCCCCGTTCATGACGCTGAGCTTCCTCGCCCTGTCGGTCATCCCCGAGCTCAAGATCACCGACCGCGGCCTGGTCGACGTCGGGCGGTTTGAGCTGGTGCCGTTGGGGATTGAGTGAAGGGATCGAACGGTTCAACGCCCTTCCCGACGCGGAGGCCATCCAGGCGCTCTACGCATGCTTCGCCGACAGAGGGTGGGCAGCGCGGCTGGCGGCCGGGCGACCGTACCAGGACCTGCCCGCGCTGCTCGAGTCGGCCGACTCGGCTTGGTCCCACGTCACACCTGCGGGCTGGCTCGAAGCCTTCAAGGCGCACCCCAGGATCGGAGAGGGCGGCGGCCATTCTCCACATGCCTCCAGGCGAGAGCAGAGCCTGGTCAGCCAGGCCTCTCGGCAGACGCTGGCGGCCCTGGCGGAAGAGAATCGACTTTATGAGGCACGATTCGGACACGTTTTCCTCATCGCGGCGAGCGGCCGGACGGCCGACGATGTGCTCGAGGCGCTGCGGAGACGCATCGGCCACGACCCCGCCGCAGAGCTCGACGTGGCGGCCGGCGAGCACCGCAAGATCACGCGCCTTCGCCTGGAACGGCTGCTGATCGGATGAGCATCTCCACGCATGTCCTCGACACCATGCGCGGCGCACCGGCCGCCGGCCTCGAGGTCACTCTCAGCCGCAGGGAGCCGGACGGCGACTGGAAACCCGTGGGGGAAGCCGTGACCGACGCCGACGGCCGGGTCCGCGACCTGGCGCAGGAGGAGCTGGAGGCGGGGGAGTACCGGATCGAGTTCGCGACCCGTCCCTACTTCGAGCGCTCCGGCCTCAGCGCCTTCTACCCCGAGGTGTCGGTCGTGTTCAACCTCGATGACGCGACCGCGCACGTCCACGTGCCGCTACTCCTGAGCGCATTCGGCTACACGACCTACAAGGGGACATAGGTCAAATTGCCGATCCTCCTGGGGGACAACCAGTACGGCAAGGCCGAGACGCACGTCGTGCGCGTCACCAAGTCGGGCGCCGGGGGGCGCACGCATCAGATCAAGGACCTCAATGTGAGCGTCGCTTTGTCGGGCGACTTCACCGCGAGCCACTTGAGCGGCGACAACAGCAAGGTTGTGCCGACCGACACTCAGAAGAACACGATCTTCGCCTTCGCCGGGGACTCGCCCATGGGAGAAATCGAGGACTTCGCAGTTCGCCTCGCGCGTCATTTCGTCAGCGAGTTCGCATCCGTGTACCGGTCGCGGGTCTCGATCGAGGAATACCCGTGGGCCCGAATCGAGGTCGAGGGAAAGCCTCATCCTCACGCCTTCGTGCGCGACGGTTCCGAGAAACGGCTGGCCGTGGTCACCTGCACCGATGACGCGGCATGGGTGGTGGGGGGCCTGGCCGACCTGGTGGTCTTGAAATCGACGGGCTCAGAGTTCTGGGGTTACCCGCGCGATCGCTACACCACGCTCGCCGAGACCAAAGACCGCGTGCTGGCGACAGCGCTCACAGCCCGCTGGCGCTACCGAGAGACGGCGGCCGATTGGGCCGATTCTTTCGCCGAGGTGCGCCGGGTCATGCTCGAGACCTTCGCGGTCAAGCACAGCCTTGCGCTGCAGCAGACCCTTTACGCCATGGGAGAGGCGGTCCTGGAAGCGCGACCTGAGGTCGCCGAGATCAGGCTCTCGATGCCGAACAAACATCACTTCGCGGTCGATCTCTCGCCCTTCGGCCTCGCGAATGACAACGAGGTCTTCTATGCCGCGGATCGCCCGTACGGCTTGATCGAAGGCACCGTCATCCGCGACGACGCCCCGGAGCCAGGCCTCGCCTGGTGATGGAGTTCCTGCAGCCGGCCACGTGGTCGGAGGCCCTTGCGATGAAGGCCGCGCGCCCGGATGCGACGCCGATCTGGGGCGGCACCGACGTGATGGTGGAGATCAACCTGGACCATCGCCGGCCGGCGGCGATCATGGACCTGACGCGCATCTCCGACCTGGCCGAGTGGGGGGCCGAGGACGGGCTGCTCCGCGTCGGTGCGGGAGTCACGTATTCGCGGATCATCGAAGAGCTCGGCGACCGCCTGCCCGGGCTGGCGATGGCATCGCGAACCGTCGGCTCGCCGCAGATCCGCAACCGAGGCAGCGTCGGTGGCAACCTCGGGACCGCGTCGCCGGCCGGCGATGCGCACCCGCCGCTGCTGGCGACCGACGCGCTCATCGAGCTGGCGTCGACCGCCGGCACCCGGCGCGTACCGGCGCGTGAGTTCTTCGTCGGGCCCAAGCGCAACGCAGCGCGCCAGGACGAGCTCATCGCCGCTGTCCTCGTCGAGCCGGCGGCGGGCCCGCAGCAGTTCTCGAAGGTCGGCACCCGCAACGCGATGGTGATCGCGGTCTGCTCCTTCAGCCTTGCCCTGGATGTCGCGCGGCGCAAGATCGGGACCGGCATCGGCTCGGCGGGCCCGACGCCGATTCGGGCGGAGGCGGCGGAGACTTTCCTCGAGGGAGTGCTGGAGGAACGGGCCTTGTGGGACGGCGCCGGGGAGGTCGACCCGTCGGCGATCGCCCGGTTCGGTGAGCTGGTCGCCGCGGCGGCGCGCCCGATCGACGACGTGCGCGGCACGGCCGACTATCGACGCCATGCGCTGGCGGTTCTAGCGCGACGCACATTCGCGTGGACGTGGGATGCGCACCGCCGGACGGGCCCGAAGTGAGGGTCGCCTGCACCGTGAACGGCCGGCCGTTCGAGGCCGGCGGGGTGTGGGAGGGGGAAAGCCTCCTGTACGTGCTGCGCGAGAGGTTCGGCCTGTTCGGCTCCAAGAATGCCTGCGAGCAGGGGGAGTGCGGATCGTGCTCCGTGTACGTCGACGGGACCCTTGTCTGTGCGTGCCTCGTGGTCGCGGGGCAGGCGCAGGGACGTGAGGTGATGACAGTCGAAGGGCTCTCGGGCGGCGGAGCCCCTCATCCCCTGCAGCAGGCGTTCGTGGAGGCGGGCGCTGTGCAATGCGGCTTCTGCACACCCGGCCTCATCGTGGCCGCGCACGACCTGCTGCGCCGTGTCGCCCGTCCGACCGAGGCCCAGGTCCGCGAGGCGCTGGCTGGCAACATCTGCCGCTGCACCGGCTACGCCAAGATCATCGACGCAGTTCAGCTGGCCGCCGGCCGGATGAGCCTGTGAGGCCGCGGCTCGCGCCTCCGGCGCGACTCTCGGGAAGGGTCGGGGAGAGCGTGCTGCGGCCCGACGCGTGGCTGAAGGCGAGTGGCGATTTCCCGTTCTCGTCCGACCTCCAGGTGGAGGGCATGCTGTGGGGTGCGACCGTGCGTAGCCCGCATCCATACGCACGGATCCTTTCGATCGACACTTCCGAAGCGCTGGCGGCGCCCGGGGTCAGGTCGGTCCTCACGCACGAGAACGTGCCGGGTCGCAAGGTGTACGGCCTCGAGATCCCCGACCAGCCGGTGCTCGCGTTCGACTTCGTCCGCTATTGGGGCGAAGCTGTGGCGCTGGTGGCCGCCGACCACCCGGAGCAGGCGCGGCGCGGCGCGCAGAAGGTGAAGGTCGCGTACGAGGTGCTGGCTCCGCTTACGGACCCGGAGCAGGCGTTGCTGCCGAGCTCGCCTCGGCTGCACCCCAACGGCAACGTGACCCGCCACTTGAAGATCCTGCACGGCAACCAGAACGCGCACGCGGAGGTGGTGGTCACAGGCTCCTATGAGATCGGAATGCAGGACCAGGCGCCTCTCGGGCCGGAGTCGGGACTTGCAATCCCGGACGGCGACGGGGGTGTGGACCTATACGTCGCGACCCAATGGCTGCACGTCGATCAGGAGCAGCTCGCCGGTGTGCTCGGCCTGCCGGCGGAGAAGGTGCGGCTGACCATGGCCGGTGTCGGGGGCGCGTTCGGGGCGCGCGAGGACCTCTCGATGCAGGCACACGCCTGCCTCCTGGCGCTGCGCACGGGCAGGCCGGTGAAGATCTCGTATTCACGCCCCGAATCGTTCGTGGGGCACGTCCATCGGCACCCGGGGTGGCTGCATTACGAGCACGGTGCCGACCGCGACGGCGGGCTCATCTACGTGCGGGCTCGCATCATGCTCGACGGTGGGGCGTACGCATCGAGCTCCAGCGCGGTCATCGCCAACGCCTCGTGCTTTGCCGTCGGGCCATACCGCTGCCCCAACGCCATGATCGACGGCTGGGTGGTTTACACGAACAATCCTCCGTGTGGCGCGATGCGCGGCTTCGGGTCGGTGCAGAACTGCTACGCGCACGAAGCGCAGATGGACAAGCTTGCGGCGACGCTGGGGATCGATCCGGTCGAGCTGCGCCTGCGCAACGCGCTCGAGTCCGGCGGCAGGATGATCACCGGCCAGCAGGTCGAAGGCCCGGTGCCGGTGGCCGAGCTTCTGCGCCGGGTGAGGGCCATGCCACTTCCCCCGGAGGCCAGCCACGAGAGCGGGGGGCGCCTCGACCTGACGGCGCTGCCCGGCGGGGTCTCCAACACCACGCACGGCGAATCGGTCCGGCGCGGCGTCGGATATGCGGTCGGCTTCAAGAACATCGGGTACTCGGAGGGCTTCGACGACTACTCGACGGCCAGGGTCCGCCTGTCGGTGGTCGACGGTCGTCCGCGGGTCGAGGTGCACACCGCGAGCGCGGAGGTCGGACAGGGCCTGGTGACGGTGCAGGCGCAGATCGCCGGCACGGAGCTCGGTGTCAGCGACGTCGTGGTGCTCAACGCCGACACCACCGTCGGATCAGCCGGCTCCTCTTCTGCATCGCGTCAGACCTACATCACCGGCGGGGCGGTGAGATCGGCCTGCGAGGCCGTCCGTGAGCGCGTCTTCGCCCTGGCGCAATCGGAGATGACCCCGGCGGACGATCTGAAGCTCCAGGACGATAGCGTCGTCGCGGCGGACGGCAGCGTGGTGGTGGCGCTGGCGACCCTGCTGGGCGAGGAGGTGATCGAGGAGACCAGGCAGTTCAGGCCGCGCTCGACCCAACGGTTGGACCCGGACACCGGCCAGGCCGACGCGCATCTCCAGTACGCGTTCGCGGCGCACCGGGCCGTGGTGGATGTGGACACCGAGCTCGGCCTCGTCAAGGTGGTCGAGCTCGCGACGGCCCAGGACGTGGGCAAGGCGATCAACCCGAAAGCCGTGGAGGGCCAGCTGGAAGGCGGTGCGGCGCAGGGTCTGGGGCTCGCTGTGATGGAGGAGCTGCAGGTCAAGGACGGCGTCATCCGCAACGCCTCTTTCACCGACTACCTTCTGCCTACCATTCTCGATATGCCCCCAGTGCGGATGGACATCCTGGAGCTGGGAGATCCGCACTCCCCTTACGGGATCAAGGGTGTGGGGGAGCCGCCCACGATCTCGTCCGGGCCCGCCATCGTGGCCGCCATCCGCGCCGCGACGGGACGCCCCATCGTCCGCGTGCCGGTCCGCCCGCACGACATCACGGGTACGTGAGCCTCCTGCTCCGGGCGGGGATCCTCGTCACCGGCGCCGGCGAGGAGGTCGAGCGCGGGTGGCTCTTGGAGCGCGACGGTTTCGTGGTCGAGCTTGGATCCGGCGACGCGCCACGAGCCGACACCATGATCGACGAGCCCAACTGCGTCGCGATGCCTGGCCTCGTCAACGCCCACGACCACATGTACCAGTGGGCGACGCGGGGCTACGTTCCCGACGGCACCCTGTTCGAATGGCTGCGCGCCCTGTACCCGGTGTGGGCGCGGATCGACGCGGACACGGTGCGTGTGGCGGCGCGCGCCGCCATGGCTCGCCTGTTGCTCAGCGGTTGCACCCTCTCGAGCGACCACCACTACGTCTTTCCGGCCGGCAGGCCCGGCATCTTCGAGGCGCTGGCGGACGCTGCGCGGGAGCTCGGGCTGCGCTTCCATCCCAGCCGCGGCTCGATGTCGCTGGGCGAGTCGACTGGCGGCCTTCCTCCGGACAGCGTCGTCGAGGACGAGGACGCGATCCTCGCGCACACCGAAGAGATGATCGGGCGCTATCACGACCCGGGGGCCGGCTCCATGTGCCGGGTCGTGGTGGCCCCCTGCTCACCTTTCTCCGTCACGCAGCAGCTCATGCGCGACTCCGCTGCGCTGGCCCGCAAGCGTGGCGCCCGGCTGCACACTCACCTCGCGGAGACGCTCGACGAGGAGCGCTTCTGCATCGAGCGGCTGGGCCGCCGGCCGTTCGAGCTCCTGGAGGACCTGGGCTGGACCGGCGACGACGTCTGGTACGCCCACGGCATTCATCTCAACGACGCGGAGGTGGCGCGGGTCGCGCATGGGCGCACCGCCATCGCGCACTGCCCCTCGAGCAACATGCGCCTGGGCGCGGGGGCGTGCAGGGTCGAGGACTTGCTGGCGGCCGGCGCACGCGTCGGTCTCGGAGTCGACGGCTCGGCCAGCAACGAGGACGCCAACCTGGCGGTCGAGGCGCACCAGGCGATGCTGCTCGCGCGCGTGCGCGCGGCGATGCTCGGCCGCGAGGACGCGCCGCGCGCCCTCGATGCCCGAGCTGCCCTGCGCCTGGCCACGCTGGGCGGCGCGCAGTGCCTGGGTCGGGACGATTGCGGGACGCTCGAGGTCGGTCGCTGCGCGGATGTCGCCTTGTTTCGGGTGGACGACCTCGCTCACGCGGGCGTGAAGGACCTCGTCGCCGGCCTGGCGCTGGCTCCGCCCGCCAGGGCTCACACCGTCATCGTCGGCGGCCGCGTCGTGGTGCGCGACGGCAGGCTGCTCACGGGAGACGAGGACGGGATTGCGCGCGAGATCGCCGCTACGAGCGTGCGCCTGGCCGGATGAACCGCCCCGCAGGCTCACCTCCGGGGTAGGCCGTCCGTCCACGCACGAGAGTGCGGACGGTCCTGCCGCGAATCCTGCGTCCTTCATGCACGCTGAACGGGTTGCGGTAGAGCAGGTCCTCACGCCGCACCACGTCATCGTGGCCGAGGTCGACGAGCCAGAGGTCTGCGTCGAACCCGGGCGCGATGTCTCCTTTGCCGGCCAGGCCGAACCGCCGCGCCACATTCGTCGCCGTCACCGCCGCGACGGTCGTCAACTCGAGCCTGCCCTCAGCGAGGAGCAGCTGCCGGGTGGACTGGCAGCCTGAGATACCGCCCCAGATCTTGAAAAAATCGGTCCCCTGCTTCAGCGCAAGGGTGCTTGGCGAGTGGTCGGAGACCACCATGGGCAATTCCTCCGCCGCGAGCATCTGCCAAAGGCCGTCTCGGTCCCGGGCGCTGCGGAACGGCGGGGTCGATTTCCCCCTTCCGCCGAGGCGCTCGAGGTCGCTGTCCGTGTACAGGAGGTAGTGGGGACAGGTTTCGGCGCTGGCGTCGACGCCTCGCGCCTGGGCTGCGCGGACGAGCTGGGCGCCGCGGGTGGTGCTGACGTGGACGACGTGCAGACGGCAGCCCGCCTCGGCCGCGAGCCCGAGCGCCGTGTCGATCGCCTGGAACTCCGCCAGCGGCGGCCGCGAGGCCAGGAACGCGCCCGCACCGAGGCTCTCTCGTGCATAAGCCTTCAGTACTTCTGGACTTTCGGCATGGACGAGGAGGATCGAGTCCAGGGCGCTGATGTGCCTCATGCCCTCACGAAGCGCTCTCGCATCGCACGCGGGGAACTCCTCGATCCCGCTTGGGCACATGAACGCTTTGAACCCCATCGCGCCCCGCTCGACCAGCTCCGCGAGGTGAGTCGTGTTGCCCGGCACCAGCCCCGCCCAGAGGCCGAAATCCACGATCGACGAGCGCCTCATGGCGGCGAGCTTCGCGTCGAAAGCCGGGCCGGCGACCGTCACCGGCAGGCTGTTGAGCGGCATGTCGATGAACGTCGTGTAGCCGCCCGCCGCGAGGGCGGCGGATCCGTGGGCGATCGTTTCCCACTCGGTCCGGCCCGGTTCGTTGAAGTGGACGTGCGAATCGATCCCGCCGGGGAAGACATGGAGCCCCGTCGCGTCGATGTCGCCGCCTGCGGGCGTGCCGAGATCGGCGCCGACGGCGGTGATCAGACCGTCGGTGACCTCGATATCGACAAGGTCCACCCCGCGCGCAGTGACGACCGTGCCGCCCCGGATGATCACTGTTGGGCGAGCAGCTCCAGGAAACGCCCGAGCACTTCGATAGCGACCCCGACGTCTTCGGCCGCGGCCGACTCCGCGGGATGGTGGCTGATACCTGCTCTGCATCGGACGAAGAGCATCCCTACGTCGGCCACGCTCGACATCGCCACCGCGTCGTGCCCGGCGCCGCTCGGGAGCCGGATCGCGTCCTGGCCGCAGTCTTCGGCCGCGCGGGTCAGCAGGGAGACGAGGCGTGGCGCGCACGGGACGGCGGCGTTCTCGCTGAGCGGCCGCACCTCCACCGCCACGCCGCGCTTTTCCGCCAGGCCGTGGGCATCGGCAAGCATCCGCCGGCAGGCATCGATCCGGATCGAGTCGTCGGGATGGCGGACGTCGAGGCTAAGGTCGACGCGGCCCGGAATCACGTTGGCCGCCGCGCCCCGGACCTCGAGCTTGCCCACCGTCGCCACCAGCCCGTCGCGGGCGCGTGCCTCCTGCTCGACGGCGATGACGAACATCGCGGCCACCACCAGCGCGTCGCGCCGGCGGTCCATCGGCACGGTACCCGCGTGACCGGCCTCCCCCTGGAACGAGACCGAAAAGCGGTTCTGTCCCGCGATCGCCGACACGACCCCGACCGGCAGGCTGCGCGACTCCAGCACCGGTCCCTGCTCGATATGGACCTCGACGTAACCAAGAGGCTTCGGCCCGGACCATCGATCTTCCTTGATGCGAGCGGGGTCCCCGCCAAACGACCGGACCGCCTCGGCGACCGTCATGCCGCCGGCGTCGCGCCGTTCGAGCTCGTCTGGCTGAAGGCTTCCGGCCACCGCACGGCTGCCCAGGTACGTCGTCCCGAACCGCAAGCCCTCTTCGTCGGCGAACGCGAGGACCTCGATCCCGAAAGGCAGCCGCCTCCTGGCAAGGTGCAGGCGCTCGACGGCGGCGATGGCGACCATCACGCCCAGGGGCCCGTCGTACCTGCCGGCGTTCCGGACCGAGTCGAGGTGTGAGCCCAGCAGCAGCGTCGCCCTGCCCGAGCCCTCGTATCGGCCTCTCAGGTTGCCGACCTGGTCCAGGCGGACGGACATGCCGCACCCGCCCATCCACCCGCCCACGAGCTCGTGAGCCTGGCGCATGGCCACGGACGCGAAAGGCCGGGTGATGGCGCCCGGCTCCTCGCTGCAGGCCGCCAGCGCGTCGCACCGCTCCATCACGACCCGGGGGGGCGAAGCCTCGGCGCCGGTCATTTCAGCTCTGTGAACAGGATCTCCTGGGCGCCTTTCCAGATCACGAGCTCACCCAGCTCGCGCAGTCGGTCGTTACCCTCGTACACCGTGGCGAAATGGTTGCCCGCCAGCTGGCCGACCTTGCTCGCGAACAGCGTCGAGCCGTACGGAAAGAGGATCTCCGTCTCGCTGATGCCGCCGGGGTAGATCAGCAGCTGCCCGGGTGCGGGGTGGCTGGTGTGGTTCTCATAGCCGAGGTCGAGGTCGAGGTCGCCGAAGGGGATCCAGCCCGCTTCGCCGCTCCAACGCGCCTGGATGATCGTGGTCTTCAGGGGGAGCATGGCCTGGAATCTCGCGCACGTCCTGGGGGCGGATTCCGTCTCCAGGCGCGCCCCAAACCGGATCCCGGCGACCTCGATCAGGATGCTCATCGCCTCATAAAGCTAGCGCCGCTGCCGGAAATGGGCAGCGGCGCTCCGAACAGCGATCTTTAAGGACGCGCGCCCAGCGTTGCCCTTGTCTCGGCCGTCTGCTTGCGCAGGCCGAGGTTGAACACGTAGTAGAGCACCGCCGAGATCACGAATCCGACTATGAAGGTGACGTCTCCGACCGCGGGGTTTGAGGTCGGGATCGGTCCGACGTAAAGGCCGAACACGTTCGCGAACAGGTAGATCGACACGACGACGCCGGCCCCCATTGCGACGAGGCCCTTCCAGCGGAAGGTCTTGGTGTCGTAGAAGATCGACTCGTCGCCGTAATCGCCCCGGCGCAACCAGTAGTCGACGAAGACCACCGCGAGCCACGGAGCGATCCAGTAGCTGATCAAGAGCAGGAAGTTCTCGTACTTGGTGCCCGGGCCGACGTTGGCCTGGAAGACGATGCCAAGCAGGAACCCGATCACGCCGACGACGATCGCCAGCATGGCACGGCGCTGCTTCAGGCTCATCCCCATCTCCTTGATGCCCAAAGAGACGAGCGACATGGTGCCGCTGTAGATGTTGATCGCGTTCGCCGCCACGGCGCCGACCGCGATGCAGACCAACGTCAAGTAGTAGACGGGGTCGGGCATGGCCCGCTGCAGCTGCGCGGTCGGGATGTCAGTGGCGCCCCACTTCGTGCCCGCGACGGTGACCAGCACCGCTCCCGCGAGCTCCAGGACGATGCAGGACAGAAAGACGCCGGACCCGGCCCAGAATCCGACCATCATGCGGTTGGTGGTCGGGGGCAGATACCGCGTGTAGTCGGCCGCGAAGGGGTTCCAACCGACCGCGTATCCGAACGCGGCCGTGAAGGCCAGCAGCCAGCCTCCGGGAATCGACGGCTGGCTGAAGCTGTAGTTGCCGTGGATGAAGATCGAGGCACAGGCGACGGCGAACACTATGCCCAGCAGGGGGAGGGCCCATCGCTCGAAGAGGTGGATCAGGTTGTAGCCGAGCGTGGCGATCGTAACCTGCGCGACCACGATGATGAGGAAGGCGAGCCAGAACGGGAAGTTGAAGCTCGGAAAGAGCGCCTGGATGGCGAAGGCGCCGCTGACGCTGTTCACGATGAACCAGCCGAACGACGCCGTGACTCCGTTGAGCGCGGCCGGCAGGATGTTGCCGATGAAGCCGAAAGCGCCGCGGCTCTCGACCATCATCGGGACTCCGAACTTGGGGCCCCACGAGGACAGCACCCCGTGGGCGATGGAGCCGAGCGCGGTTCCGACGATGATGGCGGTCGCCGCCTGCCACAGGTTGAGGCCGAGGTAGGCGACGGCGATGACGCCGATGAACATGGTGGCGAACTCGAGGTTGGGGGAGAGCCAGGTCCAGAACAGCTGGATCGGCTGGCCGTGCCTCTCCTTCAGGGCGATGTACTCGACCCCTCCCGGCTCGACGGTGGCGACGCGCTCGCCGTAATCCCCTTCACGAACAGGTACGTGCTTTTCGACTTCCTGCACGGACTGCATAGGCGGTACCCCTTGATTCACAGCACAGCCGGCGACGCTCGAAGTTTAAGGAGTGCTAGCCTCCCCGTCGATGGGGCGCTTGCGCGGCCGGCATGAGGGGACCTACTGATTGCTGGATTTGCTCCTGCGCGGCGCTCGGCTCCCCGGAGAGACAGAAGTGCGCGAGATCGGCGTCCGCGACGGGCTGATCAGCGAGCCCGAGCCCGAGGCGCGCCAGGTGATCGACCTGGGTGGGTGCCTGGTCACCCCGGCCCTGGTCGAGCCTCACATCCACCTCGACGCCGTGCTCACCGTCGGCGAGCCGCGCCATAACCAGACCGGCTCGCTTTTCGAGGGCATCGCGATCTGGGCCGACCGCGTCAAGCAGCTCAGCGTCGACGACGTCAAGAGGCGAGTCAAGACTGTGCTCCGGTGGCAGCTGGCCAACGGGGTCCAGTTCGTGCGCAGCCATGTCGACGTTTGCGACCCTGAGCTGCGCGCCGTGCGCGCCCTGATCGAGCTCCGCAAGGAGATCGGTGACCAGATGACCCTCCAGCTCGTCGCGTTTCCTCAGCAGGGAATCATGTCGTTCGACGGCGGCGAGGGGCTTATGAGGCGGGCTGTCGAGATGGGCGTCGACGTGGTCGGCGCCATCCCGCACTTCGAGCTCACTCGCGAATACGGCGAGCGCTCGGTGAAGTTCGCCATGGCATTGGCGGCCGAGAAGGGGCTCCGCGTCGACATCCATTGCGACGAGACGGACGACGACCACTCACGCTTCGTCGAGGTGATGGCCGCGGAGACGATCCGGCTGGGCATGGGTGGTCGCGTCACGGCCAGCCACACCACCGCGATGCACTCGTACAACAACGCCTACGCGTACCGCCTGATCAACAACCTGAAGCGCGCCCAGATGCACATGGTGACCAACCCACTGGACAACTCCATTCTCCAGGGACGGTTCGATGGCTACCCGATCCGCAGGGGCCACACACGCGTGAAAGAGCTGCTCACGGCCGGCGTCAACGTGTGCATCGGTCACGACTCGGTGATGGACCCGTGGTACCCGCTCGGTTACGGCGATCCGCTGCAGGCTGCGTTCGTCCTCGCCCATTACGGGCAGATGTCCGGCCACGACGAGCTGCGCACCCTCATGGACATGATCACGTGGAACCCGGCCAGCGCCCTGGGCCTGGAGGGCTACGGGCTGCTGCCCGGCTGCCGGGCCGACCTGTGCGCGTTTGCGGCGCCCACCGAGCTGGACGCGATACGCCTGGTCGCCAGGCGCAAGCTCGTCCTGCGGGGTGGGAACGTGGTGGCGCGCACGGAGCCGGCGCACACGACCGTTATGTGGGACGGTCGCGAGGAGCTGGTCGACTTCCTCAAGCCGGCGCAGCCGCCGATGGCCTAGCCTGGATTCAGGGTTAGCTCAGCGCGTAGATACCGGGCAGCTCGCGGTACAGGCCCGCGTAGTCGAGTCCGTAACCGATCACGAAACGGTCGGGGATGACGAACCCGCAGAAATCGATCGTCACGGGGACCTCGCGCCTGGCGGGCCGGTCCAGGAGCGCGGCCAGGCGGATCGACGCCGGCTTGAGCTTTCGAAATCGCTTCAGGATCGTATCCACCGTCCGGCCGGAGTCGACGATGTCCTCCACCAGCAGCACGTGCCGGTCGATGAGCGGACCCTCGACCATGTGTGCGATCTGTACCCGGCCGCTGCGCGCGGTACCCGATCCGTAGCTCGCGGCGCGGACGAACTCGAGCTCGGCCGGGATGTTGAGGCTGCGCAGGAGGTCGGCGGCGAAAACCGTCGCTCCTTTGAGGATGACGACCATGACCAGAGGAGTGTCGATGTCGGCGTAGACCTCGGAGATCTGGCGGCCGAGCTGGTGCACCCGCCGAGAGATCCGGGCCGACGAGATCATCGGCTTGCTCGGCCTGCCCATGCGGCCTGGCGCTGAGGGAGTCGCGACCTCAGACATTCAGGCCAAGTTTAGTTCCGACCGGCGCGGTGTGTTCGCTCCCGCTTGCGCGCAGGTCATGGACGCCACCATGCACGCGAACGCGAGGACGTCCTCGAGCTCGCGTGCGCCCAGCGACAGGTCTTTGACCAGCAGGCCCCGGTCGTGCAGCCAACCCAGCAAGGCCGCACCGAATGCGTCGCCGGCCCCGATGGTGTCGACCACGGGGAGCTGGGGCGCGACGACATGAGCTCGAGCCCGGTCCGTGACGCCGAATGCGCCGGCCGCGCCCAGCGTGACGACGACCAGGCGAGCTCCGGTCTGACGAAGAACCGAAGCTGCGAAGTCCTCCACGCTCGCCGTCGGTGCGAGCCAGGCGACGTCTGACTCGGCGGCTTTGACGATCGTGCTTTGCGCCATCACCGAGTCGAGGCGGCGGCGATACGTTCGTGGGTCGTCAATGGTCGGCGCGCGGATGTTGGGGTCGACCATGATGGGCCTGCCGGCGCCTTCCCGCCGGACGAGTTCAGAGATCGTCGCGGCCATCGGCTCCAGCAGCAGGCCAAGCGAACCGACGTGCAGGGCCTCCACCTCGATGGGGAGTCGAGCGGGCAACATGTCCGCAGTCAGGTTCGGGGCCGACGTTCCTGCGAACTTGAATCGATAGGAGGCGATCCCGGCCTCATCGACCTCGGCGAGCGCGACAGTGGTGGGCTCGGGCCCGACCACCGCCATCGACAGGTCGACGCCATCAGCTGCGAGGCACCTTCGCAGCTCCACTCCGAGATGATCGTCGGACAGGCGGCCGACGAAGGCCACCGGTACGCCGAGTCGCGCCAACGCGCGCGCCGTGTTGAACGGGCCGCCTCCCGGGTGCTGAGCCTGGGAGCCATGGCGGACCACGTCCATCAGGGCTTCGCCGCAAACAGCGATCACGGCGCAATCTCAGCACAGCGCCCCCCGTCGGGGTGTTGCGCTCAAGGTCCGTGGATCTGAGCTACGCGCCGGCCGATTTGTGACGGGGGTCGCGCTCGACCCAGCGGCGCTCCGCCCGGTCCCAGCGCGCCCGCGCGGACGCCGGGCTGTCAGCTCCGGCCGGCCGGTTGCGCCGCGCCACCAGCGACCACATGTACCTGCTCATCGCCAACACTTTCGACATCCTCTGAGGGCAACTCCTTTGGTCGTTCCCGAATTCCCCTCGAGTCTGCCGCCCAAATGCCCTGCGGCACATCGGTCGGCGCACACGAAATCGGTTCGAAGACTCCGTGTGGTCCGAGCGCCTAAACCTGCGCGCCCAGTTCCCTGGCGACGTTGGCGATCACGTGGTCGAGCACGGCGACGACCCGGTCGATCTCGTGCTCGCTGATGACCAACGGAGGGGAAAGGGCGATGACGTCGCCGGGGAGGGGCCGCACGATCACTCCCATCTCGAGCGCGGCGGTCCACACGCGCCGCGCCACGCCGAGCGACGCATCGAACGGTTCCTTCGACGTGCGATCGCGGACGAACTCGACGCCGGCCATCAGTCCGAGGCCTCGCACGTCGCCGACGATGTCATGTGAGCGCAGGTGCTGGAGCCGCTGCTGGAGATACGGTCCGATTTCGGCCACGCGTTCGACGAGTCGCTCGTCCTCGATGATCTGCAAGTTGCGAAGTGCGACCGCGCATGCGGTCGGATGGCCGCTGTACGTGAACCCGTGCTGGAACGGGCCCTTCAGAGACTTGAGGGTGTCGTGGACCTGGTGGGTCAGCATCACTCCCGAGAGGGGCAGATAACCGCTCGTGACCCCCTTGGCAAAGATCATCAGGTCGGCCTGGACGTTCCAGTGCTGCAGCGCGAACCACCGGCCAGTGCGCCCGAACCCGGTGATCACCTCGTCGGCGATGAGCAGCACGCCGTGCCTGTCGCAGACCTCCCTTACGGCCGGGAAGTATTCGTGCGGAGGGACGATCACGCCCCCGACGCCCTGCACCGGCTCGGCCACGACCGCTGCGACGGTGTCCGGCCCGGCGTCCAGGATCACCTTCTCGAGAGCGCGCGCGTACGCCACGCCGGCGGGGCCGTCGCCCGAGTACCGGTACACGCTGGGCGCCGGAGCATGCAGGAAACCCGGCGCCAGCGGCTCGAATCCTTTCCAGAAGTTGGCCAGGCCGGTCGCGCTCGTGGCGCCGTAGGTGAGGCCGTGGTAATCACGCAGCCTCGACACGATGTTCACCTTGTCGGGCTGTCCGCGCACCTTCCAGTAAAGCCGCGCGACCTTGTATGCCGTGTCGTTGGCCTCGGCGCCACCCGAGGCGAAGTAGGTCACCTCGAGGTCGCCCGGCGCGAGCTCGGCCAGCTTGGCCGCGAGGCGAATCGCGGGAGTGGTGCCGAAGCCGCCGTAAGCCGAGCTGAACGCCAACGACCTCATCTGCTCCGCGGCGGCCTCCGCCAGCTCATCGCGGCCGTAGCCGACGTTGACGTTCCAGAGAGATGCCATCGCGTCGATGTACTCGCGGCCTTCGACATCGATCAGGGTGGCGCCCCGCCCGCTCGTGAAGATGAGCTGCGGAACGGTGCCCGCCGGCGCGCCGAGATCGCCCTGCGGATGAAGCCAGTGGGTTCGATCGAGCTCGTAAAGGCGGCTCGCTTCATCCATTGAGATGGTCTGGTCGCTCATGTCCCTATTGTGCCCGTCGGAATCCGATCAGGCAGCTCGTTTGACGGAGGGTGCTGCTCCCTTGCTCGGCGCAGTGCGCGCCCCGACCGGGATGGCGAACGCAAACTCGGATCCGCCTCCCTCATTGCGGCCGGCCCAGATCCGGCCGCCATGCATCTCCACGATCTGGCGCGAGATCACCAGCCCGAGCCCGGTCCCTGAGATCTTGTTGCCGGTCTTCGTGTCGATACGCTCATATCGCTGGAAGAGGCGTGGAAGATCTTCGGGGGCGATGCCGACCCCATGGTCCTTCACCGAGACCCGGACGTAGCCGTCCACCTGCGAGGTCGTGACGAGGATTTCGCCGCCTTCCGGCGAGTACTTGACCGCATTGCCCAGCAGGTTGGAGACGACCTGGAACAGGCGATCGGTGTCGGCGTCGACCACCGGCAGGGGCTCCTGGAGCCTGCAGACGATCTCGCACTTCGCGCCCGACACCCTCGCCCGGTCGACCGCCTGCTCGACAACGGCGTTGAGGTCGAGAGGTTTGAGGTCGAGAGTCACACGGCCCGACTCCATGCGGTCCAGGTCGAGCATCTCGCTGATCATCCTGGTCAGCCGGGTGGAGTCGTCGAATATGTCGGATGCGAACTCCTTGACCTCCTGGGGAGGCAGGTCCTCGCTGCGCATGATCTCGCTGAAGCCCTGGATTCCGACCAGCGCGTTGCGGAATTCATGACTCAGGTTCGACATCACCTCGCTTTTGGTCTTGCTGAGCTGCGCGATCTTGGCCTCGTTCTCCCGGCTCGACTTGAGCAACGCCGCCGTCTCGGACGCCAGGCGGCGGTTCATGGTCACCTGGAGCATCTGCCTGGCTGCGACCAGCGCGCTCACCACGACCAGGGTGACGGCGAGCGACTTCGCGATGTCGTTCCCTCGCATGGCCAGCGCCGCGACGAGGGTGGCGGCCATCAGCGGGACGAATGCGAAATATGGCAGGAGCATGCGAGCAGATCGCCACATCCCCGAGCCTTGGTTCGATACGCCGGCGCCTTTGATCCGCACGTCGAATCGCGGTGCTTGCAGCCCGACCAGGACCCCAACCCCGTAGATTGCATCGACCCACCACGGCGGCAGCGCATCGCCCCTCCCGACGGCGATCGCGCCCGCGAACCCGGCAATGGTGAGGATCGCCAGCATCCCGCTCATCAAAAACAGGCCTGCCGGCGACCTGTCGACCGGCGTCCGGTAGGCGAGGAGCATGTAGACGCCGAGCCCGAACAGGAGCACCAGCCAGACCGCCGCCAGCATGACGAGACGGGGGTCGCCCGACTGGATCTCGGGGCCGATCAGGCTGGGGCCGAGGAGGCCGCCGGCCGACAGCACTATGATCCCCACGTCGAGGACGGTGCTGGCGCCTGCCTCGGCGCCTTCTTGTCGCCGGGAGCGTGAGGCCATTCCTGCAAGCATCAGAGGGGCGCTGGTCACCACGCACAGCGCGGCGATCGCGCCGAGCCAACGCGTCCCAGTCAGGTCCGCGAGACCTCCGGCAACTCCATAGCCGGCCACGGCCAGGGCGGCCCAGCCCGTCAGCAGCCAGAACCGCCTGGTCTCCTCGTCGCCCGACCGGCTCCAGTGACGGAAGGCCGCAAGCCACAACACAGCCGTCCCAAGCTCCACCAGTCCGCCGGTGACGGGCGCCGGCCATCCCAGCCATGACCCGATCGCCACCGAGGCGACGAGGACGGCGTAGCCGGCACCCAGCACGGCGTGGGTCGACGGGACTGCACGGAGCGGAGAGCTGGAGATCACGCCAAACGCCATTCGAGCTCAGCCAGCCTTCGTGGAGCCGACCCACCAGCCGGCACCAGGCAGCGGCGATCGATGGCCCATGACTCCAAGTTAGGTCGGCGATTCAGTTCCAGTACGGCCGAATGGCCCGAGATCAACGTGTCAGACGGTACGCCGGGCATTGGACGGAACGGCCGAGTTAAGGCCATCAGCCCTCCCTGCGGGGGGACATCTGGCTCTGCTGCGCCGGTTCGAACCGGCTAAAACTCAGGTTATGGACGAACGGGAAAAGCCGATCTCGCTGGTTCTCTTCTCAGGCACCGACGACAAGCTCAGCGCGGCCGCGGTGCTCGTGGTGGGGGCTGCCGCCATGGGACGGCCGGTCAACGTCTTCCTCCAGTACTACGCGCTCGACGCCTTCCGATCGGGCCAGGTCACCGCCGACCACGCCCTCTCGTCTGACGCGACGGCCGCGCAGGCGCCCGTGATCCGCGCCCATCCGGGTGAGCACTGGAGCGAGCTCCTCAAGCAGGCGAAGGACGTGGGCGAGGTGAACATCCAGGCCTGCGCACTTTCCATGGACATGTTCCACCTGAAGCAAACAGACCTCGACCCCATCGTCGACGGCGTGGAGGGGGTCGCCGCGTTCATGGCCTCCGCGTCCGACGGCCAGGTCGTATTCATCTGAGTTCGTGGAGGTTGCGATGAGCACGGTACAGGTTGAAAAGACGATCGACGCCAGGGGCATGGCCTGCCCCGGCCCGCTGATGAACCTCATCGGCGCGATCCGGCAGGGCCAGGTCGGGCAGGCCTTCGACGTGCTTTCCAGCGACGCCGGCTCCAAGACCGACATCCCCGCGTGGGTGGCCAAGGCCAAGCAGGACCTGGTCGAGGTCCGTGAGGACGACGGCTTCACGCACTTCGTGGTGCGGAAGGCGAGATAGAACCATGCAGAACGACGTCCTCATCCTGGGCGGCGGCGTCGGCGGAACGGTGGTCGCGAACCTCGTGGCGAAGGATCTCGGGGATCGGGCGAGGGTCACCGTGGTCGATACCACCGGCATCCACGTCTACCAGCCGGGTTTCCTGTACGTCGCGATCGGCCAGGAGCACCCGGAAGCGCTCCAGCGGCCGGAGGCCTCGCTCCTGCGCCACGACATCAAGCTCGTGGTCGATCGCGCCACGCGCGTCGACACGGCGACCCAGAAGGTCGTCCTCGCGTCAGGGCGCACCCTGCGCTACGACGAGCTGCTGCTCGCGACCGGCAGCCGAACCGTGATGGAAGAGGTGCCGGGAGGGGCGGGAGCCCATGACTTCTACACCATGGACGGCGCGACCCGGCTCTTCAAGGCCCTCAAGGAGTTCGAGGGCGGCAAGATCCTCATCGGCGTCGCCGGCATCCCGTACAAATGCCCGCCGGCCCCGGTCGAGTTCGCCTTTCTGCTGGACGACTACCTTCGCTCTCGCCACATACGGGACAAGTCCGAGATCGGGCTGCTCTCACCGTTGAACCGGGCCTTCACCATCGAGGCGACCTCGAAGCTGGTCCAGCCCATCCTGGCCGAGCGCGGGATCGAGCTCACCGGTTTCTTCAACGTCGAGACGGTCGACCCGATCGCCAAGACGGTGACCTCGCTGGAAGGCGATACGATGGAGTACGACCTCCTGGTGCTGGTGCCGCCGCACCGGGGCCAGAAGGTCATTGAAGACTCAGGGCTCGGCGACGAGCGAGGTTGGGTCCCGGTCGACAAGAACACCCTGAAGCACACTGGCTTCCAGAACATCTGGGCCGTTGGGGACGCGACGAACATCCCCATCTCCAAGAGCGGATCGGTGGCCCACTACGAGGCTTCGGTCGCCGCGGGGGCGTTAGCCGCCGCTGTCAGGGGCGAGGCGCCCCCGACCCACGTGTACGACGGCAAGGTCATGTGCTTCCTGGAAACCGGCCAGGGGCAGGCCACCACGATCAGCTTCGATTACGACCACCCGCCGGTTTCGCCCACGCCCGCGCGCCGCTGGCACTGGCTCAAGACCCTGTTCAACAAGACCTACTGGCACACCGTCCCCCAGGGACGGCTGCCGTAATCGAGGAGCAGACATGAGCGCCACCATCGCCAAATCGCTTGACCTGAAAGGGCTTTCCTGCCCGATGCCGATCATCAAGACGGCCAAGGCCATGAAGGAGCTGGCGCCGGGCCAGCTGCTCGAGGTTTTCGCCACCGACCCGGGCTCCGTGCCCGACTTCAAGGCCTGGGCGCAGACGACGGGCAACCCGCTGGTCGAGTCCAGCGAGTCAGCCGGGATCTTTCATTTCACCCTCAAGAAGAAGGAGCTATGACCATGAGCGTCGATACGATCGAGAAACCGCCCCTGGCGCAGTTCGCCGAAAAGCTCGCCGAGAAGACGAAGGAGCAGCCGGAAAAGCTCGTGATCTTCGCCTGGAGCGGTGAGCTCGACAAGCTCTGGCCGACCCTGATCCTCGCCACCACCGGCGCGGCGATGGGCAAGGAGACCACCGTGTTCTTCACGTTCTGGGGTCTGTTCCCGCTGGTCAAGAACCAGGTCCGCATCACGGGCGAGAACTGGATGCAGAAGATGCTTTCGACGATGAACCGAGGCGGGGACCAGCACCTGAAGCTGTCCAAGATGAACTTCGCGGGCGCGGGCCCGGCGATGATGAACCACCTCGCCCACGAGCACCACGTCGCCAGCCCCCACGAGCTGATGGAAGCCGCCAAGGAGCTGGGCGTTCACCTCATCCCCTGCCAGATGACGATGGACCTGCTAGGCCTCAAGCGCGAGGACCTCATCGATGGCCTCGAGGAGCCGGCGGGCGCGACCAAGGCGCTGTCCGAGGCGCAGGGCGCGATCACCCTCTTCATCTGATGGCAGGCTCCGCACCGGCCCCCGTCGTCATCACCTATGCCGGCGGTGACACGCTCCGGATCGCGGCCCGAGGTCATGAGATGCTCAGCGATCAACCGGTCGAGGATGGGGGGGACGACACCGCCCCCACCCCGACCGAGATCTTCATCGCCGGCCTGGGCGCCTGCGTCGCCTTCTACGCAGAGCGGTTCCTGCGCCGCAACGGGCTTTCCACCGACGGGCTGAAAGTCGAGTGCAGCCACCTTTGGGCAGAGAACCCCCACCGTGTCGGCGAGATCGAGCTCCTCGTCGATGCGCCCGGGTTGACCGATGCCAGGCGTGCGGCGTTCTCGCGGGTGATCGACCACTGCACGATCCACAACACGCTGCGCCAGCCGCCCGCAGTCCGGGTGGTCGTCAGCTCGACTCAGACCGCGGCGGTTTAGGGAAGAGCGACCTAGATCGACTCGGTGGTCTGCAGCGCCGGCTGGGCAAGCTCACGCACCGGCCTGGAGTCATCCCATTTGTACGTGAGCTGGCTCACCACCTCGACCACGCCGTCGAGCTCCCTGGTCATGCGGGCCAGGATCTCGGCGTCGCTTCTCCGGTCGACCTCGCCTGTGAGCGTGACCACGTTGTAGCGGACCTCGACTCCGACCGGCTGCTCGGCTGAGAGCATCAGCGCGGGGATCAGGCGATCGACGATCTCGTCCCGGAGCTCCTCGTCGGTGCGCAGGAAGACCTGCAGCAGGTCGCCGCGGCTGACGACGCCGGCTATCCGGCCGCGCTCGTCGACGACGATCAGGCGCCGCACGTTGCGAACCTGCATCATCCGGGCGGCGAGCGTGAGGCCCGTCGTCGAGCTGACCGTGATTGGCGGCGTGGTCATGAGGTCGGAGGCGACCAGGCCATCGGCTTTGGCCCTCTCTCTCTGGCGGCGCCGTATGTGCAACAGGTCGGGCTTGGTTTCGAGCTCGTGCCGGCGCTCCTTGAGCAGTAGGTCGGACTCGGAGACGATTCCCAGCGGGAAGCCGTTGACGTCGACGATCGGGATCGCGCTGACCCGGTTCTCCTGGATCAGGCGCACCAGGAGCTTGAACGGGGTCAGCGGGCCGGCGACATGGACGCGAGCGGTCATGACGTCGGCCACCGTGCGCCGGCGCGGCAGGGCGTTCATCTGATCCGCTCCGCGACCAGGATCGGTCGGGCGGTCGCCCGCAGGAGGTCGTGCGTGACCGAGCCGAGCATGAGGCTGCCTAGATCACCCATCCTGCTTCCGCCCACGACGATCACATCGGCCTCCCACCTGGCCGCGATCGCCGCCACGGCCTTGGCGACAGGACCCTCGTCCAGGACCATCGAGTCGAACTTGATCCCTGCTTCCTTGAGCAGCGTGGAGGCCTTGTCGATCGTTTCGCGAATCTCCTCATCGGGCTCGACATATGCGATGCCCTGGATCCCGATCACCGCCTGGGCGACGTGGACGACGCGCACCTCGGCGCCGGGCGCCGTGGCGGCCGCGATGGCGGCTCGGACTCCCGGCACCAGGTCATCGCCGCCTGCGATGGCGAGCAGCACCCGAGGCGACTCGTGGCGAGGTTCCGGTGCAGGCCCGCGCACGATCAGCACGGGCGCGTCGACCGAGCCGAGCAGCTGGTGGCTCGTGCTGTGCTGGATCATCGCCTGCCAATCGGGCAGGCCCCGCGACCCGACGACGACAAGGTCGGCTGCGAACTCGCGCGCCGACTCGGCGATGGCGGCCGCCACGTGACCCGCGTCGGCGCGGATGATCCGACCTTCGGCTCGGATCCCGGCCCCAAGCAGCTTGTCGACCGTCTCGCCGAGCAGCTTCTCCGCCTCGCTGCGCATCTCCACGTCCCACACTCCGTGTCGGTGGTGCACCTCGAGGTTCCAGACGTGGACGACACGTACCTCGGCCGCCGAGGCGAGCGCGAAAGAAGATGTGACCGCGACAGCGGCTTGCGCCTGGTCGCTTCCGTCCGTGGCCAGCAGAATCCGGCCGAAACCGTGAATGCTCATGCCCTCAGCTTTCCAGAGGGGGTGGTTCGCCAGTAGGGTCCATCGCCCCGCTGGCTGCGGGCCAATTGTCGTAAATTCGCCATCGATGGCAGGTCCGGGGGACCGCAAGGACGTTCTGCTCGAGGCAGGCTTGACCCTCGCTTCTGAGCTGTCGCTCCCGGTCGTCCTCCAGCGCATCGTCGATCTTGCCGCGCAGCTCACCGACGCCCGCTACGGGGCGATCGGCGTCATTGGCGAACGCGGTTCTCTGGTCGAGTTCGTGACGACGGGCATTTCCGCGCGGGAGCGGCGCCAGATCGGCGCACTGCCGCAAGGTCACGGGGTTCTCGGCCTTCTCATCCAGGATCCGCGACCGGTCCGAATCCGGGAAATCGCCGCGCACGAGAAGACGGTCGGTTTCCCGGCCCACCACCCTGCGATGCGCTCATTCCTGGGCGCCCCGGTCCAGGCCATGGGACGGGTGTACGGAAACATCTACCTGGCCGAGAAGCGCACCGCCGACGAGTTCAGCGAGGAGGACCAGGAGTCCTTGGTCGTGCTCGCCACGCAGGCGGGCGTGGCGATCGCCAATGCCTCGATGTACGAGGAGATCCGCTCCCGAGAGCGCTGGCTGGACGCCCTCCGCGACATCACGAACCAGGTGCTCGGGGGCGCCGAACGCAGAGCCCTCCTGGAGAAGGTCGCAGAACATGCCCTCGAGCTGGCTTCGGCGGACGTCGCGACGATCATCACGATGAGCGACACGTCAGGCGAGCTGGTGGTCAGCGCCTCGGTCGGCGCCAGGTCGGCCGAGCTGATCGGGCAGACGATGCCGGCGGACCGCTCGATCTCGGGCGAGGTGATGCGCGGCGGCCGGTCACTGGTGCTTGCCGACCTCAGCTCCGACCCGCGCGCCTTCCAGCCTATCGTCCGGCTGGGACGCCATGGACCCGGGCTGTTCGTCCCGCTGCGGGTGCCGGGCGGGGCTGCGGGCACGCTGATGGTCGCCAACCTCCGTGGAGGACGCCCGTTCGACGAGGAGACGCGGCGGATCGTGGAAAGCTTCACCGACCAGGCCTCGGTGGCGCTGGAGTTCGACAAGGCACAGGCCGACCTTCGCCGCCTCGGGTTGATGGAGGAGCGCGAGCGCATCGCCAAGGAGCTGCACGACGGCATCATCCAGTCGGTGTTCGCCGTCGGCATGAACCTCCAGGGCACCGCCCTGCTCGCCGGTTCGCCGGACACAGCTGCCCGGATCGAGAGTTCGGTCGAAGAGCTGGACAAGGTCATTCGTGACCTTCGCAACTACATCTTCGGCCTGCGTCCCGGGATCCTCGCGGACCGCCAGCTCGACCAGGCGCTGCGCGTGCTGGGGCAGGACCTCGAATCGCGCTCGCATATAAAAGTCCAGATGGAGGTCGACGCCGCAGTCGCGGCAGCGCTTTCGCCGCGCTCGGCCGACATCGTCCAGCTCACTCGTGAGGCGCTTTCGAACGTCTCCCGGCATGCGCAGGCGTCAAAGGTCCGGGTGAGCCTCGGGCGCCGGGGATCGACCGCCGAGCTGGCGATCGAGGACGATGGCGTCGGCTTCGACGCCCACCACGGAAACGTGGGCAACGGCCTGCGCAACATGCGGGAGAGGGTTTCGGCTTTTGGCGCCACCTTCGAAATCTCGAGCGCCGCCGGAAAGGGGACACGGTTGAGAGTGCGGTTCCCGATCCGCGAATCCTGAACAGGGCCGAAAGGCCCACTCGGATCGGGACCGGCGGCCCAACGCAATCAACGGGCGGGATGCGAACATGAGGGCAATGGCGAAAACACGAATCCGGATCCTGCTGGTCGACGACCACGAGGTGGTGCGCGACGGAGTCAAGTCTTTGATCAACGCCAACGACGATCTCACGGTGGTCGCAGAGGCAGGCTCGGTCCAGGAGGCGATCGACCAGGCGGTGCGGACGCGACCCGACGTGGTCGTCATGGACGTGCGGCTGGTCGACGGCAGCGGGATCGAGGCCACCCGCGAGATCCGCGCCCGGCTCGAGAAGACACAGGTCCTCATGCTCACCTCGTTTGCCGACGACGAGGCGCTTTTCGCTTCGATCATGGCCGGCGCGGCAGGTTATGTCCTGAAGCAGATCCGCGGCGGCGAGCTGATCCGTGCCATCCGCGAGGTCGGAGCCGGCAGGAGCCTGCTCGACCCCGAGGTTACGAAGTCGGTGCTCGAGCGCCTGCGCAAGGGCAAGACCATGCGCGACGAGAAGCTGTCCCGGCTCTCGGCGCAAGAGGAGCGCATCCTCACCCTCGTCTCGCAGGGCATGACCAACGGCCAGATCGGCAAGGAGCTTCGCCTGGCCGAGAAGACGGTCAAGAACTACGTGTCGACGATCCTCTCCAAGCTCGAGGTCGCCCGGCGCGCGGAAGCTGCGGCCTACCTGGCGCGTCACACGACGACGCCAGGCTCGAACGGCTAGTTAGCCGGGCTTCCGCGCCTCGCCCTTCAGGGCTTTCTCCAGGCGGGCCGCGATCGACTCCGCCAGCTCCTTCACCGTGGCCTCCGCCACGTTGTGCATCAGCGCCTGGTCCAGCTGCCGCCCCAGGCCCCCCAGCGGTGGCTGATACATCCCGCTCACCGTGAGGCGGGTCACGTCCGTGTCGGATGGCGAGAGCTCGATCTTGCCTGTCATCTCGGGAAACAGCTTCTCCGGAAACGTCGCCTTCCAGGTGAGCGGGATCACGGTCCAGGTCGACGTCTTCACCGGCTCACCGAGCTCCACGGCCACGCGTTTGCGGATCGGCACGCCGGCGACGTGCACTCCGACCCTGGATACGTTCTTGTCGCCGATGCGCGGAAACCATTTGCGCGGGCCCTCCAGCAACGCATCCGAGCACGCCTTGATCGGGTGATCGACGTGGACGGAGTGCTCGATGTACATGTCCGCGGACTCAGACCGGGCGCCGCTTCGGACCGCCGCCCAGCCTCTTGGCGATCGCCCTGATGGGGTCGAAGTAGACATCGTCCATTCGCTCCTTGAGCGGGATGATGGCATTGTCCGTGATCTTGATGTGCTCCGGGCATACCTCTGTGCAGCACTTGGTGATGTTGCAGTAGCCGACGCCCGCCTTTCCCTTCAGCATCGGCCGGCGGTCGAGTACGTCCTTTGGATGCATGTCGAGGCTGGCGATGCGGACCATGAAGCGTGGACCATAGAAAGCGCTCTTCGCATCATGGGTTCGCAGCACATGGCACACGTCCTGGCACAGGAAGCACTCGATGCATTTGCGGAACTCCATCACGCGCTCCACATCCTTCTGCTGGATGCGCCACGGCTCGCTGCTGGTGCTGTCCTTCTCACTCGGCGTGAACGGTGGGATCTGCTTGTTGACCTCGTAGTTCCAGCTCACATCGGTGACCAGGTCCTTGATGACCGGGAAGGCCTTCATGGGCCGGACCGTCAGGCTGGTCCCGTATTCGGTGATGGGCGTCTTGCACATCAGGCGCGGGAAGCCGTCTATCTCGGCAGAGCACGACCCGCACTTAGCCGCCTTGCAGTTCCACCTGACCGCCAGGTCGGAGGCCATGTGGGCCTGCACCCACAGGACCGCGTCCAGCACCACCATGCCTTCTCGCACCGGGACGCGATAGGAGACGACGTCCCCACCGCTGGAATCGCCGCGCCAGATGTTCAGGTCGAGGTTCGAGATTTCCATCAGTCGGTTATTCGATCTCCTCAGGGGTGTATCGGGCATAGGAATGGTGGATGGCGTCCGCCAGATAACCGGGCATCGGGGCCCGCTTCTCGGCGGTGACCGTCATGCCTTCGGTCGTCTTCTCCGCTACGAAATTGACCATCTCCAGCTGGTCGTCGAGCTTCGGATAATCCGAGCGCGCGTGCGCTCCTCGACTCTCCTTCCTTTCGACGGCGCCTCGGAGCAGCGCTTCGGCGTTGACCAGCATCGACCTCAGGTCGGCGGAGGTGTGCCAGCCAGGGTTGAAGGCGAGGGTCTTCGAACCGCCGGTGCCGCACACCGCCGCGCGGGCGCCGATCTCGCGGATCGCAGTCAGACCCTCCTCGAGCCCCGGACCGTCCCGGACGATCGGCGCGTACTTCGTCATCGCCTCCTGGATCTCGGCCATCAGCTTGTAAGGGCTCTCGCCCGCAGGCCGGTCGAGGGGCGCCATCAGGTCCGCGATCGCCTCCTCCACCTCCTTGTCGTCGAGGGGGGTTTGAGCCGCCTTCGCGTCTGTCTTGGCGGCCGCAGCGGCGCCCTCTCCGGCGCGCTTGCCGAACACGAGCAGGTCGCTCAGGGAGTTTCCGCCCAGTCGGTTGGCGCCGTGCAGACCTGAAGCGACCTCTCCCGCCGCGAACAGCCCGTGAACGGTGGTGGCGCCGGTCTCCGCGTCCACCCGCACCCCGCCCATCGCGTAGTGAATCGTCGGCGCGACCTCCATCGGCTGCTTTGTGATGTCGACGTTGGCCAGCTTCAGGAACTGGTCGTACATAGACGGCAGCTTGCTTTTGATGAACTCCGGCTTTCGATGCGTGATGTCGAGGAAGACTCCGCCGTGCGGAGTCCCTCGACCGGCCAAGACCTCCGAGTTGATGGCCCGCGCGACCACGTCGCGCGATGACAGCTCCATTCGCTCATGGTCGTAGTGCTCCATGAAGCGCTCGCCATCCTTGTTGCGCAGCACGCCGCCCTCGCCGCGCACCGCTTCGGTGATCAGTAGGCCCCGCACGCCGACCGGCCAAACCATGCCTGTCGGGTGGAACTGCATCATCTCCATGTCGCGGAGCTGCGCGCCGGCGTGATAGGCCAGCGCGGTCCCGTCACCCGTGCTCTCCCACGAGTTGGACGTGACGCGGTACATCTTGCCGGTGCCTCCGGTCGCGAGCAATAGCGCAGCGCAGCGGTACAGGATCAGCGAGCCGTCGGCGCGGCGGTAGGCAAGCGCGCCTGCGATTCGCCCGTCCGCCTTGAGCAGCTTGAAGACGTTGACCTCCATGTGGACGTCAACGCCGGGCGTGTGCACCGCCCGGTCCTGGAGCGTCCGGATGAGCTCGAGGCCGGTGCGGTCGCCGATGTGAGCCAGGCGTGGATATGTGTGCGCGCCAAACGGCCGCTGGTGGATCCGTCCCTGCCACGTGCGGTCGAACACGGCGCCCCAGCGCTCGAGCTCGAGCACCCTCTCAGGCGACTCCTTGGCGTGCAGCTCTGCCATGCGCCAGTCGTTGATCAGCTTGCCGCCCTTCATGGTGTCGGCGAAGTGCACCTCCCAGGTGTCCTGGTAGGCGACGTTGTGCATCGCGGCCGCGACACCGCCTTCGGCCATGACCGTGTGGGCCTTGCCGAGCAGCGACTTGCAGACGATGAGGACTCGGAGGCCCTCTTCCGCCGCCGCGATGGCGCCCCGCAGCCCGGCGCCGCCGGCGCCGAGGACCAGGACGTCGGTCTCAACCGTCTCGTAGGGGGCGGCGCTCAGGAGATCCACCTTGGATCGTGCAGGACGCCCGCGAGCAAGAGCCGGATGTAGATGTCTGTGCCCGCGACCGTCACCAGGCTCGCCCATGCCCACCTGTCGTGCTTGATGTTCAAGACGGTCACGCCCTTCCACAGGCGGAACCGGGCACGCGCGGCCAGCGAGCATGAGAAGCAGTTCAACTCTCCGCCGGCCAGGTGGCGGAACGCGTGGCAGCCGAAGGTGTAGCCCGACAGCAGGAGCACGTTGGCCAGCATCAACAGGCTGCCCAGGCCGATGCCGAACCGCCCTCCGAAATTGAAGGCCACGATCGCGTCGAACCACAGGAAGGCGACCTGGACGACGGTGGCATAGAAGGCGAAGCGGTGGAGGTTGTTGAGGATCCAGGGAAAAGCGGTCTCACCCCGGTAGCGGCCGCGGCTGGGCTCAGGCACGGCGCAGGAGCGGGGATGCCAGAAGAATGATCGGAAATATGCCTTGCGGTAGTAGTAACAGGTGAGGCGGAAGGCGAGTGGCGCCCACGCGACCCAGATCCCTGGCGGTATCGGGCCGACCTTGATCAGCGGCGAGTAGAACGGGCTGAGATACGGAGCGAAGTATCCCTGGTGCTGGAAGAAGACCACCCATACGGCGAAGATGCCGAAGAGGCTGAGGGCGACGACCACGAAGCTCGGGTACAGCCAGTTGGGGAGGGAGCTGTACGGGTTCTTGACCGACGAGTCCTGGGCTGCGGGGTTCGCGGTCGTGGAGGAAACTGCCACTTTCGTTCCATATCTAACTCTCTTCGGCAAGCGCGCGTGGCAAAAAGAGAGCTCCGGCGAGACGTTCCCGCCGGAGCTTGCCGTCCTTGTTAGATGTCAAGCAGGCGCTTGCCCGCTCCTTGCCGAGGCCGCGACCTTTGGTGCGACCTTGTACGTCTCGGTCTTGCGGGCCGCGACGAAGAGCTCGAAGACCAGCGCTCCGAACACGCCCAGCGCGGCGATCAGAAGTCCGACTCCTGCGTACGTGGCGTAGATGCCCAGCGTCCACCAGCCCCAAGAGTTGAGAAGCGTCGCACGAAGCATCTCACCCTGGAACAGGGTGGCCTTCTGGCCGTTGATCGTTGCGAGCTGGGTCTGAAGGCCCGCGTAGGTGGGATCAGTCGGGGATGTGGCCGCGATCTGGGCGCTCAGCGTCTGGCCCGCCGTGCTCACCTGGGCGTATGTCTGGCCCTTGGCCACGCCGGCCAGGTGCTTGCCGATGAAGTCGTTGGCGTAGATCTTGGCCTGGTCACCGGTTATGACCTGGTTGCCGGCCTGGTCGCGAATCTCGGCGGGGAACTCCGCCGGGTCGAGCGCGCCGCCTGCCGTGATCTGGCTTGCGGGCGGGAAGTAAACCTGCTGCGCGGTCAGCTCGTCGCGCACCATGCCGGTCACGAAACTGCCCTCGTAGAAGGCAAATCCCGCTGCGGCCGCCAGAACGATAACCATGGCCGCCTGAAGGCTGATAATCCGCCACCTGATTGCCGAATTCATGTCGTCTCCTCCTGATGTGCCCTCTATGAGGGAGTTGTTCTGAGTGAGCGTCGGACGGCTCATGACCTCAGTCAACAGGCCGCCGCGCCCCTCAACGACTGCCGTTTGGCCCCTCGTGGATGGGGTCCAGGGTCCCTAGGGGGAAGGGACTATCGGTCCGCGCCGAGCGCCGGGCCCGTCGATGCAGGCTCACCCGTGACGAGGGTCAGGCCCACTTCGAGCGAAGGGGGAATCGTCGCGCCGGCGACGCACCGCTGGATCACGCCCTTGACCTCGGCCGTTCGCTCAGCTGCGAGCTCGGGGAGGTTCACCGTCAGGTCGACCGAGGCGACCTGTCGAGGTTGCGTGCTGCTCAGTCGATAGTGCGCCGTGACGCGCAAGGCAGTGTCGAGATGCGAGTCGCGGATCAGCCAGTCGTCGACGGCTGCGGCCACGTTGCATACGAGGCCCACCACCGTCATGTCGACCGGCGATGGTCCCGCGCCGCGCCCGGTTGGGGCCGTCCCGTCTTCGACGACGAAGTTATGTCCGGCGACGTCGACCTCGAAAGTGCCGTGCTTCAGCACCTTGACCGTCAGATATGGCATGCCGAGTCAAACACTGCGAGCCGGCGCAAGAGGCATGCAGAGGCGAAGGGCCCTCTGAAGCGAGGCCGTAAGCACCTGTCTGGCGCCCGCGGCTTGGAGGAACTTGAGGTCATGAAGATCTCGTCCGTGATGACGCGCGCCGTGGTGACGATTGGTCCGCAGGACGGCGTCAAGGACGCGGCGGGGCTTCTGGTCGCGAACGCAATCTCGGCGCTCCCGGTGGTTGATGAGGGTGGGGCGCTCGTCGGCATCGTCTCGGAGGCAGACCTGATCTCGATGGAGACGCGTCCCGACCCGCGCTCGCAAGCGACCCCCCTCGAGCCGACCGCCGGGAGCGCACCCGTTCACGTCTCCGATGTCATGACGCGGAACGTGATCACGGTGCAATCCGACGACGAGGTGGCGCATGCGGCGAGGGTGATGATCGAATCCGACATCAAACGCGTACCCGTCATGCATGGCGGGCGCCTGGTCGGGATCCTCAGCCGCCGTGACCTTGTCAAGGTGATCGCCCGCCGCGATGAGGACCTCGAGGTCGAGCTCGAGACGCGCCTGCGCGAGGCGGGGATCAACCTCCCCGCAGGAGCGGTCACCGTCACCGGCGGCGTGGCCTCAATCGGGACGGAGGCGCAGACGCACGCGGGCCGGTTGGCCGAGTCGGTCGCGCTCGGCGTGCCGGGCGTGCTCGAAGTACGGTTCGGCGCCTGAAGCTCAGATGGCCCAGACCGTGAGCTCGCCGCCATCCATGAGGACCTCGCCTGGGAAGGCCCCGTCTCCGCCCGCGTCGGACCCGCCCCTCGAGGGCAACTCGGTGGCGATCCTCCTGACCGTTCTGGCGGCCGTGGCCGCGGGCGTGGTGCTCTGGCTTGCCCGGGAGCCTTCCCTTGCCGACCTCGCGTGGGCCATCGCGGTGGTGGTCGCGCTCGTGCCTCTCGGGATCTCGGTGGGCAAGGACCTCTGGCACCACGAGACAGGCGTCGACCTGATCGCGTTGCTGGCCATGGGCGGCTCGCTGATCCTGGGCCAATACCTGGCTGGAGCGGTGATCGGTCTCATGCTGTCGGGGGGCCAGGCGCTCGAGCGATTCGCCAGCGCGCGGGCGCGCCGCGAGCTGTCCTCGCTGCTGTCGCGCGCCCCCCGCGTAGTCCATCGCTATCTGGACGGCGAGCTCACCTCGCCTGACATCGCGGAGGTGAGGGAGGGAGACCGCCTCCTTGTCAAGCCGGGCGAGGTGGTGCCGGTGGACGGGCTGATGACGTCGGAGGGAGCCGTCCTCGACGAATCGGCGCTGACCGGCGAGTCGATGCCGGTCGAGCACCTCACGTCCGATCGCGTGCGCAGCGGGTCGGTCAACGTGGGCGCCCCGTTCGACATGCGTGCCCTGACGACCGCCGACGAGAGCACGTACGCCGGGATCGTGCGACTCGTGCGCGAAGCGCAGGATTCGAAGGCGCCGTTCGTGCGCCTGGCCGACCGCTACGCGCTCTGGTTCCTGCCCCTGACCCTGGTGGTGTCGGCGGCGGCCTGGGTGATCTCCGGCGACCCGGTGCGCGCCCTGGCGGTGCTCGTCGTCGCCACACCGTGCCCTCTGATCCTTGCGGCGCCGGTCGCCATCGTCGCGGGGATCTCGCAGGCCGCGCACCGCGGCGTGATCGTCAAAGGCGGCGGGGCGCTGGAGACGCTTGCGCGCGTGCGCACGCTCGTCTTCGACAAGACCGGAACCCTGACCGCGGGCGCGCCTCGGGTCGCGTCGGTCGAGGCGTTCGGCCGCTTTGACTCGAGCGAGCTGTTGCACCTGGCGGCGTCGCTCGACCAGGTCTCGCTTCACGTGTTCGCCGACGGCATAGTCGTCGCCGCGCGCGACCGGCAGATCGCGCTGCATTTCCCCGAAGGGGTGCAGGAGCATCCCGGCAAGGGCATCGACGGGGTGGTTGACGGGCATCGCGTCGCTCTCGGCCAGGCGCGCTGGCTGTTGGGCGGCAAGCCGATGCCGGAGGCCGCCGCCGAGGTGCGCAAGCGCATGGCGTCCGACGGCGCCTCCGCCGTGTTCGTGGCCGTGGACGGCGCGATCTCCGGCGCGTTGATCATGGTCGATCCCGTGCGAAGCGAGACCCCGCAGGCCCTCCGGATGCTGCGCCAGGCCGGTATCAACCGCATCGTGCTGCTGAGCGGGGACCGCAATGATGTCGCCCAGCAAGTCGGAGGGGCGCTCGGGGTAGACGCGGTGCTCTCCGAGCACACACCAGAGCAGAAGGTCGAGGCCGTTCGGCGGGAGCGCGCAAACGCGGTCACGGTGATGGTGGGCGACGGCGTCAACGACGCCCCGGCGCTGGCGGTGGCCGACGTGGGGATCGCGATGGGCGCGCGCGGCGCGACGGCCTCGTCGGAGGCGGCCGACGCCGTCATCGTCGTGGACCGCCTCGATCGGGTCGCCGAGGCGGTGCTCATCGCCCGCCACGCCCGCAACATCGCGGTCCAGAGCGTCGTCGCCGGCATGGCGCTGTCCATGGTCGGCATGCTCCTGGCCACGGCCGGGTTCCTGCCGCCGGTGGCGGGGGCGTTCTTCCAGGAGGCCATCGACGTCGCCGTCATCCTCAATGCGTTGCGCGCACTCGGAGGTGTCACGGTCCCGGAATCACAAGGCCGATAGGCACTCGCCGCCGAGGGCGGCCCGGTCGATGCTGTGGCCACCATGATGGAGCGACGTGGCGCACGCGGCGTTCGCGACATCGGCGTCCGCACGAGGCGGACCGATCGTCTGGATGTGCCATCCACGCCGCACGGCCAGGCGGCCTGGCACAGCACGTTCAACCTGCGCTGGATGGACCACTTGAAGCACCGGCCCAAGGACGGCGACAACCGGGCCGCCTGAACCGGTCAGCGGGCGCCGAGGGGCTTTCTCTCCGCGCCGGGCTCGAGCCGGATCCGCGCGTCGACCGCCACCGCCCCTGACACGTGGACGACCAGCGGGTTGAGGTCCATCTCGGCGATCTGCGGATGCGCCTCGACCAGCGCGCTCACACGAAGCAGGACGTCCTCCAGCGCCCCGACGTCCGCCTTCGGCGCGCCGCGGTAGCCGTCCAGCTGGGGAAAGGTCTTCAGCGAGCGCAACATCCGCCCGGCCTCACCCCGGGTGATGGGGGTGATCCGAACCGCCACGTCTTTGAGCAGCTCGGTCGCGGTGCCGCCGGCCCCGCAGGCAAGAACGGGCCCGAAGTGCTGGTCCTGCACGACCCCGACGATCATCTCGACCCCGGGCTCGACGATCGGCTGCACCTGGAAGGCCTCGATCGGATGGCCGGCCTCCGCGAAGCTTGCCGCCATCTCCTCGGCTGCGCGCTCGACCGCGTTCGACCCCTTCAGTCCAAGCCGCACGCCTCCCGCATCCGACTTGTGGAGCACGCCGGGCGCGATCGCCTTCAGCGCGACCGCCGACCCCAGCTTCTGCGCGGCCCGTCCCGCGTCGTGAACGCCGGTCACGATGCGGGTCTCGACCAGCGGTATCCGGTAGCAGGCGAGGAGCTCGGCCACCGCGGCCGCCGACATCCAGCCGGGCTCCTCGGCGAGCGCCGAGGCGATGACCGCGGCCGCCCGGTCACGTTCGATCCCGTCCAGCTCGGGCAGCGGCTCGTCGGGAATCGCGCGCCACGCGGCATAGCGAGCGGCGAGCGCCAGCGCGCGGCCCGCCTCCTCGGGAAACGGGTAGTGCGGGATCGACACGTCCCCGGAACGGATCAGGCGCGGCGTGCTCTGCTTGGACATGAACACGGACAGCAGCGGTATCGGTCGGGGCAGCTTCTTGGCCGCCGCGTGGATCGCGCGCACCACCTCCGAGGGCCGCGTGACCAGCGGCGGGGTGAAGACCACGATCAGCGAGTCGATCTCGCGGCACCCCGCGAGGATCCCGATCGCCCGCTGGTAGTCGTCGCCCCTGGCCGCGGCCAGCATGTCGACCGGGTTGGCCGTCGATCCCGCGGTGGGCAGGAAGCTCGCGAGCTCGGCGCGGACGGCGTCAGGCAGCGGCGGCACGACCAGGCCCGCGGCCTCGCACGCGTCCGCGCAGAGGATCGCCGGGCCTCCTGCGTTGGTGAGGATGGCGACGCGATTGCCTGCAGGTAGGGGCTGGCTGCCCATGAGCAGCGCGGCGTCGAACAGCTCAGCCAGCGTGTCCGTGCGGATCACGCCGGCCTGCTCGAACAGCGCGTCGATGGTGACGTCGGAAGCCGACAGCAGAGCGCCCGTGTGAGAAGACGTGGCGCGGTTGCCCGCCTGCGTGCGGCCGCCCTTGACCGCCAGGATCGGCTTGGAGCGGCTCACCCGGCGCGCGATTCTCGCGAACTTGCGCGGATTGCCGAAGGATTCGAGGTAGAGCATGATCAGGTCGGTTTCGGGGTCGGACTCCCAGTACTGGATGAGGTCGTTGCTCGAAATGTCGGCCTTGTTCCCGACCGAAACGAACGACGAGACCCCCGACCCGAGCGCCTGGGCGCGCGCCATCACCGCGATGCCCAGACCTCCACTCTGGGAGAGAAAGCCGACGCGACCGCGCACGGGTTTGTCGGGCGCAAACGTCGCATCCAGCCTTACGCCTGGAGCGGTGTTGATCACGCCCATGCAGTTGGGACCCACCAGCCGCATGCCCGACTGGCGGCAGATATCCACGAGCCTGCGCTGCAGCTCGACCCCGGGGGCCCCGGCCTCGCCAAAGCCGGCCGAGATCACGACCAGCCCACGGACGCCTTTTTGCGCGCACTCCTCCGCCACACCCAGCACCGCCGCGACCGGGACGACGATCACCGCGAGCTCGACATCTTCTTTGATGCCCAGCACGGACCGATACGCGGGCAGCCCGTCGACGGTCGGCGCGGAAGGGTTGACCGGGTAGAGCGGGCCGTTGAATCCCACGGCGACCAGGTTGCGAAACAGCTCGGAACCGATGCTGGCGGGGGTGTTCGAGGCCCCGATGACCGCTACCGAGCGCGGGGCGAGGATGTGGTTCACCGCAGCCACAGCGGCGATGCGGTCGCGGTCCTCGAACTGGCGGAGGGCATCGGGAGTCAGGGCGGTCGGGATCTCAGCATGGACCTCGCCAGGTTCGGAGCGCGAATGCACCGGAAAGCCGCTTTGCCGTAGCACTTCGAACATGCGATGGTTCTCGGGCCGCACCACTGCCTCGAGCACGTCGATGCCGGCGGAGGCGGCGGCCTCGGCGAGCTGGCCAAGGAGGATGGTGCCGAGGCCGCGGCCCTGGTACGCGTCCGCCACGGCCAGGGCGAGCTCGGCCTTCCTAGGTCCGATCGCCGCATACATGGCGTGTCCGACCAGCTCGCCTTCGGGACCGGCCGTGGCGATGATGCCGTAGCGCTGCTGGTAGTCGACGTTCGCCATCGACTTGGCGGAGGCATCAGCGTTCGCGACCGCCGCAAAGAAGCGCAGCACGCGTGACTCGAGCGAAAGCGACGAGAAGAACGCCGCCAGCGCGGGCTCGTCGCCGGGCCTGATCGGGCGAACTGAGAGAGTCGCACCGTCGCGAAGAACAACGGTCGCTGCGCGTTGCGCCGGATAGGAAATGGTCAAAGCGTCAGGTACGGTCGCTGCGGGCATCATAGAGCGCGCGCCAGTCGCCCTAGTGCCGGGCGGCTCAGGTTGGCGCTTCACCCCTGTAAAGACATGGGGAAAAGCGGGAAAGCACACGTCCGATTCACCCGTACGACGAATTAGCCGTCGACGAGGGGTGTAAAGGCCCCAATGTCTTTCGCGGCTACCGCAGACTCAACGACGTGCGCAGCCAGCCGTGGCGGCCATTCTTGATCGGAGCGGTACTGGCGGTGGTGGCCGCGGTGGCTTTCACGTCGGTTCTCGTCTTTCGCCCCTGGGGCGGCTACTGGGTGACGGCCGTCGACGACATCGGCGAGGCGGTCGCCGCTTTGATCGCCGCGGCGTGCTGCGCGTGGGTGGCCACGCGCACCGAGAAGCGGCTGCGCGTGGGCTGGACGCTCCTCGCCGTGTCCGCCGCGTCGTGGTGCGCCGGCGAGGTCATCTGGTCGATATATGAGGTCGGCCTCGGGGTGGCGGTGCCGTTCCCCTCGCTCGCGGACTTCGGCTTCCTCGTGGCGGTCCCCTTCGCGGCGGCCGGGATCTGGGCCTTCTGGGCCCGGGCACCAGAGCGGTCCTCTCGGTGGCTGGTCTGGGTCGAAGGCCTGGTCGTCATCGTCTCGCTGACATTCACGGGATGGGCGTTTGGACTCAAAGACGTCTATTTGACCTCCGGCGATTCGCTGCTCGAGCGGATGGTCGGGCTTGCGTACCCTGCCGGCGACATCCTGATCGGCACGATCCTCATCCTCGGGCTCAGGAGAGCGTCTCATCAACAGCAGGGCCGAATGCTCTTGTTGCTGGGAGGATTGGCGGCGCTAGCCATCTCGGACAGCGTGTTCGCCTACCTGAACTCCGCTGAGGTGTACGGAGTGCAGGGCAGTGTGATCGACGCGGGATGGGTGGTCGGCTACCTGCTGATCGCCCTGGCCGCGCTGTGGCCATCTGCCAAGACCGACGATGCCTCGGCGGGAATGCCGATCGACCCCTGGCAGGTCGCGACGCCGTGGTCCGCGGTGATATTGGCCGCAGCGGCCGCGGTCATCACCGGGCTCCAGGGCCATCCGCCCGACCTCTTCATGATCGGCCTGGCTGCGTCGCTGGGTGTGCTCCTGATGATGAGCCAGGTTCTCATGAGCAGGGACTCGCTCGCGCTTGTGCTCGCGAGCCGGCGGTCCGAGTCGACTCTGGCGGAGACCATGGCCCACACGCCCGCCGGCGTGGTTCGAGTCGGACCCGACCTCCGCGTCATCTCGGCCAACCCGCGTGCGGTCGCGTTCTTGCCCCATGGCGACAGCATCAAGGCCGCCACGTTGCTGACGAGCTACTTCGAGGCGTCGGAGTCACCTGGGATCGTCGCCAAGCTCGCGCTCCTCGGGCCGGGTCTGCAAGACGCGGTGGAGGATGACAGCCATGGACGCAGCCTGGCCGGCACGAAAGTCTGGATCCACTGGAGCGCAACCCGCGTGCTGAAGGCAAGCGGGTCGACCGACTACTTCATCGTCATGCTGGAGGACACGACGGCCCGCCACGAGGATGAGGCTGCGGCGATCAGGAGCCTGGAGGTGCTGGACAAGCTCAACCGCCTGAAGACCGATTTCCTCCAGAACGTCAGCCACGAGTTCAAGACAGCCCTCATCGGCATCGAGGGGTTCAGCGAGCTGATCCGCGATTCCACCAACCTGAATGTGCGCGAGGCTCAGGACTTCGCAGCGGACATCTACAGAGGCGCCGAGCGGCTGGACAAGATGCTCACGGAGATGCTCGACCTCGATCGCGTGGAAACGGGACGTGCAATCTTGCGACTCGCGGCGACGGACCTGAACGCATTGATCGTTCGCGAGGTCGAGGAGGTCAAGCAAGGTGTTGATGGAATCAGCGTGGTCCTCGCGCTGGATGCCATGCTCCCGCCGGTCGTCGCGGACGAAGGCCGGCTCGCCGAGGTGATCATGACTCTGTTGAAGAACGCGTCCAGGTACTCCCCAGATGGCGGGCGCATCACGGTGACGAGCCTCGTCGACGCGGCAGAGGTGGAGGTCTCGGTGATGGACGAAGGCATCGGCGCCCGGGCCGACTTCGACAACCGGCTCTTCGGCGCCGCCGACCTTTACGCGGAGAATCCGATTCGCAAAGTGGTTGGCACCGGCCTGGGCCTTGGTATCGCGCGCAGGGTGATCGAGATGCACGGCGGCCGGTTGTGGGTGGACAGGCTCGAAGGAATAGGATCGGTCTTCCACTTCCGCGTGCCCATTCAGCAGCCTCGGTCGCAACCCGTGATCGCAGGCTCGGGCCCGGTGCACACGCGGGTGGCCTGACCGGCCGCCGAGCGCCTGGAAGGTCGATAGTCCCGTCCGACACGGGACTTCCGGCCCTGATCCAGCTCACGGGCGAACCCCAGAATCTCTCCCCAGTGCTCATAGGAGGAGATTGATCGCATGGATTCACCGGCAACCTATTTCCACTGGGGGTTCATCCTCATCTCGATGCCCAACCTGTTGGTCATCGTCGGGATGATCGTTCTGTTCGCCCTCGCAGCCGTGGTGCCCTTTCCGCACGGAGGTGAGACCGACGATGGACGCGAATAGTCCGGCCGTCGCCTCGACGGCGGTCAAACCCGCCAGCTGGACCACGCGTGTCCGGCAGGTTATCGAGGGTAACCTGCCCATGGACCACCTGCTGCCCGACCGGCAGCCGTATTACGTGGGTTCCTGGGTTTACGTGTTCGGGGTGGTCACCATCGCCGCTTTTGCCTGGGTCGTGGTCAGCGGGATCGTGCTCGCGTTCATGGGCCCGCAGTGGTGGCACGACTCAGGGCTCGGCCACTTCGTCAACAGCGTGCACTTCTGGTCTGTCCAGCTCTTCTTCCTCTTCATGGTCCTGCACCTTTGGGGCCAGTACTTCATGGCCGGCTGGCGCCACGGGCGCGCCGCGACGTGGATGATCGGGGTCGTGGTCTTCGGGACCAGCATCCTCACGGCATTCACCGGCTACCTGTCCCAGGAAAACTTCGCATCACAGTTCATCGCGGTCAACGCGAAGGACGCGATGAACGGTGCCGGCGTCGGCGCCTTCTTCGACGTCCTCAACTTCGGCCAGATGTACGGCCTCCACGTGATGCTGCTGCCCATCGGGGTGACGGTCCTGGTGGTAATGCACATCGTCATGGTCCGCGCACGCGGCGTCGTCAAACCGATTGACGCCGAGGGAGGTGTGAGGTCATGAAGCTCAAGCCGATGGGCGCGACCCAGGAGGAGTACTACCGCGGCGTCCGGATGGTCCCGTACGACCTCGTCAAGGAGCTGGCCCTGGCCATGGCCGGTGTCGGCGTGCTGGCGCTGCTCGCGGCTGCTGTTTTCTCTTCACCGGACGTGTCCCCGGTCACCATCGCGGCCTGGGCGCAGAGCGACCCTGTCGACTTCGTGACCACCGCCACCGGGGAGCTGGCCGGCACGACCACGAGCGCCGGCTACGGCAACCCCTACAACACCAACGGGCCGGGCCAGTCCTGGGGCCCGATCGCTCCTCAGCAATGGTTTGGAACTCGCATCCCGATCGACTCCGCCACCGCCTATGTCATCGACCCGCTGCAGCGTGCCAGCTTCAGCAACGCGGACCTCGGAACCGCGTTGAACACGTGGCAGAGCGCCGGCGCCACCCAGCAGGGCAGCTGGCTCGACGCTTACACGAAAGCGCTTGCCAACGCCACGGTCAGCGGCGGTCAGGTTTCGGTGACAACCGGCGACTACGGGCCGCTGCCCGTGATGATGTCCAACCTGCTCGGCGTCGCCCAGGCGGGCGGCCTCGACGGGCTGCTCATGATCAATGGCCGCTTCTACCAGACCGACTACACCCAGGCCCTGCTCTTCATGGGCGACGGCAGCTACCTGTCGGGTATCGCTGATCAATGGAACTTGTCGGGTGACCAGTGGGGCATGATGAACGAGACCGGGTTGTATCCCGGACAGACCTGGCTGTGGCTTTACACCATGTGGTACCAGGTGTTCCCGTTCAACAGCGACTCCGGGATCATCGGGCTGAACGCGGGAAACGCAGACCTCGGGATCGTCCTCCTGATGACGCTGCTGACGGCCGCGCTGGCCCTCGTCCCCCTGATTCCGATCCTGCGCGACATCCCGCGTTGGGTGCCGATACACCGCTTGATCTGGAAGCAGTACTACGCACCGAAGACCGCCAGGGCGCGCACCTGATCGACCGACGCTGAACCGCCGCCCGGTCCTCTAACGAGCGCCGGGCGGCCCCCCATGCGGGGGGGCCCAGAAGACCAGCACACGCAGGTGTTCTTCAATGTCGCGGAATCGGTGCTCCACGCCGGCGGCCACGAACACCAGGCTGCCGGCCACGACGGGCCGGTCCTCATCCGCCAGGCGGATCGTGGCCTTTCCGCTGATCACGTGATAGACCTCGTCCTCCAGGTGTGGCTTCTGCCGGTCCGTGACGCCGCGCGGCCAGATCGCCAGGCCGACGCTGAGCCTTTCCGAAGCGAGGAAGTCGACGTACCCGCGGCCGTCCGCATCGCGCGGCTGCGGGTCGAGTTCGGGGACTTCGTGGGCGTTCATCGAGCACTCCTGCGGGTGGTCGCGGGCGAGAGATCTGGCTTGCCGGGTGCGCGTCGGGCCGGCGCCTGACATAGTTGAACCCTGGGCATCCTGCTCTCATTCACCCGGCTGTTGGAGGTGGACTAATGGCGGCGATCAGCAAGGCGGACGCGGTGTGGGAAGGCGACCTGATGAGCGGGTCGGGACGGGTCAAGGTGGCGAGTGGGGCTTTCGGCGAGTTCCCGGTGTCCTGGGCGAGCAGGGCGGAGAGCCAGCACGGCAAGACCAGCCCCGAGGAGCTGATCGCGGCGGCCCACGCGGCGTGCTACAGCATGGCTTTCTCCAACGGGCTCAGCAAGGCCGGCCACAAGGTCGAGCGGCTCAACACCAGCGCGGAGGTCGAGTTCGTGCCCGGCACGGGGATCACCACGATCACGCTGACCGTCCTGGGCATCGTCGACAACATCGACAACGCCGAGTTCCAGAAGCAGGCCGAGGCCGCAAAGGAAGGGTGCCCGGTCTCGAAGGCCCTGCACGGCAACGTCGACATCAAGCTCAAGGCGCACCTGGAGCACTAGCGCCAAGCGGCGGCCTTACACTCGCGAGCGCCATGGGAGACCTGTGGCGGCGGGTCGGTTGGAGCCGGCTGCTGGTCACGGCGGCCTGTCTCGTGGCCTGGCGTGCCCTCGCCACCGTCCAGGTGGCTGCGGTCCCCCCCCAGCTGTTCCAGGTGCAGCCCAGGGCCTACAGCCTTGTGGCCCTCGGGCTGGGGCCGTACATCGTCGCCATGATCGTCGTGACCCTCGCGCGGGTCGCATCGAAACGCCTGCGGGCGATGTGGTCCGCCGAAGAGGGCCGTCGGCGGCTCTCACGCTGGACCCGAGCCCTCGCCGCCGCGCTGGCGATGGCGCAGGCATATGGCTTCACGGTCCTGCTGCAGACGGCGTCGCTGGTGCCTCCCCTCGATTGGTTCTCGCGCCTCGTGCTCGTCCTGCAGCTCACCGCGGGGACGATGGTCCTTGTTTTCCTGGGCGACCTGATCGACGAGGCGGGACTCGGCTTCGGCAACGGCGCCCTGCTCATCTATGCCCTGGGCCCGGTCGTCACCCAGACGCAGCGGCTCCGGACCCTGGTTACCGCCGCCTCGGCATACGGAGACCTCTCCGCGTACCGTCCGGTACTGGTATGGGTCGGAGCGTCGATCGTGCTCGTGCTGGCGTCCGTCGCGGTGCTGCGCGCCTTCCGGTCGGTCGCCCTCGTCGAGGGCAGGCACGGCACGCGCTCGCTGCCGCTCGCACTGCCGGTCGTCATGTCGGGGGTGCTGCGCCCCCCGATCTTCGCCTCGGCAGTGCTGTCGCTTCCGACTCCCATCTCCAACTATGTGGCCGAGTCCCAGCCGGCGTTCCACAGCTGGATGCTGCAGAGCTGGACCCCGTACGGGGCCAACCCGGGGTGGGACCTGTTTTACATCGGCGTCGCGGTCAGCCTGGTCATCTTTTTCGCGTATCTCGCCGCGGCCGCCGACTTCGACGCCGGCCTCATCGCGATCAGGTTGAAGCAGCGCCGGGCATGGATCGAAGGGTTGCCTCGGGATGGAGATGCGACGGTCTACCTGCAGGCCCGGTCCCGGCGGCTCACGTTCGCCGGCGGGAGCTTCCTCGCGCTGGCCACGGTCGTCGTCCCCGTCCCGGTTTACTTCGTCACGCGAGCCCTGGGCGGGGTGATCCTGCTGAGCGGCACTGACGTGCTGTTGATGACCGCGGTCGCGCTGGCCATCGCATCCGGGATCGAGAGCCCCGCCGCAGTCGTTGGCCGAAGCGACCTGTCGCCTGCGCCGGCTGTGATCTAGGCGCCGCTCAGCGTTTGGCTATGCCGGCCAGGCCCGGGAAGTCGACCACGCCCTGGAGGCGGAGGTCGCGAAGCTGCGCCGTCAGCCATTTTCGCGGGTCCTTGATCGGCTTCCCGCCGTCGAGGCAATCCCAGCACCGGCCGTTCACGTCGCGCGCCACGAGCATGAGGCAGCGAGGCTGGGTCGACCTCTGCCATGCCTTGAGCGCAGGCTGAAGCTGGACCCGGCGTGGGGCCGACTTCTCGGGCATGGACATCTCGCCCGCGTACAGGTCGTCCGCGGCCTGCACGATGATGCCCCCGGCCGCCAGCGTCCCGCCCAGGTTCTCGATCTCGACCTCCATGGGCTGTCCGGGCGACGGCGGGCCTAGAAAAGCGAGGTGGGGGACGGGCCGGGTCGAGGCCTCCCAGCGGTTGTCCGCCAGCCTGATCGCCCGCCGCGAGGCCCGGTCGGCGCGGGTGGCGAAGACCGCCGCCCATAGGGCGAGCCCGGCGGTGACCGCAGACAGGCCGACCACGATCTGGGCTGAGCTCATGATTTGACTCGATTGACGCTGGCCTCGTCCTTATCTGGCGCGGTCAACCAATTCACCGCTGGAGTTGCTCGCAAGCCTGCGAAACGGCGGCGCGTATCCTTGGGCTCGAGATGGAAAAAGCCACTTTCGCGGGCGGATGCTTCTGGGGCGTCGAGAACCTTTTCAACCAGATGCCGGGTGTGATCGAGGCCGTTTCGGGATACGAAGGCGGCACGCGTGATAACCCGACTTACGAGCAGGTTTGCTCGGGGCGCACCGGCCACGCCGAGGCGGTCGAGGTGAGCTACGACCCCGCCAAGATCACCTACGAAGAGCTTCTGAACGCGTTCTGGAACATGCACGACCCGACCACCTTGAACCGGCAGGGTCCGGACCACGGCCACCAGTACCGCTCCGCGGTCTTCTTTAACAACCCTGATCAGGAGGCTGCGGCACGCCGGTCCAAAGAATCGGCCCAGCGGTACTTCGACCGTCCGATCGTGACCGAGATCGTCCCGGCCTCGACGTTCTGGCCGGCCGAGGAATACCACCAGCGCTACTTCGAAAAGCACCCGGGCCACCATGGGTGCCACTTCATCCGAGGTTGGGTGCCGGCCGGCTCCGGGGAGGCGGAGGGCGCTAAGCCGATCTAATCAGGGCCCCGGGCCCTATCCTTACCGCCCGAACCATCCGGTTTCGAGGAGGTAGCTCGTGCGGTGTGACCACTGCGCTCATGACGTGCCCGACGGTGTCTTCTGCACCCGTTGCGGAGCGCACCAGGGTACGAGCGAGGAGATCGGCAACGCCAAGACGCGCGAGCGGCGCTACGCGGCGCATCCGGCCGAGCATGTCATTCAGCCGTCTGTCTTCACGACCCTGTTCCCTCACCTGGGCCAGCACAAGATCCACGAGTTCCGGTGGGCGTTCATGGTGGGCCTCGCCGGGATCCTCATTCTCTACGTGGCGGGCCTCATCACCGCGGCGATCCTGGTCGCGGCTTTCCTCGTTCCTGTCCTCTATCTGATCTATCTCTACGAGGCCCAGGTATACCGAGACGAGCCCGCGACGGTGCTCGGCTTCACGATCGGAGGCGGAATCGTGGTCGGCATCGTGGTCACGGTGCTGGAGCGGGTTGTCTACCACCCGTTCCAGGACGCGGGCAATCCGCTCGTCAACGCGGGGATCAGCGTCGGCTCCCTTCTCCTGCTCGGCCTCGTCTTGCCCGTCATCCAAGAGGTCCTGAAGCCGCTGCCCGCGCTCTTTCTGCCCAATCGCGCGGACTTTCCCGAAACGGTGGACGGGCTGGTCTTCGGGATCGCATCCGGACTCGGCTTCAGCCTGGCGGAGACGCTGATCGTCTTCTCGGGCGCTCTCACGAGCCTGACCGCGCACGTCGAGCCGGCGAACTGGATCTACGAGCTGATGACGCTGGCGGTTCTGCAACCAGTGCTACAGGGGAGCGCCACCGGGATGATCGTGGCGACGCTCTGGCGTTACCGGCGGGGCAGGTTGGGTGGTCGCGAGATCGGAGGCGTGGCGATGGCGGTGATCGCGCACGTGGCGTTCGCGCTGGGAACGCAGCTGATGAACGACACCTCGGTCAACTCGCTGTTCGTCCTGACCTGGCAAGGCGTTGTCGTGGGCGCGCTTTTGATCTACATCCGGTACGTGCTGCACCACGCCCTGCTCGAGGAGGCGGCGCACATGGGCTATGCCGAGACGATCTGCGCCAACTGCCATATGCACATAGTGGCCTCGGGCTTCTGCCCCAACTGCGGCATGGCCCTCACCGCCGCGCCCAACTCGGTCAAGCGGGGCCGCCGACCGCGCAAAGACGCGCCGACCGCCTCGAGAGACGCGTAGATGGCGCTCACCTGCGCTCGGTGCGGCGCCCAGAACCCGGACGGGAACCGGTTCTGCCAGGCCTGCGGCACCCCGCTCACGGCCGCCGCAGCCGGCATCGCCGCCCCGCCCACCGCCCCGCCGGGACCTCCCGGAGCCTACCCCGGCGCACCTCCCGGTCCGCCGGCGCCGTATCCCGGTCCTCCTCCCGGACCGCCGGGACCGGCGTACGCCTCGCCTCTCGCGTATGCCTCTCCGCCCCCGGTCCCGGCCGGCTACCAGAGCCCCTACTACGTGCCCGGGGCCGGCGCCGTCCAGGCGCCGGTGCACCGCGTGCCGTTGATGCTGATCCTCAGCGCGGTCGTGGTCCTGGTCTTGCTGATGGCGGGGATCGGGACGGCCATCGCCATCATCGGCAGCCACAACAACAACCAGGCGGGGGGCGGCATTGCCAGCGGGCTTCCCAGCCCGAGCCCGGGCGGATCGCCGAGCCCGGTCGGCTCGTCGGTCTCGACCACCGGCACCACGGCGACCAACCCCGGCCTGTCCGTGCCCGTCCCGGCCGGCTGGTCGGTGGCGAACAAAGACAGCGAGTCGATCACCCTGGTCGACCCCAACTCACAGGGCGCCATCACGGTGGCCAGCGGCCTGTCCAACCCGGCGCAGAGCGCTCAGCAGAACCGCGACTCGATCAACAAGTACTTCACCGGCAAGTATCCGGATGCCAAGAATTGCCCGACCAGCCAGACGACGACCGGAGCGCTGAATGCCGCATCGGGAATCTTCTGGACACTGTGCTTCACCCTGACGTCAGGCGGACAATCGATCCCCGCGGCCTCGTCGCTTTTCGTCGGCGCAAACTCGGACGGCGGCGTCTATTACCTGGTGGAGCTCGTCACCCAGCAGGACAACCTTCAGAGCTTCGTCAGCGAGTCCCAGCCGGTTCTGGCCGGGATCCAGTGGAAGCTGTCGTAGCCGGCACCTGAGGCATACCTCCGAAACCCCGCCCGGTATGGTGGATGCCGATGTTTGCGCGCTGGGGCCGCTTTGTCTACCGATTTCGCTGGGCCACCCTGGTCGCCTCGGCTCTCTTGTTGGGACTTTCGATCGTGGCCTTGTTGACCGGCGCTCAGCTGGCCGGCAACGGCGGGTTCGGTGGCAACCTCCCGGCAGGACAGGCGGCCAAGCTCGTCAACGACGAGATCCAGGCGCAGAAGGGCACGGCCGGCTCGAGCATGACACTCTTGTTCAGCAGCTCGACCATGAGCGCCACAGACCCGGCTTTCCAGGCCGCGGTGGAGAACGGGGTCACGACTCTTTCCAGCGACTCGCGTGTGATCGCCCTCCAGACTCCCTACAACGTCCCTTCGATTGAACAGGCCGGCCTCGTATCGCGCGACGGGCACATGGCGCTCGTCGTCGTGGAGCTGAAAGACAGCTCGCTCAAGGCCCAGGGCTATTTCGAGCAGCTCGTCGCCGAGGTTCATCCGGGCCCGCTGCGAGTGGTCGCGACGGGCGACGTGCCCATCAACCAGGCCTTCAACGCGACGCTGGAGTCGGACCTGAGGCGGGCGGAGTTCGTGGCGCTGCCCGTGGTCCTGCTGCTTCTCGTCCTCATCTTCGCGTCGGTCGTCGCCGCCTTGCTTCCGCTCGGCGTCGGCGTGCTGGCGATCGTAGGAGGGATCGGCGGCACGCTCTTCCTGGCGCACTTCACCGACGTGTCCCAGTACGCCATCAACGTGGTCACGTTGATCGGACTGGGCGTCGCGATCGACTACTCGCTGTTCATCGTCAACCGTTTCCGGGACGAGCTGACCGCGGGCGCGAGCCGCGAGGACGCCGTCGCCACGGCGATGTCAACGGCCGGGCGCGCGATCACGTTCTCGGGCATCACCGTCGCCATCGGGCTCTCCGCGATGCTTTTCTACCAGGGCACGTTCCTTGCCTCGATGGGAGCTGCGGGCGCGATCGTCGTCGGGATCGCGGTGTTCTACGGGCTGACTTTCTTGCCCGCCCTGCTTTCGGTCCTAGGAGGGAGGGTCGACCACCTTCGCCTTCCATTCCTGAGGCCACGAGCGGTCGGCACCGGGGCCTGGCACTCGATGGCGCTGTGGGTGATGCGCCGGTCGTGGTTCGTACTCGCCCCGGCGCTGGTGCTGCTGGTGCTGGCGGGCACCCCGTTCCTGCAGCTGCGCCTGGCCCAGGGCGGCGTCGATCAGCTGCCTCCGTCGAATCAGGCGCGCCAGGGTTACGACACGCTGGTCAAGGATTTCCCGGGCCAGGATCAGACTTCGATCGAAGCGGTCGTCTACTACCCAGACTCACAAGCCGTCACCTCCGACCACATCGGCGACATATACGACCTGAGCCACCACCTCGCCGCGCAGCCCAACGTGCTGCGGGTCCAGAGCATCGTCGATCTCGATCCGTCGCTGACCAAAGCGGACTACCAGCGTCTGTACTCGGGTCCGACGTCTTCGCTCCCCCAGTCGATGCAGCAGGCACTGGCGGTGGGGTCCGGTCCGCATATCGTGCTGCTCAACCTGCTCACGAGCAAGCCATACACGAGTGATGAAGCTCGCGCGATCGTGAACGAGGTCCGCGCCCAGCACGTTCCCGGAGGCCAGGTGCTCGCCACCGGCGACACCGCATTCGACCTCGACGCCGTGCACTTCATCCTTCAGCGGACGCCGATCGCGGTCGGCTCGGTGATCGCGATCACTTACCTGGTGCTGTTCCTGCTGACGGGGTCCGTGGTGCTGCCGTTGAAAGCAGTGCTGACCAACCTGTTCTCGATATCGGCGTCGTTCGGCGCCATGGTCTTCATCTTCCAGGAGGGCCATTTCAGCCGGCTGCTCGGCTTCACGCCACAATCGATCGATCCGAGCATCCCAGTGATCCTGTTCAGCATCGTCTTCGGGATGTCGAGGGACTATGAGGTACTGCTGATCAGCCGCATCCAGGAGGAGTACCGCAGGCTAGGGGACAACCAGGCCGGCGTGGCGATGGGACTGGAGAAGAGCGGCCGGCTGATCACCGGCGCTGCGGCGATCATGGTCGCGGTCTTCATCTCTTTCGGCCTCGCGGACGTCATGATCATCAAAGCGATCGGCATCGGACTTGCGATCGCCATTGCGATCGACGCTACGATCGTGCGCATCCTGATCGTCCCCGCGGTGATGCGGATACTTGGCCGGGCCAACTGGTGGGCGCCGCGCTTCCTGTCGCGGCTGCACCGAAGAATTGGGGCGGGTGAATCACGTTCTTCCAGCGCGGCGCCGGCGGGCGGGGTGTAGGGGGCGCTAGGGAACACCCCCTACATTCGGGTCCCCGCGACCGTGTCGCGGGAGAGCTGGTGGCGTCAAGCTCTTCCAACACTTTCGCATCGCGGCCTCAGGGCGGGCTGAGAGGAACCTTGGGGTTCGCCAAGAGTCTCGCAATCCGGCGGCCTGCGATGACGGTGGCGCGAACAGCCTTGTGGTGCTTAGATTTCCGCCATCTGGATCGGCTGCCTGGACAAGAACCAGGACTAGCTCACAGAGGAGGCCAGCGGCAGCTCGACATCGAAGGTTGCTCCGCCGCCGCTGGTCTCCTTGACCGTCACGTGGCCGCCGTGCGCGGTCACCACAGCGCTCACGATCGAGAGGCCAAGGCCCGCGCCGCCGCTGTCGCGGCTCCGGCTCGGGTCCGCGCGGAAGAATGGCTCGAAGATACGGTCCATCTGCTCGGGCTGCAGGCCTGGCCCGTGGTCGGCGACCGTCAGGTGCGCCGTCCCGTTGTTGCTCGACAGCGAGATCTCGATCGGCGACTTCGACGGCGTGTGCACGATCGCGTTGCGAACCAGGTTGCCGAGGACCTGCCGGAGGCGAATGTCGTCCCCCGTGACTATGACTGGAGCCGCGGCCTCCAGCTTGATGTCGCGCTGAGGGGCGACCACACGGGCGTCGGTGGCGGCGTCACGCGCGATGACCTGCAGGTCGACGGGCTGGTGCTCGAGCGGCCGCCCCTGGTCGAGCCGCGCGATCAGGAGCATGTCGTCTACGAGCGTCGACATCCGCACGGCTTCCTCCTCGATCCGCCGTCGCGCAAGCTCCGAATCCGCCGGTGATTCTGACGCACCACGGCGGAGCATCTCCGAGTAGCCCCGAACCGATGTCAAAGGCGTGCGCAGCTCATGGGATGCATCCGCGATGAAACGGCGCAAGCGGTTCTCGGAAGCCTTGCGCTGCTCGAACGCGGCCTCGATCTGAGTCAGCATGCTGTTCAACGCGAGGCCCAGGCGGCCGATCTCGGTCCTGGGGGTGGCGGGCTCTACGCGGCGCGTGAGATCGCCGGCGGCGATGTGGTCGGCGACCACTCCCATGCGCTGCAACGGTCGCAGGCCGATCTGGATGATCAGCCAGGCGAGGATGGCGGTGCCTGCGACGACCACGACCGTGATCAGGGCCTCGAGCAGAAGGAGGTCGCTCAAGGTGGCTTCGGTTTCGGTCAGCGGAATCGCGAAGACCACGACACGGCCCCCAAACGAATCCTCGCGCCAGTAAGAGACGCGGTAATGGTCCACTCCGCCTGTCCCCTCGACCGTGAACGGCGACACCGCGATGTCGCTCTGAAGAGCCGGCAAGGATGACGGAAGGACGGGGCTCGCGGAAGTCGAGCTGCCAAAGCCCGGCGTTACGCACGCCTTGCTCAACGTCCCGTCGTCGTTCAGCAGCTCGGCGATGCTTCCGGCTGGAAACGCTGCCACGGTGCTGGCCGAGCGTATCTGGCAGTCGGGAGCGCTCAGCACGGTGAACGCCGTTTCCACCGATGACCTGGCGGTGAGCTGCTGATCGATCCGACCGAAGAGCGACCTCTGCAGCAGCGTGAAGGTCGCAATGTCCGAGACCACGAGACCGATCACGACCAGTGAGATGACTCCGATCAACAGCCGCCCGCGTAGCGACAGGGTCATTTTCTCGGGGTTCGGAGGACGTACCCCACACCGCGCACGGTCTGGATCAGCGGCGGCTCATAGCGGTCGACCTTGCGACGCAGGTAGCTGACATAGGTCTCGAGCACGCTCGCGTCGCCGCCGAAGTCGTAGTGCCAGACGTGATCGAGGATCTGGCTCCGTGTCAGCACGCGCCCGGCGTTGACCAGCAGGTAGCGGAGCAGCCGGTACTCGGTATTGGTGAGCTCCACCACGTGGCCGTGGCGGCGCACCTCGTGCGCCTCGTCGTCCAGCTCGAGGTCTGCCAGCACAAGCTTGCCGTTCTCGGCCTCTGATCCGCCATGCCTACGCAAGACCACCCGAACGCGGGCCATCAGCTCTTCCACGCTGAACGGCTTGGTCACGTAGTCGTCGCCGCCGATCGTCAGGCCGTGCACCTTGTCCTCGGTCGCGTCCTTCGCCGTGAGGAAGATGATCGGCACCTTGGCCCCGGAGTGGTTGAGCCGCCGCAGCACCTCCATGCCGTCGATGTCGGGCAGCATGACGTCGAGGATGACCAGCGCCGGGTCGAACTGGGTGACCGCCGTCAACGCTCCTCGGCCGGTGGCCGCCGTCTTGACGTCGAAACCTTCGTAGCGCAAGGCCATGGCCACGAGCTCGGTGATGTTGGGTTCGTCGTCCACGACCAGGACCCGCGCGCCCACCTTGTTCATGCGCCCATGCTGAACGAGTTTCCTGGGAAATTGCTCAGAAAACGTTGGGGACGAACTCTGAGTTGGCCGGGTCGGGCCAGCCCGCCACCCGGCGGACCCTGCCTTCGCGGTCCACCAGCCGCGCCGCCAGGCGATGAGTTTCGAGCCAGGCCACGGCTTGCTCGCCTTTGACAATGGCCGCCGTCGAGGCGATGTTGGCGTCTACGCATGTGGCGGCGGCCACCGTTGCGGTTCGCCAGCGGCTGTCGGCGGGCAGGCCAGTGGCCGTGTCGATGATGTGGTGGAGCACGGCGCCCCCGCGCGTCCACCGGCGCACTGTGATGCTCGAGGTGGCGAGCCCGCCCGAGGCGATGCTCACGGTCTCCTCGCCTTCCCGGATCGGCGCCGCACTGTCCTCGCTGACCTGGATCGACCATCCGCCGGCGGGCGGCTCACCAGCGACCGCGATGTCGCCGCCCAGGCTGACCAGCACGCCGCCTCCGCCGATCGCGCGGCTCGCCGCCTCTGCGGCAATGTCGGAGGCGAGCGCCTTGGCCGTCGCGCCCAGGTCGATCTCCACTCCTCGAGGAATCCAGACGGTCCTCAGGGTGGCGCTGAACCTGATGGCTTCCCAGCCCGGGATGCGATGCTCCACCAGGCGTATCGAAGGGCCGTCGGCAGGGACGCTCTCGAAGTCGCCGTCGTATCCCGCCAGCCTGACCGCGGCGCCCACCGTGGGGTCGACGGCGCCGCCGGTGAGGCTCGCGCCCCGAAGCGCTGCCGCGATCGCCCTGGCGAGCAGCGGGCCCAGTGCCACGTCGCGCTCAGGAGTTGCGTTCAACCGGCTCAGCTCGCTGTCATCGCGGAAGCGGCTGGCGGCCGCATCCATCTCCGCGACCACGATGTCGGCGGCAGCCTTGGCCGACGCGAGGTAATCGGGTCTGGTGACCACGACGCGCATGGAACCTCCGAACGCCCGGCCGTCCGCGACGCCGAGCGCGGTTGCGCTCATCGCGATGCGCGCTTGCCCTGCTCCGTGCGCCGCAATGTCAGCGCCAGCACGGGGCAGTCCTCGACCGCCCGCTCCGCCAGCGGCATCAGGTGCTCGGGGATCGGGCCTGGCGAGATGATGGGATAGCCCCAATCATCCAGCCTGATCAGCTCCGGCAGTAGCTCGGCGCACAGGCCGCGGCCGTCGCACCGGATGCGGTCCACGACGATCTCGTAGTGGCGGCTCACGCGCTCCGCCTTGCCCTGTGGGCGGGGTGGGAGGCGAATTCCTGGCCGAAGGTGCTGAGGGCCGATTGCAGGAACATGACTGCGCCGTCGGGATGCTTGCAGGCGCCCCGTCCTCGCACCTCGGCCGCCCATCGGTGAAGGCGTTGAAGGTCCTCGGAGTTGGAGCCCTGGGTCGCGATGCGCCCGCTCGCCTCCGCCAGCGCCCTGAGGCCGAAGAAGCATGGACCGCACTGGGCGGAGCTCTCGCCCGCCAGGTATCTCATGATGCCCGCCGTTTCGCAGACGGGGCAGTGGGATCCGGGCAGGACGCCGACTACGCCGCACCCGAGCGACAGCCCTCGTGCCCGCAACGCCGCGGGGTCGAGCGTGAGGCCCTGGGCCTGCCCGATCTCGACCCACGCGCCGAAATAGCCGCCCATGAGCACCGCCCGCGGGGGCTCCGTCGCTCCGCCCGCCAGCGCAATCGCATCGGCGATGGTCGACGAGGTCTCGACCTCCAGCACGCCGGGTCGGGACACCCCGCCGGCCATCGTCACCAGGACCGTACCGGTGTCTTCACCGGACCGCGCGATCAGCGCGACGTGCGCGAGCGTCTCGACGTTCTGAACCATCGCCGGCGCCGCGGGAGCATTGGTCGGAAGGGCGATACCGGTGGTCACGAGGTGCACGGCGGCGCTCGAATCGCCCGAGACGTAGCGCGCCGGCGCGGCCGCAATCCGGAAATGCTTGCGATCGGCGGCCGGTCGCTCGGCGAGGGCGCGTTCCATCGCTGCGCGGGCGATGGTGTGGTGCTCGCCGATGTACAGCACGATCTCGTTGATGCGGACCGCACGGGCCGCCAGCAGGGCGCCGTCGAGCACGAGATGCGGGCGCGTCGACATCAGAAGGCGGTCCTTCTTGCTGTGAGGCTCACCCTCGGCGCCGTTGACCACCAGCACGTGGGCGTGTCGTGCCGCGGCGGCGCGCCACTTCAAGCCGGCGGGAAATCCTGCTCCGCCCCGGCCCGTGAGCCCGCTTCGCACGACGACCTCGGTGAGGTCGCGTCCGGCGTGGGGAAGGTGGCCGAGGCGTGCAGCGTGCTCAGCGAACCCTTCGGGTCCGGCGCTGAGCGTCCGGCCGGCCAGCAGCCGCATCGTGCTCATGGGAGCTCACGCTTCTCAACCGAACCTCGGAACACCGCCCGGGCAGTGTGCAGCGGATCGAAAGGCCCAGCCATGAACCGGTATCCGGCCACGATCAGGACGATCCCCGCGCAGGTCGCGGTCAGAAGCATGAACCAGAAGCTCCACACGTCCGTCCCGGTGCCGAGGCCGTGGATGACCGCGACCGGCCACGAACCGTAGGCAAGCCAGTGGATCGCGCGCCACGTCCGGTGGCCGATGAAGTTGCGAACGAGGCTCGTGACGATGATCGCGAGCAGCAGGTCGAATGCGATGACGCCCAGACCAAGCCAGAACGTTCGGTAGTAGGAGGAGAAAGGGACCAGGGCAGCCCCCCAGCCGAGATGGGTGAATGGATCGACCACCGCCGTGACGATGTGAAGGAACAGGAACACGACCGCGATGAGAGCCACGTTGCGGTGAAGTCCCGTGGTCAGGAAGCGCGGCCAACCCTCGCCCTGTACACGCATCGTCGAAAGCAGCCCGAGGATGACGACGCCGCTGAGCAGGACCAGCGATACGGCGCCCGCGGCACGGGTCACGTACCACAGGAAGGTGTCCGGCACGGCTGGCTAGTGCGATCCGCCTGAGACGGCTATCCCCGTGCCGGATGACGAGCTCACGCCACCGGATGACTGGAACGGAGAGAAGATGGAGGTGCCCGACGAGCTCGAGGAGCTCGACGTGGATGAGCTCGAGGTGCTCGCGGTCGACGAGGAGGTACCCGGAATCGTCGAGGCGCTGACTATGGCGAGCACGCCGACGCCTGCGATCGCACCGATCGCCACCCCGGTGGTCAGGCGGTTTAGCGTTTGCATCGCGTCATCCCGGGCCATCACTCTGGCCCTTCTGGCATTGGTTTCCATGGGTTGCATTCTGGGTGACGGCTCTGAACTCTGCCTCAGAGGATCCTGAGAATTGGCTGAGAGCCGAGGGTGCACCCGGCTTTCCACGATAAGAACGTTCTGATCCCGCCTAACGTTCGACCGGGGTCATGGATCCTCCTGGACAGCCTGTCAACCGGCCCTTGCACCTACGCTACGCCGTCGAATGAGCGACAGCCGGGAGCAGAAGCGCCCGAGTGCGCGCCGTACCGTTTTGATGGGCGTACTCATGATTGCGTTTGTCGCGGCATGGTTCGGCGCCGGTTTCCTCCCCATCGTCCTCACCGACCTCGACATCTTCTTCTGGCCGTCCGCACAGGCGGCTCTCGCCGGGCACCCGCTGGCGGCCTATTCGCATCCGCCGCCAGACCAGTACCCGAACGTGAACCAGAACGGTCCCGTGTTACTGGTACCCCTGACACTCATCGGCACGCTCGTGCAGGCGCTCGGGCTAATGCAAACGCTCTATCCGCGCCGCGCGATCACGCTTGCCTTCTTCAGCCTTTCTATCCTCTTGATGGCGCGCGAGGGCGTCGCTGCCATCGAAAGGCTGCGCGGCAACAAGCTCGCGGGCAGCTGGCGCCTACTGGCGTACAGCGCGCTTGCCGCCGGCCCGCCGGTCTGGCAATCGCTCGCGGGCTACGGGCACATTGAGCAGCCATTCGAGGTGTGGTTCGTGCTGCTCGCCATTCGCTGGCTCGATGCAGGTTGGCCTGCGCGCAGCGGCCTAGCACTCGGCCTTGCGGTTCTCTCGCGGAGCATCGCTGGTCTATATGCAGTCCCGCTCGCGCTCCACGCCTGGAGGCGGCGTCCGATGGCGATTCCGCTGATGGCGATCGGAGCCTCCGCCACCGCGCTTATCGGACTGCTGCCGTTTTACCTCGCCGACCCGGCCTCCTTGATGCGGTCGCTGTTCACCAACCGCGGCCTGTTGATCGTCGGCGCCGGTTCGATCTGGACCTTGTCGACGGGGACCGTCTTCGAGCAGGTAGCCCAGCACGACGACGTGGTCTTCGTCGCCCTGCTCGCCCTGGCGGCGAACGTATGGCTCGCGACGCGACCTGGAGGCTTCACGGCGCAAAGGCTGTTCGCGGCGGTGACTCTCACGGCTGCGAGCTTTGTGCTGCTGGCCAAGACCGTGTGGCCTTACTACCTGATGGAGATTTACGTGTTCGCGACCGTGTGGGCGGCCGGCGCCTGGCGACCGATATACGGCTGGCAGCGGCTCGTGCTTCCGCCTATCGCGGTCGCCGCGCTTGGAGCGCTGGCAGAGTTCGGCTCGACGCCCCACCTGGCCCGGGACGCCGTCATGCTCGAGGGTGTCGCGATGTTCGTGCTGTTGGGCGCCTCCTTCGTCTGGCTTCTCACCGCCGCGTCAGGTCAGCCGGCACGCTCCTCGATCTCCGAGGTGTGATCGAGCACGTGCCACGCGGAGCGGCGCTCCGCCCACAAACTCCCTGGCGGTTATACAAACACGGTTATATAGACCTGTATAAGTGCCCCCGGAGGGAATCGAACCCCCGACCTTGACGTTAGGACCGTCCTGCTCTATCCCCTGAGCTACGGGGGCGCGTCGCGAAGTCTATTGAGAATGCGCCCTGCGCGCGCCCGGCGCCCCTGAGCTACGGGGGGCGTTGCGAAGTCTCTCGAAGTCTATTGAGAATGCGCCCTGTGCTTCGGTGCCGTCGGATCCTTGGCCCGCGCTCTCAGGGCAACGGCAGGTAGGGCATCGGGTCGACGACCTGGTCGTCGATGCGAAGCTCGAAGTGGAGGTGAGGGCCGGTGGAGTAGCCCGTGGAGCCCTCGCGGCCGATCTGCTGGCCGCGCAATACGTGATCGCCGACTGTGACCTGGGTCGCGAGCATGTGCCCGTACAGCGTGGCGATCCCGCCGCCGTGGGCGATGATCACGAAGTTGCCGTAGCCCACGCTGGTGTGGCCGACAGCCACGACCACGCCGTCCGCAGCCGCCGTCACCGGCGTTCCGAGTGGGGCGGCCATGTCGACGCCGGTGTGGAAATGCGGGTACGAGCCCAGCGGGGGCTCGAGCACGAAGCTGGTCGGTCCGAAGGGTTGGGTGATCTGGAATCCGGTCATCGGCCACGAAAGCGTCAGGCCGGCGATCGTTTTTCCGAGCGGCAGCTCGTGGGTCAGCGTGGCCAGACCCGTGCCCACCTGGGCCTGGTTCCAGGCCTGCTGGTAGGAGAGTTCGATCAGGTCCTGCTCCTGCGCCTCGAGGAGCTGGGCCAGGCCTGCGGTCACGTCGGGCGGCTGGTTCTGCAGGCCGGCCTGGGCGCCCTGGATCTGGGTCGTGAGGTCAGCCAGCTGGCTGCTGGTGTCATTCTGCTGGCTGATCAGGCCGTCTAGCGCGCTCAGGTTGGACGTCATGAGGTCCTGTGCGGCGTTCGCCGTGTCCAGGTCGTTCTGCCGAGCCTGGAGGTCGGTCTGAAGCTTGGCCAGGTCCGCCTCGAGCTGTGCCTGGAGCGCGTGCGCGCGTTCGCCCGCCACGACCAGGTCGGCGGTGGCCGTCAGCGCGTCGCGAAGGTTTCCAGTCCGCGCGATCAGCAGCCACAAAGAGCTCGGCTCGCGGGAGATCGCCCGCGCCATCACCGAGAGCTGCTGCTTCTCTACGTCTATGCGGTCCTGCGTGTCCGAGATCTGGGTGTCCAGCTGCGCGATCTCGTCCTGCAGGTTCGCGATCAGCGTCTGCTCTTGTGCGATCTGGTCGGACAGCAGCTGTTCTTGCGCCGCCGACTGGTTCAGCGCGACGGTCAGGCGCTGCTGGGCGCTCAGCGCTTTCGACAGGTCCCCGCCGAGACGAGATTCCAGCTGGTCGTAGGCCGCCTGCGTCGCCGAGCACGTGATCCGCGAGCCGGAGGCGGTGCTGGTGGAAGGGCAGGGCGAGGGGCCGGTCGCCGCCACGTTCGCGAGCTGCACGGCCGCGAGCATGCCGCCGATTGCCAGGGCCGCCAGCGCTGTCCTCAAGCCCGGACCTTTCGGAATCCGAGCAACGCGGTGCCCGAGCCCAGGACGAGACCGGCCGCGATCACGGCCGCGAGCACGTAACGCACCGAGGTGGCGTCGACACTTGGCAGCACCTGAGCGTAGGTCGCGGCCTCGAACCGCGCGGCCAGCAGCCACACGCCGCCGACCAGCGCCGCGGCCAGCGCACCGGCCAGCGCGCCGGTTGTCAACCCCTCCACCACGAACGGGCCGCGCAGCATCCAGCCCCGGGCTCCCAGCAGCCGGGTGACGGTCACCTCGTCTCGCCGCGCCGCCGCCACTCCTCGCATCGAGTTCGCGACCACGGCGTATGCGATCAGCGCGAACAGCGCCACGATTCCGAGCCCGACCCCTCCGACGACGAGTGCGAGGTGGCGCAACCTCGAGTAGGTGTTCGGGTCGTAGGAGGTCGGGTACGAGGGGTCGACGGCCGGGTCGCCAGCCACCGAAGCGGCCACCGCGCCGACCTGCGTGACCATGCGCACGCGCACGTCCAGGCTTTCGGGGAAGGGGTTGGTCGAGCTGAGGCTGGCCAGGTTGTCGAGGCCGGGACGGCTGCTGGCTTCTGCCAACGCTTGCTCAGGGCTGACATCGGTCACCGACAGGACCCTCGGATCGGCCGCGAGCCTGGACTGGAGCGCCGCCACCGCGTCAGGCGCGGCGTCGGCCGCCAGGTAGACGCGCACCAGCGATGCCTCTCCAGCCTGCTGCGCCACCACCCGCTCGAGTGCTATGCCGAGCAGGGCGAGGGTGCCGGAAAGCATGAGCAAGAGGGCGATCGTGCCGAGCACCGGGGTGGTCAGCCTGACGTCGCGGCTCCAGCTGCGCAGCCCGCCCAGCACCACGATGCGGTAGCTGTTGGCGGCCAGTGCGGCCAGGCGCCGCCACCGGGGCAGGCTGGCCAGCTTGGACGGCGCTCTCCTGGGCCGTTCACGGGCCGGGATCACGATGCGCCAGAGGGGGCTGGCGGCCGGTGCGCCGCCGCCGGCGCCATGGCCGTTGCCGTTGGAGTGGCCGTTGCCATTGGAGTGGCCGTTGCCGTCGGATTTCGCGTAGCTGCCGGCCTGACCGCGGCCGGCCGTTGCCGCCTTGCGGGAGCCGTTGGTCGTCACGCGCGCGCTCGGCAGCCGGAGGATCCGGCTCGCCGGGAAGGTGTGGCGATGGGTCGCCACGATCACCGCCGTCCCGGCCGCCGCTGCTTCTTCGAGCATCCGCATGACCACCGCCGCGCTTTGGTCGTCCAGGGCCGCCAGCGGCTCGTCGGCGAGCAGGACTCGTGGCCGCGAGGCCAGGGCCCGCGCGATCGCCAGGCGCTGCCTCTCGCCCCCGGAGAGCTGATGAGGATAGGATCGCCCCTTGCCGGCGAGCCCGATCGATTCGAGCGCGGCCCTGGCGCGCTGCTTGATGGTGCCCTGCGGAACCTGGGGGTCTCGCACCTGCAGCGCGAACACCAGGTTTTCGACGGCGTTGAGTCGAGGCAGGAGGCGCTGTTCCTGGAAGATGAATGCGACCTCGCGCCGCACCCGCCCAAGGCCCCGCCTCCACCACCGGTGCACGCCCCGTCCCCCGACCCACACCTCGCCCGCGTTGGGGCGAATCTGGCCGTGGACGAGGCGCAGGAGGGTGGTCTTGCCCGCGCCGGTGGGGCCAGTCACCTCGACCAGGTCGCCGGGGGCGACGGTGAGGTTCACGTCCTTCAACACCCACTGGCGGCCGAAGGATTTGGAGACGGCGGTGAGCTTGACCAGGGGCTCGGCGGCGACGGCGGCCTTCCTCGCAGGACGAATCCCCTTCGACCCGTCCGGTTTAGCCGGCACCCCGTTGGCGGCAGAGCCGTTGATCGAGGCGCGCGCGCGGCCAGAGGCGACTGGTCGGCTTCCCACCCTTGCGATCCAGATTAGCCCATACCAGGCCATGGGTCGATGACCACGGTCGAGCCGGTTCTGGCGCTTCGAAAGGTCGCGATCGAGGCCGGCAGGCTCAGGGAGCGACCGGCGCCCCGTCACCTCACCAGAACTTGCCGCCGCCGAGCACTAGATAGAGGATCGGGCCGATGCCCCAGAAGAAGCTGATGATGATCCACAGGACCTTGGAGACCCCGCCCATGTCGGTGCGGTTGACGATGTTGATTACGCAGAGGACGAACGCGACGGGGTGAAGAAAGATCGCCATCAGGACTTCCACCAGGAACTTCAACATCGGTCTAGTCCCGCGCCCGGGCCGGGTGCTTGACCAGCGTCCCCAGCGGGTTCGGGATTCGCGGCCAGCCTCCAGCCGGCGCAAAGGTGCCGTCCGCCGCCTGCTCGTACGTCGCCTTGAGCCGCCCCCGGGCCACGCGCGCGACGGCGTCGGCGAAGCGGTCGATCTCAGCCTCGGTGTTGTACGGCGCCAGGCTCGCGCGCACCGCCCCGGGCAGCGCTTGGCGATGCCCGGCGTTGACCTCTGCCTCGACGCCGTCCACGGCTTCCTTGTTCATGTGCAGCAGGTGGAAGACGTAAGGGTTGGCGCAGAAGCAGCCGTGACGCACGGCGATGCCCCATTCGTGGCTCAACGCGGCCGCCACAAGCCCGTGGTGCATGCCTTCGACGACGAAGCTCGCCAGGCTGAGACGCTCCGCACCGCGGGGCGATGCGAGGCCGCCGAGGATGCTCACGCCCTGGATCGAGCTGAGGGCGCGTACGAGCCGTTCGCCCAGTGCTGTCTCGTACCGCAGCATCTCGTCGAAGCCCAGCTCGAGCAGTGTCTCGATCGCAACGCCGAGCGCCACCGCGCCGATCACGTTGGGGGATCCGGCCTCTTCGCGGTCGGGCAGGTCGGCCCACACGGTGTCGTCCCAAGTGACGATGCTGATGGCGCCTCCGCCCATGACCTCTGGGGCGCCGGCGAAGAAATCCCGCGGCGCGACCAGGACGCCCGCGCCGTATGGCGCATACATCTTGTGGCCAGAGAGAGACACGAAGTCGAGGTGGCCAGGGTCGCTCGCCGGGCGAACATCGACCCGGTGGTGAGGGGCCAGCTGGGCGGCGTCGACGGAGATCCGCGCACCGTGCCTGTGCGCGAGCTCCGCGACCTCGTGGATGGGCGTGACGAATCCGGTCACGTTGGACGCGCCGCAGACGGCGACGAGCCCGATCTTGCCCTGGCTTGCGCGAAGGGCATGCTCGATCGCATCCAGGTCGATGTGCCCGTCTTCGGACAGGCCGACCATCACGTGGCCGCTGCGATGCCGCCAGGGGAGCAGGTCCGCATGATGCTCCATCTCGGTGACGAGGACCTGCCTGCCGTCCAGGCGCGCCTCCTCGGCGGCGATCCGGTTCAGGGCGTCCGTCGTGCCCTTGACGAAGATGACCACCTGCGTGCGTTCGTCGACTCCGAGAAATCCCGACACCAGCTCACGGGCCTGCTCGTAGGCCTCCGTCGCGAGCCTCGACTTGTAGCCGGTGCCGCGGTGGACGCTCGAGTAGACGTCCGAGAAGCCGTTGACGGCGTCTCGTACGCGCTTGAGCGGCGGGGTGCTGGCGGCGTTGTCGAAGTTGATCCCCGTGACGATGCCGCCGCCGAGGACGGGCACCGGCAGCTCGACTCCGGCAAAGTGCTCACGCCACTGGCCCGAGTGCGGGGATGCCACCCCTGGAAGCCTAACTCGCCCACCGGCTCTGCAAGCAACGGGAGGGCGCCTGTATCAAGCACACCAGCGAGTGGCCGTCCAGTAGTGTTGTTGACACGAAGTTGAGCACGAAGGGCACACGTAAGCTGAAATCGGTGGCGGAGGTCGTGGTCGCGGACCAGGATTCGAGCCTCGCCGCGCGCGAGCTCAGCTTCCTGGTGCGACTGGCCCAGGCCGCTGCGGCGACCCAGCGCCCTGATGAGCTCCTCGACCTCATCATCCGCGAGACGACCTCGGCCATCGGCACGGACGTCTGCTCGCTTTACCTCCTGACGCCGCCCGGTCGCGAGCTCCTCTTGACGGCCACCAACGGCCTCAACGAGAACATGGTCGGGAAGGTGAGGATGCGGGTCGGTGACGGCATCACCGGCTGGGTCGCCGACACGCGCCGCCCGGCGGTGGTGGCCGACGTCAGCAAGGATGCGCACTGGAAGTGGGTGCCCGGCCTGGACGAGGATCGGTTTCATTCCATGCTGTCGGTGCCGATCGAGTCCGGGCCCCGACTGGTCGGCGTCATCAACGTCCAGAGCACGGAGAGGCGTGATTTCACCTCGGGCGACATCGACTTCCTGCGCGCGATCGCGGGCCAGGTCGCCGGGATCCTCGAGCGCAGCGAGCTGCAGCGGCGCACCGAGGTCCAGCTGGGCGAGATTCGCCTTTCGCACGACATCCACGAGCGGTTCACGAAGCTCTCTCTAGAGGGCGCCGGCATCAAGTCGATCCTGGATGCGGTCGGCTCGCTGGCCGGCGGCCGCGCCGCGCTCTATTCGGCCGACGGGTACCGGGTGCGGGGGGCGGGCGAGCCGTCCGACGGCATGCCGCCCCGGATCCACGTGCCGAACCCGCTCGCCCAGGCCGGCGCGCGCGAGGTGAGGATCAAAGCGGGCCGCCCGGCGAGGGAGCTTGACCTGGTGCCGGTGCGCGCAGGCTCGGACATCCTCGGGCTGTTGGCGGTGGGCGTCGACGCGACGACGATCGATTCCGAGGGCAGGAGACGAGCCCTCGAGCACGGTTCGACGGTCCTGGCGCTCGAGCTGTCGAAGGAGCGTGCCGCCGCCGAGGTCGAGCGGCGGCTGCGCGGAGACCTCGTCGAGGAGGTGCTGGCCGGCGGTCTCGAGGCCGAGGAGGCGGAAAGGGTCGCGCGCCAAGCCGAGCGACTGGGACATCGCCTGCCACAGCGCGCCTGGGTCGTCGTGCTCGAACCGGACGAGGACCAGACCGAGGCGGCGCTCGGCGCTCGCGGCCAGCAGGACCGGCTCGATGGGGCGCTCAGCCCCCTGATCCGATCGCGGCTGCCAGGCGCGCTCACGCTAGTTCGCACGGCTTCGGCCGTGTTCCTGGTGCCCGACGAGATCGCGACCGACCTGGGCACCGTCGAGAAGCTGGCCGGCCAGCTCCTTGCGGCGGCGGCGCCGGTGATGAAGCCGGGGACTGCATCGGTCGGGATCGGCAACCTGGCGAACGGAGTCAGCGAGCTCTCCCGGTCCCACGTCGAGGCCCGTCAGGCACTGCGCCTGACGCGGCGTGCCGGCGGACGCGGGCGCGTGGCGTCCTATCGATCGCTTGGCGCGTTCCGCCTTCTGCTGGAAGTGCAGAGCCCGGATGCCCTGCGCCGGTTCGTCGACGAGCTGCTGGGCACGCTGCTCACCTACGCGCAATCGCGCGATACGCCGTTGCTCGAGACCCTGGAGGCGCTGTCGGGGGCGCGCTGGGTGCGCCGGGCGGCCGCGAGGCAGCTCGGGATCCACATCAACTCGATGTCCTATCGAGTGGAGCGGATCGAGTCACTTACGGGCTTGCAGCTCGACGACCCCGAAACGAGGGTCGCGATCTCGATCGCGCTGCGCGCCCGCGCGATGCTCGGCATGTAAGACAGAAGAAAGCCCCGGCGTCGGCCGGGGCCCTCCTGGAGAGTGTGGATCCGTTCCGTTTAGACGTCGCTGTAGAGCATGAACTCCCACGGGTGGGGCCTCAGGGCGACCGGATCGACCTCTTTCTTGCGCTTGTACTCGATCCAGGTGTCGATGACGTCCTTGGTGAAGACGCCGCCTTCGAGCAGGAACGCGTGGTCCGCCTCGAGCGCATCGAGTGACTCGGCCAGCGAGCCGGGCACCTTCTTGATCTTCGCCTTCTCCTCGCCCTCGAGCTCGTAGATGTCCTTGTCGACAGGCTCCGGAGGCATGATCTTGTGCTTGATCCCGTCGAGGCCGGCCATGAGGCAGGCAGAAAACGCGAGGTACGGGTTGGCGGCGGGGTCGGGTGAGCGGAACTCGACGCGCTTGGTCTTGGGGTTGGTCGAGTACATCGGGATGCGGACGCAGGCTGAGCGGTTGCGCTTGGAGTAGACGAGGTTGATCGGGGCCTCGTAACCGGGCACCAGGCGGCGGTACGAGTTGGTGGTCGGCGCGCAGATCGCGAGCAGCGCCGGAGCGTGCTTGAGCAGGCCGCCGATGTAGTGGACGGCCATCTCGCTGAGGCCGGCATAGCCGTTCGCGTCGGCGAAGAGGTTCTGTCCGTCCTTCCAGAGGCTCTGGTGCACGTGCATCCCGGACCCGTTGTCCTGGAAGAGTGGTTTGGGCATGAAAGTGGCGACGTAGCCATGCTGCGCCGCGACGTTCTTGATGACGTACTTGAAGACCATCATCTTGTCGCCCATCTTGGTCATCGAGTCGAACCGCATGTCGATCTCGGCCTGGCCGGCGGTGCCGACCTCGTGGTGCTGGACCTCGACGCGGACGCCGGCTTCGATC
>DATKSS010000054.1:0-12966 GCA_035531515.1 Candidatus Dormiibacterota bacterium | reverse complement strand
GGCGGTCCCCGTGATCGTCGGGCGCAAGTCGGAGAGCGAGACCTTCGCCGGCGCCCAGTACACGCATTCGATCGAGGGGATGATGCGCGACGGGCTGGCCCTGCAGATGGGCACCTCCCATTATTTCGGCCAGAACTTCGCCCTTGCCTACGACATCGCCTTTACGAACAAAGAGAACGTGCGCGAGCACTGCTACACAACGTCGTGGGGAATGTCGACGCGCCTCATCGGGGGCCTGGTCATGGCTCATGGGGATGACAGCGGGCTCATCATCCCCCCCAAGATCGCCCCGGTCCAGGTGGTCGTAGTGCCCATCCACCGCGACGCCGATTCGCGCGCGCAGGTCGAGGCGTACATCAACACCTGGATCGCCGAGCTGAAGGGCGCCGGCATCCGCTACAAGATCGACTGGCGCGACGAGCGACCTGGCGAGAAGTACGCGCACTGGGAGCTGCGAGGCGTTCCTCTTCGCCTCGAGGTCGGCCCTCGTGACGCGGCGGCGGGGAAGGTCGTGATGGTCGAGCGCCTGGGGCGCCAGAAGACGCCCATCTCGGTGGCCGGGATCGGCGAGCAGGTCGGCGCCGCGCTGCACGAGTTCCAGCGCACGCTCTTTCAGCGGGCGCTCGATTACCGCTCCGCCAACACTTTCGAGGTCGAGACCCTGGACGAGCTGGTGGCGCATTTTCGCGAGCGCAGCGGTTTCGTCTGGGCGCCCTGGTGCGGTGAAGTCGCCTGCGAGGCTCGTGTCAAAGAGGCGACCGGCGGCGTGACGACACGCAACTACGCCCCCACCGACACCGTGTCCGGGAAATGCCTGGTGGACGGCGCTCCGGCCAAGCGGAGGATCGTCTTCGCCCGCGCCTACTAGATAGATCGAGGCAGTGGAGCTTTAGGCCGGATTCATTCCGGCCGGCACCCCGGCGTGTCACCTTCCAGGCGCCACCAATCGTGGCCGAGGAGAGGAGGGGGTTCCGCGGGGGAGGACGTCTGTCCTCACCGGCGCCATTACATAGTCGGGTTTTCGAATGCTCCGATGGCGGGCGCGTTCTCGTACATCGACTTCTGGGTGATTACCGTCAGGGTTCCGTTGTTGACAGCGTCAAGCACCGCCTCGGCCACGTCGGGGTGGAAGTGCGTGCCGGCGCCGGTGCGTACCTGCTCGACCGCGACCTCCAGCGGCATCCCGCGCCGGTAGGGCCGGTCTGACGTCATGGCGTCGATGGCGTCGGCCGCGCTCACGATCCACGCGAACATCGGCAGCTCGTCGCCCTTCTTGCGGTCTGGGTAGCCCTTGCCGTCGTAGCGCTCGTGGTGCGAGCGGACGATGACCAGCTCGTCGGTGAGCATCTTCAGCCCGCTCAGGATGTTGAAGCCGACGACGGGATGCTCTTTCATCTTCGCGAACTCCCCGTCGGTGAGCTTGCCCGTCTTCTGGAGGATCGCGTCCGGGACCCCGATCTTGCCGATGTCGTGCAGCCTGCCGCCGCGTTCCATGCGCACCCAGGCCGACTGCTCGTCGGGCGCGTAGTGCATCTGGCGCGCGATCATCAGCGCGTACTGGGTCACCCGCTCGGAGTGCCCCTTCGTGTAAGGGTCGCGAGCGTCGACCGCGTTGGCAAGCGCCTCCAGCGAGGACAGGATGACCTCTTCGCGGTCCTTGAACAACCTCGCGTTGTCGATGGTCACCGCGGCTTGCGCGCCCAGCTCGGTGATCAGATTGCGATGGTCGGCGTTGAACGCGTGACCGTCCTGGTAGTTCGCGAGGAACAGGACGCCGATCGGCTTGCCGCGCAACTTGATCGGGACGCACAGCACGGCTCTGGGGTTCAGCGGGCTGTCGGCGCCGCTGGAGTGTTCCATCGACTCCATCACCGGCTCGCCGGAATCCATCACGCTCCGGCAGATCTCGCCTCCCACGCCGAGCGCGAGCTTTTCGGCCGTGACATGGTCGGTGCCGAACCCGCCCTTCAGGATGAGCTTCCCTGCCTCCTCGAGCGCCAGGGCGCCGATCTGGGCCGAAGAAGCCTTGGCGGCGCCGGCCAGGACCTGCTGGAGGACCAGCGGGAGCTCCAGGGTCGAGGTGGCGGCCTGGAGGGCCTCCTGGAGGTTGCGAAGCTCCCAGATGCTGCGCTGGTTGTCGTCGTAGAGCTCCGCGTTCCTGACCGCGACCACGCCCTGGTTTCCGAGGGTCGCCAGCACGCGCTGGTCGTCGCCGGTCCACTCGCGCTTCTTGACGTCGAACACGGAGATGGTGCCCCAGAGCCGGCCGTCTTCGAGCATGGGCGCGCAGATCGCGGCCTGGAGGCCGTACGCGGCGAGGTCAGGGGGAGAGCTGAGGTCGAAGCTCGCGCTGATGTCCGGCACCGCGGTCGCTCGCAGGCTGAGCATCACCGCCCCGACGATGCCCTGGCCGTTCTGGAACTCGAGCGCGTCGACCTCGGCCGGAAAGCCCCGAGACATGATCACGGCCTGGTGCCCGTCGGCGGTGGTGCGCGTGAGCAGGCCCGCGGTGCCCATCGTGACCCGGACCGCCGTCTCGAGGGTCTTGAGCTCCAACACCCTGGAGCCCTGCGTCACCGTGGTCAGGGCCTGGGACACCTCTCCGAGCGCGTCGAGCGCGGTGTCGAGCTTGGAGGCCTGGCCGGTGACGACCTGGAGGATGCGCGAGTTCTCGACCGCGACCCCGGCCATCGACCCGAGCTCGTCCAGGGCGGGCACATCCCGATGGCTGAAGCTCGACGTTCCGCGCCGCCCGAGGCACAGGGCTCCGACGACCCCGCTCTTGCCCCGGATCGGGGTGAGCGCCTCGTTGACGGTGCCGCCCTGCGTCTGGGGCCGCAGGCCGCTGTAGATGTGCTCCTTCTCTTCGACCAGGGCGCGGAGCACCGTCTCGCCCTCGCGGACCTTCAGCAGCTGGCCGTCGACCGGGTGCGCCTCGGCCGTACCGTCGAGCACCAGGTAGGTGCCATCGGCCTGGAAGAGCAGCGCGCGGCCGCTCTCGTAGCGGATCACCTCCTTGCCCTTGTCGAGGACCAGCTCGAGGACCTCGTTCGTCGTCTTGCCCGACGCCTCTTTGACGAGCTCGTTCATCAGCGAGTAGCGCGCCGACTCGCGGCGCGAAAGGGCGACCGCGTGGGCGCTGGCCAGCAGAGCGCCGGCGCGCAGCGTCAAGGTGGTGGCCAGCCGCCGGTCGTCCTCGCTGAACGCGCGCGATCGGTTGCCCAGCAGGATGAAGCCGCCGATGTGCTCGCCGATCGGCATGGGGACCGCGAGCAGGCCCTTGATGTGCAGGTCGTCGGACGCGTACGTGACGATCTCGAGAAGGGCTCCCTGGTCCGTCGCGGCAAAGGAGTTGCCTGCCTCGACTGCCTCGATGATCGGACCGGCGCCCGCCGCCCTGCGAGGCACAGGCTGGGGGTGCAGGTGCTCCAGGCCTATGCCTGGAGGCTGCGGGATGAATTGGTGGCCGTCGGGCGAGACGAGGTAGTAGCAGGCGAGGTCTGCTCCGACCTCGCGCGAGATGTTGATGGTGAGCGCCCCGACATCGCCGGGCACGCCCGGGCCGTCCGCATCCGAGGTCGCAGCCATGAACCTGCGGTGCTTCTGCTCGAGCTGGCTGCGCAGGATGTCGGCCTCGTTGAGGTGCCGTTTGAGGGTGCCGGTGAAGCTGCGGTAGGCGATTCCGCCAACGACGCCCGCCAGCCCGAGGAGCAGCAGGCCGCCGAGCTGCATCAGCAGGTCGCTCTGCACCGGGTTGAACTGGGCGATCACCAGGCTTACGACCAGGGCGGCAGCGGCGGGCGGGAGCGCGAATCGCCACCTCGAGTATGCGACGCCCGCGGCGAACGAAAGCACACCGGCCACGGCGGCCAGCACCGCAGCCCATCCCACGCGCCCGCCCGCGTTCAGCGGGGCCCCGACCAGGATGAGCGCGGCGGCGGCCGCGGAGAAGCCGATCCTGAGCGCAAAAGTCGCCCTGTCTGAGTTCATCAGGCGATGGGTAAGTCTAGGTGCGTGTTCGCCGCCCGGGACTTGGTTATGAAGAGTGGCCGGAGGGTCCCCCCCTAAACTTCACGCCGAAAGCAAATTGACGGTATCCGAGCTCCTGAGGATCGCCGACCACCTGGACCCCAAGGGCCAGCAGGTGGTCAGGAAGGCATACGACCGTGCCGCGACGGCGCACACCGGTCAGCGCCGGCTGTCGGGCGAGGAGTACGTCAACCACCCCCTCGAGGTCGCGGCGATCCTCGCCGACCTCGAGCTCGATGCCGAGACGATCGCGGCCGCGCTCCTGCATGACACCGTCGAGGACACGAACCTCACGGCCGAAGAGGTCCAGCGGGAGTTCGGCCCGGAGGTCGCCCGGCTCGTCGACGGGGTGACGAAGCTGGGCCGGATCGCCCTGCGCTCAGATCAGCAGCAGCAGGCAGAGAACATCCGGAAGATGATGGTCGCGATGGCGGAGGACCTGCGGGTCGTCCTCATCAAGCTCGCCGACCGCCTCCACAACATGCGCACCCTCGACCCGCTGCCGGAGGTCAAGCGGCGCAAGATCTCGCGCGAGACGCTCGACATCTACGCGCCGCTGGCCCACCGCCTGGGCATCGGGCAGATCAAGTGGGAGCTCGAGGACCTCGCTTTTCGGAACCTCGAGCCCGAGGCCTACGACGACGTGGTCAAGCGCATCGCGCGCAAGAGGCACGAGCGCGAAACCCTGGTCTCAGACCTGCGCGAGATCCTTGCCCGCGAGCTGGAGAAGGTCGGCATCCAGGCCGATATCACGGGCCGGCCGAAGCACATCTACTCCGTGTGGCAGAAGATGACAAGGGAGAACAAGGACTTCTCCGAGATCTACGACCTGTCCGCCATCCGCGTGCAGGTCGACTCGGTCCGCGACTGCTACGGGGTGCTGGGCGTTGTCCACTCGTTGTGGAAACCGATGCCGGGGCGGTTCAAGGACTACATCGCGATGCCGAAATCCAACGGATACCAGTCGCTGCACACGACTGTGATCACGCACACGGGCGAGCCGATCGAGATCCAGATCCGCACGCATGAGATGCACCGCGTGGCCGAGTTCGGGGTCGCGGCTCACTGGACCTATAAGGAAAAGGGCGGCAAGGATTCGAGCTTCGACCAGAAGCTCTCCTGGCTGCGCAGCCTCCTCGAGTGGCAGAACGAGGTGGGGGACGCGGAGTCGTTCCTCGACACCGTCAAGGTGGACCTCTTTCAGGACGAGGTGTACGTGTTCACGCCTAAGGGCGACGTCCTCAACCTGCCTGCCGATTCAACACCCGTGGATTTCGCGTACCGCATCCACACGGAGGTCGGCCACCACTGCATCGGCGCCAAGGTCAACGGGCGCATGGTCCCGCTCGATTACGCGCTCCAGAACGGCGAGATCGTCGAGATTCTGACCTCGAAGGGGCCGCACGGCCCGAGCCGCGATTGGCTCAACTTCGTCAAGAGCGCTTCCGCGAAGGAGCGCATCCGCAAGTGGTTCAAAGGCCAGCGGCGCGAGGAAAACGTGGCCAAGGGCCGTGACCTGCTCGACAAAGAGCTGCACCGCATGCACCGGGTGAACCTTGCCGACCTGCCCGAGTCAAAGCTTCTCGAGATCGCGACGCTGCACAAGCTGAACACGACCGACGACTTCCTGGCGGCCATCGGTTACGGCGACCTGTCGCCGCACGCGGTCGTGATGCGCATGGCCCCCAGCCTCGACGCGCCGGGGGGCGACCTCCGGGCGATTCCCCTCGTTCCCAACGTCCATCCCACGCCACGCGTCCTGGTTCACGGCGAGAAAGGTGTCCTCACGAAGATCGCGCCCTGCTGCCAGCCCGTGCCTGGCGATGCGATCGTCGGTTACACGACACGCGGCAAGGGCGTGACCGTGCACCGCGCTGACTGCATCAACGCGGTCAACGCTCAGGATGCGGCGCGCGTGGTGCCGGTCGACTGGGATGCGGAAGCGACGCACCTCTACCCGGTCGCGATCAAGATCGAGGCCTGGGACCGCCAGGGACTGCTGCGCGACATCGCCACGGTCGTGGCCGAGAACCGAGTCAACATGTCGGCGCTCGAGGTCCACGTCTACGACGACAAGACCGCCGTCGTGTCGGCCACGGTCGAGATCGACTCGCTGGCTCAGCTCTCTCGCCTGATGGAGAAGCTCGAAGGAGTACGAGACGTGCACACCGTGGCGCGCGAAGCGTCGTGACGCTGCACGTCGAGGTCACGGCTGACCGGCGCTTTGGGACCAACTCGTACCTAGTCGAGGACGACGCGACCCACGACGCGGTGGTGATCGACGCCAACCTGGAACCGGAGGTCATGGTCGAGCTGGTGCGCCGGCGTCACGCGAACGTCAAGGCGATCCTGCTCACCCACACAGACCTCGACCACATCGCGGGGCTACACGAGCTGCGCGAAGCGTTCGGTCTGGTGCCGGTCGCGGTCCACGATGCGGAACGGGCCGTCCTGGCCGAGGGCAAACCGCTGCGCCGGGAGTTCGGGCCCATCGCGACCCGGGTCGAGAACGTGGTCAGCCTGGTTGACGGCGAGATCTTCCCTGCGGGCTCCCTTTCGTTCGAGGTGCTGCACACGCCCGGCCACAGCCCGGGCGGCGTGACCCTCAAGATTGGAGACTGCCTGTTCACCGGCGACGCTCTGTTCGCGGGGTCGGTAGGGCGCTCGGACTTCGCCAACTCGGACGGGGCGGCGCTGCTCGAGGGAATCCGGGCCAGGCTGCTCCCGCTACCGGACGACCTTCTCGTTTACAGCGGCCACGGACCGGCCACCACGATCGGCCGTGAGCGGCGGACGAACCCCTTTCTCAGCTAGCGCGGCGTCAGCAGTGGCCGATCGTCAGGACGACGATGAGGGCCGGCCCGAGAAGGACCAGCCACAGGGTGGGGAAGACGCAGCCGACGGTCGGCAGGAGGATCTTCAGGGAGGCTTGCGACGCCTCGGTCCTGATCTTCAGCCGCCGCTTGACGCGCATCTGCGCCGAATGCGCCGTGATGGTCCGCGCGATCGGCACGCCGGTGCGCTCGGCATGCAGGATGCCCTTGACCAGCGAGGTGAAGTCGTCGATGCCCGTCAGCTCGGCCATCTCCTCGAGTGCCTCGGCGCGGGGGCGCCCGAGCTCGATCTCGTGCAGCGCGCGGGCGACCAGGAGCGTGAGCGGTCCCTCCTGGTGTCGCACCAGCTGCTCAAGGGCGCGGTCCAGCCCGAGGCCCGCCTCCATGCTGATCGCGACCACGTCGAGGGCGTTCGGCAGGGCGGCGAGCAGCTCGGTCCGGCGGTCGCGCACGAGCTGGTCCAGCCACAGCACCGGCAGGTAGAACCCGAGCGCCACCCCGATCACCAGGGCGAGGCCGATCGCCACGGGCGCGCCGATGAGCACCCCCAGCGCGGTACCGGCGGTGCCGAGCGCAGCGGCCGCCGCGATCCTCACCGTCTGGACGCCCGCGGGATCGAGTCCGAGCGGGTTGCCCACGAAGTCGAGCTGACGACGGAAGTGTTCCGCCTGTGCGGCGGGCGTGAAGCGGTTGATCTGCCGCGCCAGCCAGCGGCGGAGCGGCGCGGTGAGGCGCTCGCTCAGCGGCCTCTCCAGCTTGAGGGCGACGGCGCTCTGGCCAAGCCCTATCTCCTGCCTGGCCAGGCGCTCGCGGGCGAGCGAGGCTGCATCGCTCGCCCTTGCCGCCACGATGCCGACGGCGAGCAGATACACGCCGAGCGCGGCCAGGATCCCCAGCAAGATGGGCAGGATGTTCATGAGATCGCCGTGAGGCGCCGGATCAAGAAGTTACCGATCACGAGCAGGATGGCGGCCAGTCCAAATAGCCCCCAACCCAGGGGATTGGTGAACATCGGTCGGAAGTAGTTGGGGACCACGAGGTACAGGAACGCCGCGGCGACGATGGGCAGCAGCGTCACGATGAGCGCGGAGGCGCGCGACTGCGCGGTCGCCGCCAGGACCTCGGCTCGCATCTCGGAGCGCTGCCTCATCGTGTCCGACAGGGTGATCAGAACGGCCGGCAGGTCGCCTCCGAACGAGTGCTGAATCGTGATCACCATGACCATCAGTCGGAGGTCGTCGCTCCCGATTCGCTTGACCATGTTGTTGAGCGCGCTTTCGATGGATGCGCCAAGCTCGATCTCGCGGCGCGCGAGGCCGAACTCGTCCGAGACCGGCGGCCCTGCGTTGTCGGTCACGGAGCTGAGCGCCTGCGTGACCGATTGTCCGGCCTTCATCGAGTTGGCGATCAGTTCCATGGCTCGGGGCAGGCCGGCATCGAACAGCTGCTGGCGATGCCCCCGACGGTTGCGCAGGTAAAGGGCCGGCGCGACATAGCCGATTACCGCCATGACCACAAAGGGAAGACCGACGCCAAACCTCAGAAGACCGACCAGCGCGAGCACCACGGCGCTTGCGGCCTGCAGGATCCTAAACTCGTATGGGCGCAGGTCGAGGTCCGCGCTGGCCAGGTCTCGCGCCAGCGAGCTGCCCCTCTCGCTGGCTGCGATCCAGACCGGGGCGCCGCTAGGTTCGAATCGGCGCCGAAGCTGCTCGCGGACGTCGGCCAGCGAGCGATACGTGACCCTGCTGCTCGCGTCAACGCCGTCGGCGACACGTTGCGGGGCGACGAGGCCGTACACGACCAGGCCGACGCCCAGAGCGGCCGCGATCGCGACCAGGAATACGATGGTTGGCATCAGCGCCGCGAGACGCTCAGGGGGTGGTGAAGTGCCAGCGCGCGTCCACTTCCTTGGGGCCAACTCCGGCCGCCGACGTGAGCTTGGGGCACGAAGGGTCCGGTTGAGACGGCGTGGCGGCGTAGTCGTTGAACGACTCGAGCGTGTATTTCATCGTCGAGTTGTTCAGGAGCCAGAACAGGAACTCGGAGTCGCAGCTCGTCATGAGCAGGGTCAGGCTGCTCGTCACGGCAGCCGCCCCTGTAGTGCCGGCGGTGGCCGGGCCGACCCTGATCACGTCAAGGTCGCGAAACACGGTGCGCACGACCGGCACGCCGGGGCTGCCGCCGAACTCGCTGGTGTTGATCGTGGCGAGCATCGTGATCCGGTCGCCAACCTGCACGTATCCGCCCACGCCGAGCTGCTCGCCGGCCGGCACCGTCACCGCCACGTAGCCGGACGGGATCGGGAGGAAGGCCACGTCGCTGTTGCTCAGGAGGTCACCGGAAGCAGCCACGAGGTTTGCGGTGACCGGATACCCTGGAGGTATGTCGACCCGGGCTCCCTTGCCGGCCAGGTCCGTGATCGAAAAGTAGGCCTGCGGCGGCACCGGGCTGTAGCTCTTCAGCTCCAGGTCGGACGCCAGGATGACCGTCCGGGCGGCGATGCCGTTCTTGGCCACGACGATCTTCGTGCCGGCGGTGTTGCCCTGGATCAGCGGCAGGCTCGCCAGCAGGGCGGCGGTCCCGAAGGCGATGACGGCAAGCACGGCGCCGATCACGATGTAGAGGCGCCCGCGCCGCGGCCGCCCCGCGGTGGGGCTGGTTATCGACATGAATAGGCCGCAAGCCTGCCACGATGCGCCCCCGGGCGCAACTCATTCGACAAGAACGGCCTCCACCAGCGCCGTGCTGACTCCGTAGTCCCCGCCGATCGCGGTGCCGGCCCCGGCGCCGGCCGAGATCGAAAGGGTCCCGCACTGCACGGTACCCTCGATCATCGACGCCCCGTTGACCGAGTCGGTGCACGCGCCCGCCCAGAACACCGAGCCGAGCAGCCAGTGGGTCACCGACGATCCCTTGATCGCGATCTGGCCGGTGCTGCCCGGGGCTTCCCAGATGAGCGTGTTCCAGCACGCGCGGTCCCCCGTGGGGCACCAAGACACCGCGGCGCAGCTGCTGTCGCCCGTGGGCGCAGACGAGCAGGGGGCGGCAAACCACGTGTACCCGCCCCCGGACGCGGAGTCGAAAGCCGCGTTGGGGGGACAGGCCGACATCGAGCATGGGGTCGAGCCGAACGAGCACGCGCCCGCGCACGCCGCACCACCGCCGGCGGCGCAGGTCCCCGACGAGAAGCTCGCCTGGTTGACGAACTCCAGGGTGACGTCCCGGGCCATCAGCCGGCTGCCGTTGAGGCAGATGCCCCCGACCCCGGCGGACCCCGAGCCGTTGAAGTAGTAGAAGCCAGGGTCCAGGACCGCACCCGAGCCCGTGCCGGCCGCCTTGAACGTGGCCATGGTCAGGGACCACGCGGTCGCGGGGTTGCCGGTCACCGTTTCGCTGGCGACCGCGGCCGGGAGGTCGAGCCGATACTCGGACGCGAAGCCGTCGGGCAGGTTGCTGTCCAGGCTCGTCCAGCCCGCGCCAGCCGCGAAGGTCTGCCCCAGGACGCCCTTGTTGAATCCGTCTGAGGTGATGACCAGCTCACCCGCCTGGGCCGTGGCGCCGGTGGTCGACACGGTCGCGCTGGTCGAGCCGGCGTTCACCGCCGTGCCGGTCCGGTCGAGTGGTGCGGCCAGCGCGACGCCGTTCCACTCGCTCAGCTGGGCCACCGTGTTGATGTTGGCCGGGTTGATGGTGAACGTGACGCTGGAGATGCCGCCCGGGTTGTCCGGGTAGTACCAGACCTCGCTGCGGCCCGCCCCGGCCTCATCCACCTGGGCCGCCGAGACCCAGCCCGCCGGTGCGACAAACCGGTTCGGGGTCTCCAGGGAGTTGATGGTCACGACCAGCAGCGTGTGCTGCAGGCTCGCGGCGGGCATGGTCGCGGTCACGAAGTGCTTCTGGGCGCCGGCGTCCGGCCCGACCTGGCGATTGGTGATGCCACCGCTGAAGCTCGTGAGGTCGATGTAGCCGTAGCAGCTGGGTTTGAAGTGATAGATCCCGGTGGCATCCTTGGCCGGGGTCGGGCCCAGGCCCGTGGCGACGGTCGCGCCGCTGACGATGATGGGCGTCGTGTACGTGCCCGCCGTCGTGCAGGCCGCGCCGAGCAGGCCGCCGGCGCTGTTCTGGAGAGTCGCGATCGCGGCCGCGTCGGTGTCCGGTTCCGGTGGCTGCGCTGAGGACAAAGGCGCCTCCGGTTGTGGCGCGACACCGGCGGCGCACGGGTTGGGGTTGACCGCCACGTCGCCTGCTGAAAGAAACGCGTTGGTTCCGCTCGTCCCGCAGGCCACGGGGACGTGTCCGGAGACCTCAGAACCGTCGGAGCAGATGGCGCTGGAGCTCCCGGAGTTGGCCCCTGCGGTGCACGAGCCTCCGGCGGCGGTCCAGCTCTGGCCACCCGTGTAGACGGAGACATCCCCGAGGTCCGAGTAGGTGCCCGACGCTGCGTCGAAGCGCATGTGCGCGTACAGGGCGCAGCCTCCGCTGAGGGCGATGGCGTTCTGCGTCAGCACCGAACCGGCGATGTTGACCTGGCCGCCGGTGCAGGACAGCGACGTCGCGGAAAGGGCGGTGGTGGAACCCGCCAGCTGCTGGCCGACTGCACGTCGCACCACCGTGGTACTCGTCTGGCCGAGCTGGGTCCCGAATGAGATCGGGAGGGTCAGCGTGAGAACGACCTCGACCTGCTGCTGGTGTGCGCGATATGGATAGTGAATCGTCTCGCTGAGCCCCCCAGCGAAGGTGTCGGTGCCGGTGTAGGGCGTGGCGCAGGTGCCGGCGGCGATGCCGAGAGCGCCCGTGCGAGCTCGCTGGCTGGCGATGAAGTTGTCTGCCTCTGTGATGACGGTGTTCGCGCTCGCGGCGCTGCAGCCGATCCCAATCTTCATGGCGGAGTCGAGCGCGGCCTGGTCGGCGATCTGTTGCAGCTGGTTCTTCTGCCATTCGACCGAGCCCGCCAGCAGCACGAGGGCGGCGGACCCGATGAGCGCGAGCAACGCGAATGCCACCAGCACGATGACCTGGCCGGATTGGCTTCGAGCGCGCATCAGAACTCGAGCCGGTCGACTGTCTGAGAGTCGAACGTCACGGTCGCCGGGATGCCGAGGAACCGAGCCAGGACCGGCTGCCATTTGAGCTTGAGGTCGACGACCACCCGCTGGTGACCGCCGGTGCGCACTGGACCGCATGCGGAACAACCCCATTCCGTGACTGGGCTGGCGCTCGAGTCCAGCTCGTAGATGAAGACGTACACGGTGTTGCTCGCGTCGCCGGGGAGCAGCGTGATCGCGCCCGGCTGCGTCGGGTCGGCATTGGCGACATAGGTGCCGTACGTGGGAGGTGTGTTGGTCGCGGCAGAGTCGAGGTAGACGACCGAGACGCCAAGCGAATCGAGCGCGTGAGCTCCGTTGATGGCTGAGCTGAGAGAGCACGGCGTGGCGAGCGCAGTGCAGTCCGGCGGAAGCGAGTTCGAGCCGTTGTAGTAGGCGAGCGTGGCCTGGCGCGCCGTATCGCGCGAAGCCCCTTGAAGGAGCGTGTAGAGGAGCAGGCCGCGCCCGATGTCGACGGTGGCGCCGATCAGCAGGAGGACCACAGGTGCCACGAGGGCGAACTCGACCATCGCCTGGCCGGCGGATCGGCTGTGGCGTTGGGCGGATCTCACCAGGACGTCGTGGCGCGGCTTGCCCCAGAGATGGTGATTCCGCCTCCCAGTAGATTCAAATCGCTGAAGCCGTAGTACACGTACACGTCGACCTCTTTCTGAGAGAACACGGTGGCCGTGCCCGTGCAGTCGCTTGGATTGCCGCACCAGACGACGACGATCACCTTCCCCGGCGCCGGTGCGTACGCCCCAGCCACGGGCTTGGTCGTCACGACGGTCGGACAGCTGACGTTGGCAGATGCTGTCACGGCCGCCAGGTCTGCGGTGACCAGGCTGCACATGGCCAATGCGCCGGCGCCGTTGGTGGCCGCGGTCTTGCCGGCTAGAAACCTGGCGCCGTCTCTGGCCGCATTCGAGGTGGCGATGGCAAACGAATAACCCCGGCCCATCTCCATGGTGCCGGCGGCGAGGAACATGAGCACGGGCAGAGCGATCGCGAACTCG